>JBAQCH010000333.1:0-17124 GCA_049294015.1 Anaerolineae bacterium
CATCCTCGACCACGCTGACCATCATGTCGGCCACGGCCGCCGCGGCTGAAGGCATGGCTGACGTAGGCGTGGCCGTCGCTGCGCTCGCCGGGCAGCGCTACGAACAAGCTGCCAGGCCCAGCCAGCCGGCTGTCGATCACCGCACTGGTGAGCAGTGCGGCCGCCCCACCGCCGATCACGGGCTGGGACGCGCTGCTCACTGCCTGCAAGGTCTCCGCCAGGGTTAGCTTCATGGTCGGTTGGCGATCCCTTCCGGCGCCACCCGCAGCATCGGCAGTAGCTGCGAGGCCAGCCGGGCAAAGGTTGGGGCTGCGGTGCCGTCGGCCCAGGGATAAGCTTTGGGCTCGTCCAGCTTGACCAGGGCTACGAAGGCCGGATCGTCGGCCGGCACGAAGCCGACAAACGAATGAATCGTGGCGGTTGGGTGATAGCCGCCCTCGATGGCTACCTGCGCCGTACCGGTCTTGCCGGCAACCTTGTAGCCGGGGACGCGAGCGTTGGGTGAGCCATCCTCGACCACGCTGACCATCATGTCGGCCACGGCCGCAGCGGCTGCTGGCCGGATCACTCGCCGCACCGGCGTCGTATCGGGCTGCGCCAGCCGTCCACGGAAGACCATGGTATCGACCACGTGGGGGCGCACCAGCAGGCCGCCGTTGGCAATGACGCAGGTGGCTGTGGCCATCTGTAAAGGAGTGACGGCCAGGCCCTGCCCGAAGGCGTTGGTGGCCAGGTCCGAGCGGCTCCACAGCTTGTCGCCAGGCGCTTTGACCGCGCCAGGGCCCTCGTTGGCCAGATCGACTTCGGTGAGCCGGCCAAAGCCAAAGCGCTGGACGTACTGGTAGAAGCGCGCCTCTTCGAGTTCCAAGGCGACCTTGGCCGTCGGAATGTTCAAGGACAGCACCAGCGCCTGACGGATGGTGACCGGCCCGTAGCTGCGCTTGACCGAGTTGAAGATCTGCCGGTCGCCCACCTCGATGGAGAGCGTGTCGGTCAGCACCGTGTCGGGCGTGATGATGCCGGCGTCGATGCCAGCCGCCATGGTGATGATCTTGAACACCGAGCCAGGCTCATATTGTTTGCTGATGGCAGGGTCGGCCAGCACTTCTGGGTTGCTGGCGCCGAACTGGTTGGGATCGTAGGCGGGCAGGCTGACCATAGCCAGAATAGCGCCTGTCTGCGGGTTCATGACGATAATCGTGCCTGACTTGGCCTGGTACTGGCCGATAGCCTCGCTCAGCACGCGTTCGGTGATGTATTGCACGCGGCGGTCGATGGTCAGCACCAGGTCCTGGCCCACGTGGGAAGGCAGCGTCTCGCGCCAACCTTCGGGCAGTTGCTTGTAGAAAGCCTGGGTTTCCGGGTAGGAGCTAAAGAAGGAAGAGGACACGCTGCGCAGGTAGCCATCGTAGCGCTCTTCGACGCCGTAATAGGCGCGCGGCTCGCCGTTGACGAAGCCCAGCAGGTGGGCTGCCAGCGAACCTTGCGGATAAAAGCGCACTGGCAGCGCCTTGGTCCCGATGTCCAGCCGTTTCCAGCTGGCGATGGTCTCTCCGGCCGCCTGCGATCCCTGCCGCGTCAGCATCACGATGCCTGGTTCATGGGCCTGCAGTGTGCGCACCAGCTCTTCGGGCGTCAGCCGTAGAGATGGGCCTAGCAGTTCAACGAGCTCTGCGGCCAGCTCCATCTCGCTTCCCCTGGGCGTGAGGCGCGGCTCGATCCACACTTCCCAGCGGAATGTGTCGAAGGCCAGCGGCACGCCGTTGATATCGGTGATGGCGCCGCGGTCTTGACCTCTGATGGGACTGCTGGCCTGCGCCACCGATCCCTTGGTCGATGCCGGCACGAAATCACCGCGCTGCACGACCTGCCAGCGGACCAGTTGCGCCACCAACAACACCAGCCCCAGCAGAAGCGCCAGGGCCACCAGGAGAATGCGAGCACGGGGAGTGGATGATCTGGAAGTCACGGGAATACCCTGCTACCGGTCTTGAAAACGTTGAATGATAGCTTCGACAGCCTGGCTGACGTTCCAGCGCAGGTCGCGCAGCCGCTCCTGCAAGCGATCGCGCCGCAGCCAGTCGGTCAACATGGTCGGCATATCCTGGAGCGCGGCGTCTGTCTGGCTGGCGGCGAGCTGCGCGGCGGCCGGGGCTGGGTTATGCTCCGGCATATTGAGGTAGATTGCCTTGGTGGTGGGACCCATGCCAAGCGCTTTGGCCCTGGCCTCCAGCGTGGTCAGGTTTGACGCGCGTGCAATCTCTTGCATCAGGGCAGCATTCTCGCGCTCCAACGCAGCCTTTTGTGTTTGCAGATCGGCGATGCGCACCCGGGCCGCGTCGATCTGGCTGTTGGGCAGGACGTACAGATAGAGCACGAAGGTGAGCAGAGCGATGCCCAGGACGATGAGCATGGCCTGTAGCGCCTGCGGCGACAACGCGATGCGCCCTGCGAGCCTGCGCGCTGAGGGGCGGTTCTGAGGTTTAGGGAGAGCGGCGCCTTCCAACATGGCAAGAGAGTCCTATATTTATGTGCGCACCGTGGCCGAAGCGCTGGGCGCCTATGATCCGGGCGTCTCGCCGGCGGTTGACTACAAGCGTTCCGCCACACGCAGCTTGGCGCTGCGGCTGCGGGGGTTGCGGGCCATTTCCTCAGGTGACGCTTCGACCGGTTTGCGGGTTACCAGGCGCAGGCTGGCCCGATGGCCGCACTGGCACACCAGCACTTCAGGGGGACACAGGCAATCCTGCGCCTCGCGCTGCATGTACTGCTTGACGATGCGATCTTCCAGCGAGTGGAATGAGATCACAGCCAGCCGGCCGGCTGGCCGCAGCAGGGCTACAGCCTGAGGCAGTACAGCGGTGAGTGCGCCAAGCTCGTCGTTGACGGCGATGCGCAGCGCTTGAAAGGTGCGAGTAGCCGGATGTAAGCGGCCGCGCCGGCCTACGGATCGTTCGATGACCCGCGCCAATTGGCCTGTGCTGTCGAGCGGTCTCGCATGGACGATGGCTCGCGCGATGCGCCGTGACAGGCGCTCCTCGCCATAAGCGTAGATCAGATTAGCCAGCTCGTCTTCTGGCAGGGTATTGACCAGATGGGCAGCGTTGGTCTCCTGCGCCGGATCAAAGCGCATGTCCAGCGGGCCATCAGCCATCAGGGCGAAACCGCGCGCTTCCAACTCCAGTTGGTCGCTGCTCAATCCCAGGTCCAGCAGGATGCCGTCCACCGGATCAAAGCCAGCCCGGTGCGCCGCGGCCGCCAGGTGGCGGAAGTTGGTTTGAACAACCAGGGAGCGCTCGCCGAAGGGCTGTAAGCGCTGGCGAACTCGCAGCACCGCCTGGGGGTCCGCATCCAAACTGAGAACCCTGCCGCCGTTGACAATCGATTCAGCGGCGCTGGATGCTGCCAGCAAGGCGAAGGAATGGCCGCCGCCGCCAGCCGTGCCGTCGATATACCAACCATCAGGTCGCGGCGCCAGGAAGCTGAGCACTTCTCGCTCCATGACAGGCACGTGAACAGTGTCAGCGGGCGCCGCCGGGATAGCATCGTCCGGTTGATGGAGAGCCGGCCCGGATAGATCGGTGGACATGGCCGTTGTCATCCTACACGTTGAGGCTGGCGAAAAAGTCTGCGTCGTCCAGCTCAGCTTGCAGGATTTGGTCTTGTTCGCGCCATCTTTCCGGGTTCCATAGCTCGACGTAGTTGTCCATGCCTGCAATCAGGACCTTGTCGGCGATGCCGGCTACGTCGCGCAGCCACTGGGGGATCACGACACGGCGCTGGCGATCCGGTTCGGCGGCGTGGGCCTGGGGCAACAGCCAGCGCCTAAGCTTTCTGGCGCGGGAGTCAGTCAGCGACAACTCGCGCAGGCGATCACCCAGCCGTGCGAACTCATCGTGTGGGAAAAGGTAGAGACAGCCTTCCATGCCGCGCGTCAGCACGACGCCGCCTGCCAGTACTGCGCCATATTCGGAGGGCAAGGTCAGTCGCCCTTTGTTGTCTAGCGTGTGTTCGTACTGGCCAATCAACATGATCACACCTGATGATAAGCGGAGACCGGGTGTCCCACTTGGTTAAGAAAATCAGAACACGTGTTCGATCACTTGTCCCACTTGATGGGCCTCGACGGGTCAAGTTGAGGAGCGATGCCCCACTTTGACCCACTTTGACCCACTTCAGCAATCATATCATCGATCTATCGATTTGACAAGATGTTTTCAGAGAAATTGGCCGCAATTGTGTCGAATTTTAAGGTTATGGTAATTGTGCGCCCTGTGATCAAGACCCAGCGGCGGCAGCGCGAAATGGGGGAGCGAATACTTGACACAATCGCCGCTGCGTGGTAGCATTGGCTGTTGCGGTGCGGGCAGGATCAAATCCAGAGCACCCAACCGAACCAATAGGGCTCTATCACCCCGTCTGATTGCCCCCTTAGCGCTTGAAGCCCATGTCCACTGACAAGACATGCGGCTCAGGTTGGCTATTGTCCGGGTTTTCGGCGCGTGAATCGGCTTTTGAAATCATCGCCATCCGGCGTCAGATAAGCACGGTAGCAGCCAGGACATCGTCGTTGAGTTCTCTGCAGGCATGGCCTGGCTTTTTGTTCTAATGGGTTAGGCACACCCAACTACGTCTGGCTGGGTAGTCGGTCCCAGCACAGGATCACGGAGGTACGACATTGACTTCCAACTTCCAGATTCAGCGCAAGAGCTATGCCCGCATTCCCAATGTGTTGCCATTGCCGCGGCTGACGGAGATCCAGCTCAACTCGTTTGAGTGGTTCAAGGGCGAGGGGCTGCGCGAGCTCTTCGATGAGATTTCGCCGATTGTGAGCTTCAATCGCAATTTGGAGCTGCATTTCGGCGAGTTCTGGTTCGGTGAGCCCAAGTACTCGGAGCAGGAATGCCGCGAGCGCGACATCACTTTTGCGGCTCCCATGTGGGTGCGCGCCCAGTTGCGCAATCACGACACGGGCGAGATTTCCGAGTCCGATGTTTTCACCGGCGACTTTCCCCTCATGACCGAGGCGGGCACCTTCATTATTAATGGCGCCGAGCGGGTGGTGGTGAGCCAGTTGATCCGCTCTCCTGGCGTTTACTTCACCGTGGACGAGGATCGGACCACTGGCCGCGAGTTGTGCATGGCCAAGCTGATCCCGAGCCGCGGCGCCTGGCTGGAGTTCGAGACCTCACGGCGCGACTTGATCTCTGTGAAGGTGGACCGCAAGCGCAAGCTACCCGTGACCACGCTACTGCGGGCTATCGGCTACAGCGACGACGACGAGATATTCTCTTTGTTCCAGCATGTGGACACGATGGCCGATCATCCGTATTTGGCTGCGACCATCGAAAAAGAGCCGATGAACACGCGCACGCGCGATGATGCGCTGCTGGAGTTCTACAAGAAGCTGCGTCCCGGCGATCCGCCAACCCTGGATAACGCCGAGAAGTTCATGCATAACCTGTTGTTCGAGCCCCGGCGCTATGATCTGGGCAAGGTGGGCCGCTACAAGCTCAACCGGCGGCTGGGCTTGAATGTTCCTATCGCTCAGCGAACCCTGACCAACGAAGACCTGATCCAGGTCATTGCGACCATGATCCGCATCAACAACGGCGTGGATTCGGCTGATGACATCGACCATCTGGGCAACCGCCGCATCAAGACCGTGGGCGAGCTGATCCAGAACCAACTGCGTATCGGCCTGCTGCGTATGGAGCGGGTAGTGCGGGAGCGTATGTCGATCCGCGACCCGGAACAGGTGACGCCGCTGTCGCTGATCAACATTCGGCCGGTGGTGGCTGCCACGCGCGAGTTCTTCGGCGGCAGCCAGCTCAGCCAGTTTATGGACCAGACCAATCCGTTGGCGGAGCTGACCCACAAACGCCGTCTGAGCGCCTTGGGCCCCGGTGGTCTGCGCCGCGAGCGCGCCGGATTCGATGTGCGTGACGTGCATCACAGCCACTACGGCCGCATCTGCCCCATCGAGACGCCGGAAGGTCCCAACATCGGCCTGATTGGCTCATTGGCCTCCTACGGCCGCGTCAATGAGTATGGCTTCATCGAGACTCCCTATCGCAAGGTGATCCACGAGGCTGACCTGTTGTCGCCTGAGATGATTGGCGCGACGCTGGCTGAACCGATCATCGAACCCACCACGCGCGAGACCATCATCACCACCGGCACGATCCTGGACGCGGACATTGTGCAGTTGGTCGATCAGGCTTTGCCTGAAGGCGCCCCCAGAACCTTCAAGATTCTGCCGCGCGCCATCGAAGGCGTCTCCTTCCTGACGGCAGATGAAGAGGACAGGCACTCGATCGCCCAAGCTAGCGCCAATCTGGACGAAACAGGTCATTTCCGCGAGGCGCGTGTGTCAGCCCGACGCAGCCAGGACTTCCTGTTCGAGACCCCGACGCACATCGACTATATGGACGTATCGCCGCAGCAGATCGTCAGCGTTTCTGCTTCGCTGATCCCCTTCCTGGAGCATGACGATGCCAACCGCGCGCTGATGGGCTCCAACATGCAGCGCCAAGCCGTGCCGCTGGTGAAGCCGGAGGCGCCCCTGGTGGGCACCGGCATGGAGTATCGGGCGGCGCGCGACAGCGGTCAGGTGGTGTTGGCCGAGAAGGCCGGCGAGGTGTTGAGCGCTACCAGCGCAGAGATCGTTGTGCTGGAGCAGGACGGCACGCGCCGCATCTACCCGTTGCGCAAATTCAACCGCTCCAACCAATCCACCTGCATCGACCAGCGCCCGGCTGTGTTCAAGGGCGATATTGTCCAGGCCAGCGACGTGCTGGCTGACTCCAGCTCGACCGAGCGCGGCGAGTTGGCCTTGGGCCAGAATGTGGTCGTGGCCTTCCTAAGCTGGGAAGGCGGCAACTACGAAGACGCGATTCTGATCTCGGAGCGGATGGTGCAAGAGGATCGTTTCAGCTCAATCCACATCGAAAAGCACGAGACCGAGGCGCGCGACACCAAGTTGGGCCCCGAAGAGATCACGCGCGACATCCCTAACGTGGGCGAGGACGCGCTCAAAGACCTGGACGAGGAAGGCATCATCCGCATCGGCGCGGAGGTCGGCCCTGGCGACATCCTGGTGGGCAAGATTACGCCCAAGGGTGAGACCGAGCTGACCCCTGAGGAGAAGCTGCTGAGGGCCATCTTCGGCGAGAAAGCGCGCGAGGTCAAGGACTCCAGCCTGCGTCTGCCCCACGGCGAGAAGGGCAAGGTTGTCGATATCAAGGTGTTCAACCGCGATGACCATCGCGACCTGCCCTCGGGTGTGGAGAAGATGGTGCGAGTGATGGTGGCCCAGCGCCGCAAGATCACCGAGGGCGACAAGATGGCGGGCCGTCACGGTAACAAGGGCGTCATCTCCCGGGTCGTGCCTGTGCAGGATATGCCCTTCCTTGAAGACGGCACCCCTGTCGATATGATCCTCAACCCGCTGGGCGTGCCAGGCCGTATGAACATCGGCCAGGTGCTGGAAGTGCATCTGGGCTGGGCTGCCAAGGAACTGGGCTTCTATGCTGAGACTCCCGTGTTCGACGGCGCGCGCGAGGACGAGATCGAGGCCGAGCTGGCCCGGGCCTGGCTGATGGGCCGGGCGTGGGAGAAGGCCACCAAGCGCGCGTGGATTTGGGCTGAAGAGAGCATTATGGACTCGGAGACTATCGTCCACGACGACGAGTTGCGTTCGCTCTATCTGACCGAATGGCTGGGCGAGCGTGGCTATGACTCCGAGCGCGTTTACTACGATCAATCCTACGCTCGCCTTGCGCTGTTGCGTGAATGGCTGCGCGAAGCGCCCCAAGGGTATGATCCCGACAGCATCATCGTCGCCGAGCAAGACTACACGGCGTTGTCGCTGGCCGACAGGCAGCGCATCAACGAGAATGCGCGGCGTGTGTGCCTGCGCGAGTGGCTCAAGCAGGTGGTGCGCGACGAGATGCGTGTGGCCACCTACGTGTCTGACGAGGCTATGGAGCCGGGTGAAAGCGATGCTGCGTCCGTGGGTATGCCTCCCGTGCGGGCCGGCTACCGCGGGGTCGAGGACAGCGCGCTGGATCGTCAGGCAATCTACGATGCCATGGATCGGATCTCCGCTCTGAGTGATGAGGCGATCGAGCGAGAGGCCGTGCGCAAGGCTATCAGCCGGGATATGGCATTGCCCACTACCGGCAAGATGACCCTGCATGATGGCATGGGAGGCGAAGCCTATGACCGGCCTGTGACCGTGGGCGTGATGAACATGCTCAAGCTGGCTCACCTGGTCGAGGACAAGGTCCATGCCCGCTCGACTGGACCCTATTCGTTGGTGACGCAGCAGCCGCTGGGCGGCAAGGCTCAGTTCGGCGGTCAGCGCTTCGGTGAGATGGAGGTCTGGGCCCTGGAGGCCTATGGCGCCGCCTATACCTTGCAGGAGATGTTGACCGTCAAGTCCGATGATGTGACCGGCCGCGTCAAGACCTACGAAGCGATCGTCAAGGGCGAGACCATCTCTGCGCCTGGCGTGCCTGAGTCCTTCCGCGTTTTGGTCAAGGAGCTACAGTCCCTGGGGCTGTCGGTCGAAGTAATCAACGAGAAGGATGAGGTCATCCAGTTTGGCAGGGACGAGAGCGATGAGCAGTTGCCCAAGTTGGGTTTCAGCATCAGTGTTCCCGGCCCGATGGCTGGCAGATAAGGCGTCACGTGCCAAGTGCCATGTATCAAGTGTCAAGTTTCAAGTCACACCTGACACCTGATACCTGGCGCGTCTCACTTGACACTCCCTGAGAGAGGTGTACCGTGGAAGTAAACGATTTTGATGCCATCAGGATTTCCCTGGCCTCGCCCCAGCATATCCACGAGTGGAGCTATGGCGAAGTTCTCAAGCCGGAGACGATCAACTACCGCACGCTGCGACCTGAGCGGGATGGCCTGTTCTGTGAGCGCATCTTCGGTCCCACTAAGGATTGGGAGTGCTATTGCGGCAAGTACAAGCGCGTGCGTTACAAGGGCATCATCTGCGATAAATGTGGCGTCGAGGTGGCGCCCAGCCGCGTGCGCCGCGAACGCATGGGCCACATCGAGCTAGCCAGCCCTGTCAGCCACATCTGGTACGTTAAGGGCGTGCCGAGCCGCTTGGGCCTGATGCTTGACATCTCACCGCGCAACCTGGAGCGGGTGCTGTACTTCGCCCAGTATGTCATCACCGAGGTGGACGAAGATGCGCGCAGCCGCACCATCCAACGCCACGAGCGCGACCTGACCGCGCGCCTCTCCAAGCTGGATGGCGAGTTCGATACGCGTATTCTGGAGTTGGAGGAACGGCGCGATCAGGCCTTGCTGCGCCTGGATCATGAGCTGGAAGAGGGCCTGGCCCGCTTCGCCGCCCAGCTTGAGCAGCAGTCCAACACGCTGATCAACGAAGCACGCAATCTGACCACGCGCCTGGAGAATCGCATCGGCAAGGCCACGGAAGATGACATTCGTTTGTCCTGGTCCGAGGCGCCGCTGCTGGCCAAGGGCGAGATCGTCCAGCGCAGCCTGCTGGACCGGCTCAACGAGCTGGTACAGGAGCAGTTGAGCGAGGTCGACTCGCTGTTGGCCGACGAACGCCGCCGTCTGACCGATCTGGTCAGCAGCAAGCGCGACCTGGAACGTCAGAACGCCGACCAGGAGATCATGGTGATCCAGGCGGAGCGGGACGGCAAGGCGGATCGACTGCGCCAGGAGATGGAAGACGAGCTGATGGAGCTCAAGTCGCTCCGTGAGCGGCAGTTGCTGTCGGAGAATCACTACCGTGAGCTGTCCGAGCGCTGGGGCAATGTCTTCGAGGCCGATATGGGCGCCGAGGCGATCCGTAAGATCGTCGCCGGCATGGACCTGGACCAGATGGCCAAGGAGATGCGCCACGAGATCAAGAGCACGCGTTCCAAGCAGCGCCGCAAGAAGGCCGCCAAGCAGTTGCGGGTGGTCGAATCGTTCCGCAAGTCGGGCAACCGGCCAGAGTGGATGATCCTGACCGTGCTGCCGGTGATCCCGCCGGACCTGCGGCCCATGGTGCAGCTTGACGGCGGCCGCTTTGCCACGTCAGACCTGAACGACCTGTACCGCCGCGTGATCAACCGCAACAACCGCTTGCGCCGTCTGCTGGAGCTGGGCGCGCCTGACGTCATCGTGCGCAACGAGAAGCGCATGCTTCAGGAAGCCGTAGACAGCTTGATCGACAACGGCCGGCGCGGCCGCGCGGTCAGCCGCAGCGGCAAGCGCAAGCTCAAGTCGCTGTCCGATATGCTCAAGGGCAAGCAGGGCCGTTTCCGCCGCAACCTGCTGGGCAAGCGCGTGGACTACTCGGGCCGTTCGGTCATCGTCATCGGTCCCACGCTGAAACTGAACCAGTGCGGTCTGCCCAAGAAGATGGCGCTTGAATTGTTCAAGCCCTTCGTGATGCGTCGCCTGGTGGAACACAACCACGCGCACAACATCAAAAGCGCCAAACGCATGGTCGATCGTATCGATCCGGCCGTCTGGGACGTGCTGGATGATATCATTCGCGAGCGGCCTGTGCTGCTGAACCGTGCGCCAACGCTGCACCGCCTGGGTATTCAGGCCTTTGAGGTAGTGCTGATCGAGGGCAATGCTATCCAGCTTCACCCCCTGGTGTGCGCTGCCTTCAACGCCGACTTCGACGGCGACCAGATGGCCGTGCATGTGCCGCTGAGCGAAATGGCGGTGCGCGAAGCACGCGAGTTGATGCTGTCCAGCCGCAACCTGCTCAAGCCCTCCAGCGGCGAGCCGATCGTTGGCCCCTCTAAGGACATGGTCTTGGGCGTGTACTACATGACGACGGTTCAGCCGGGAGCCAAGGGTGAAGGCAAGGTTTTCACCGGCTTCGATGAAGTGCTGATGGCCTACAGCTTGCGCCACGTCGATATCCGGGCAATGATCAAGACCCGCTTCACGTCGCCTTTGGACGATGTCAGCCTGGAGACGATGGAACTGAGCGAGCGTGTGCTGGAGGCGCTGCAGGCTGCCGGCATCACCAGCGTCGGCCAGGTTCTGGACCGGCTGGCGCGCAAGAATGACCGCAAGTTCATCGACGAGGTCAAAGACTTCGGCGTCAAGGGTTTGGAAGAGCTGAAGCGCCAACTGCGTGTTCACGGCTATTCGTCCAACCGCTGGCCGGCCAATCGCCTGATCGAGACCACGCCTGGCCGGGTGATCTTCAACCTGGGCCTGCCGGCCGAGTTGCAGTTTGTCAACGAGGTAATGGAGAAGAAGGCCGTCAACAACCTGGTCGGCGAGTGCTATGAGCTGTTGGGCCAGGAAGCCACGGCTGACATGGTCGACGTGATCAAGGGGATGGGCTTCCGCTATGCCACGCAGAGCGGTTTTACCATCGCCGTCAGCGATATCCAGGTGCCTGAGATCAAGGCCGAAATCCTTGAGCGTACCACCAAAGAGGTGGAGCAGGCCGAACGCCAGTATCGCCGCGGTTTGATCACCGAGGACGAGCAGTACAACCGGGTAGTCGAGCTGTGGACGCGGGCCACCGACGATATCACGCAGGCTGTGCGCGAGCAGTTGGATCCGCTGGAGGGCATCGGCGCGATGGCGACCAGCGGCGCAACCAAGGGCGGCGTGACTCCGATCCGCCAGTTGGCCGGCATGCGCGGCTTGATGGCCGATCCTTCGGGACGTATCATCGCCCTGCCCATCCGCTCGAACTTCCGTGAGGGCTTGACCTCGCTGGAGTATTTCCTGAGCACCCATGGCGCGCGCAAGGGTCTGGCTGACACCGCCCTGCGCACGGCCGACGCGGGCTATCTGACCCGCCGTCTGGTGGACGTCGCCCAGGATGTGATCATCACCGACGAAGACTGCGGCACGATGGCCGGCGTCTGGATCACCGACGAGGCCAGCCGCTCCATCGGCGAGAAGTTCGGCGAGCGGTTGGTGGGCCGGCTGACGGCCGCGCCGATCACCGATCCCCGAACTGGTGAGGTGTTGATCGAGCGCGACCTCCTGATCGAGGAGAGCGATGTCGATCTCATCATCGAGGCCGGCGTGAAGCAGGCGCTGATGCGCTCACCGCTGCGTTGCGAAACGCGGGTTGGTCTGTGCCGCAAGTGCTATGGGCGTGATCTGGCGCGCGGCACGATGGTGCAGCCAGGCGAGGCCGTGGGCATCATCGCAGCGCAGTCCATCGGCGAGCCGGGCACCCAGCTCACGCTGCGCACCTTCCATACCGGTGGTGTGGCCGGCGGCGAGGACATCACGCAGGGTCTGCCGCGCGTCGAAGAGCTGTTCGAGGCGCGCACACCCAAGGGCGAGGCTGTCATCAGCGAGATCGACGGCGTGGTGGATGTCTACTGGGCCGGCGAGCAGCGCATGATCAAGGTGACCAACAGCCGCATCATCCGCCGCCAGCACGAGATTCCAGCCGAGGCGGCGATGATCGTCAACGATGGCGACCGGGTTCAGGAAGACACAATTCTGGCGCGCTTGGGCGACGATCGGCCGGTCCTGGCTGGCACCGATGGTAACGTGTTCATCGATCGGCAGGACGACGGCGCGATCACAGCGATTGTGCGGCGCGAGGAAACTGATCAATGGGAGCAGGCCATTCCGCCTTCAGCCCGTCTGCGTGTCGATCGCGGCGACAAGGTCGAGGCTGGCACACAACTGACCGAGGGATCCAAGAACCCGCGGGAGGTGTTGCGCATCCAGGGACCCGAAGCCTGCCAGATGTATATGATGGAAGAAGTGCAGCGGGTCTATCGCTCCCAGGGCGTTGGCATTCACGACAAGCACATCGAAGTGATCATCCGCCAGATGCTGCGCAAGCTTCAGATCCGTAGCGCAGGCGACGGCGAGTACTTGCCCGGTGAGTTGGTGGATCGCTTCGAGTTCGAGCAGGCCAACGAAGAGATCACGGCGCGCGGCGGCCAGCCGGCCCGGGCTGACACGGTGCTGCTGGGCGTGACCAAGGCTTCGCTGAACACCGAAAGCTTCCTGGCCGCAGCCTCCTTCCAGGAGACTACACGCGTGCTGACCGATGCCGCGGTACGGGGCAAGGTCGATCATCTGCGTGGCTTGAAGGAGAACGTCATCATCGGCAAGCTGATCCCTGTGGGGACCGGTTTCGGGATGCGCAAGATGCGCCACCTGGTCGGTGAAGCCATGGACGAATACGACGACGAGTACGATCTGGACGGTGAAGAGCCAGGCGAGTACGACGATGAGCTGCTCAACTCGCGCGATATGGAGTTTGCTGACTCCTTTGGCCTGCTGGGCCAATTGCCCACGCTGGACGATTACTCGGACATGGACTACGACGACGAATAGCCCGCAGGTTGTGATTTGACCCTGCGCAGGTCTTGTGTTAGAATGACCCAGCGTAGGCCGGATCCGCAGTAACGGTCCGGCCTACGCGTGCGATTTCTAATAAGAGACTTTTCATCTGAGACGAAGGCGTCAAGGCGCCTGAGATATAGTACGTATCAGGGAGACTAAGTTGCCTACTATCAACCAACTCGTTCGTCATGGCCGCACGCCCAAGCCTAACAAAGAGAAGGCGCCGGCCCTGCAGTTCACACGCAATACGTTGCGGTCCCGAACCAACCGCATGCCCAAGGGGTCTCCCCAGAAGCGCGGCGTCTGCACCCAGGTTCGCACAACCACGCCCAAGAAGCCTAACTCGGCGCTGCGCAAGATCGCGCGCGTGCGCCTGACCAACGGTCTTGAGGTTACGGCCTATATTCCTGGCGAAGGCCATCGCTTGCAGGAGCACTCGGTGGTGCTGGTGCGCGGCGGTCGTGTCAAGGACCTGCCGGGCGTGCGCTACCACATCGTGCGTGGCGCTCTGGACAGCACCGGCGTCGACAAGCGCCGCCGTGGTCGTTCCAAATATGGCGCTAAGCGGCCGAAGCCCGGCGCTGCACCCGTGGCAAAGAAAAAGTAGCAGGAGAGAAAGCCCATGCGACGCAATCAGGCTCCGATCCGCGCAATTGCGCCTGATCCGAAATACAACAACGCCCAACTGGCCAAGTTCATCAATCGGATCATGTACGACGGCAAGAAGAGCACCGCCCAAGCCGTGGTTTACGGCTCGCTGGATATCATCGCTGAGCGCACAGGCAAGCCCGCGATCGAGGTGTTTGAGCACGCCATCCAAAACGCTTCGCCCATGGTCGAGGTCAAGCCTCGCCGGGTTGGCGGCGCCACCTACCAGGTTCCCATGGAAGTGGAGCCCGCCCGCCGGCAGGCGCTGGCGCATCGCTGGCTGATCGCCAACGCCCGCAAGCGCTCGGGCAAGTCTATGGCCCAGAAGCTGGCGGCCGAGCTGCTGGATGCTGCCAACAACACCGGCAACACCATCAAGAAGAAGGAAGATACGCACAAGATGGCCGAAGCCAACCGTGCGTTCGCGCACTATCGCTTCGGAACCCGTTAGGACCGCTGGCGAAGTTTCCACATTCACTTGTGGTTTCGACGGACGGCTGGAAACACCAGCCGTCTGTCTTTGTCTTCAGAGACGACTTCAGCGTTCGACACCTGAGTATGACAAGCAGAGCACCCTATGGCAGATAACGACTACCTGCGTTTTATTCGCAACATCGGCATTATCGCCCACATCGACGCGGGCAAAACCACAACGACTGAGCGTATTCTCTTCTACTCCGGCACGACTTATCGCCTGGGCAACGTCGACGAAGGCACAACGGTCACCGACTGGATGGAGCAGGAGCGCGAGCGCGGCATCACCATCACCGCTGCAGCCATCACCAGCTCATGGCGCGAATACCAGATCAACCTGATCGACACGCCTGGCCACATCGACTTCACAGCCGAGGTGCAGCGCAGCCTGCGCGTGTTGGACGGCGGCGTGGTGGTTTTCGACGGCGTTGCGGGCGTGGAGCCGCAGTCTGAAACCGTTTGGCGCCAGGCTGACCGCTACAACGTGCCGCGTATCTGCTTCGTCAACAAGATGGATCGCATGGGCGCAAACTTCTGGCGCACCGTGGGCATGATCGTCGAGCGGCTGAACGGCCACCCCATCCCGATCCAGCTCCCCATCGGCATCGAAGATTCGTTTCGCGGCGTTGTGGACCTGATCGAACAGAAGGCATGGGTGTTCACCGATCAACTGGGCGCCAAGCCCGAGGTCATTGATGTGCCGGCCGATATGATCGAGTTGATGCATGAGCATCGGGAACGGCTGGTCGAGGCGATTGCCGAGACCGATGATGACCTGCTGCACAAGTATCTGGAGGGTGAACCGATCAGCAACGAGGAGCTGCGGGCTGCTCTGCGCGCGGCCACCATCAGCTCGAAGCTGGTGCCGGTCTTGTGTGGCACGGCGCTGCGCAACAAGGGCGTGCAACCGTTGTTGGATGCTGTCGTCGACTATCTGCCATCGCCGCTGGATATTCCGGCCATGGTTGGCGTCAACCCGTACACCGGCAAGGAAGAAGAGCGCACCGCCGACCCGAACGGCCCGCTGGCTGCGCTGTGCTTCAAGATCGTCACTGATCCGTACATGGGCAGGTTGGCCTATGTGCGCATCTATTCGGGCACACTGGTCAACGGCAGCACCTATCAGAACGCCAACAAGGAAAAGAAAGAGCGCATTGGCCAACTGGTGCGCATGCGCGCCAACCAGCGCGAGGAGATGACCAAGGTGGGCGCGGGCGATATCGCCGCCGTGCTTGGCCTGAAGCATACCTTCACCGGTGAGACGATCAGCGACGCCAGCGCGCCGATCATTCTGGAAACCATTTCCTTCCCGGAGCCGGTCATTTCCATCGCCATCGAGCCCAGAACCAAGGCAGATCAAGACAAGCTCAGCCAGTCTTTGCAGCGGTTGGCCGAGGAAGACCCCACCTTCCGCGTGCGCTACGACAACGAGACGGGCCAGACCTTGATTCAGGGCATGGGCGAGCTGCACCTGGACGTGCTGATCGACCGCATGATGCGGGAATTCGGTGTGCGCGCCAACGTGGGCCGGCCCCAGGTCTCGTACCGCGAGACGATCACCCGCACTGTGGAACATGAAGCGCGTTTCGTGCGCCAGAGCGGCGGCCGCGGCCAGTTTGGCGTGGTCGAGTTGCGGCTGGAGCCGATGCCCCAGGGCGAGGGTTTCATATTCGAGAACAAGACCGTTGGCGGCGTGATTCCTAAGGAGTTTATCCCAGCGGTGGAGCAAGGTGTGCGCGAAGCCATGGAGGCTGGCGGCAGCTCAGGCTATCCCTTGGTCGATGTCAAGGCGCAATTGATCGACGGCAAGTATCACGAGGTAGACTCCTCGGAGTTGGCATTCAAGATCGCCGGCTCCATGGCGTTGCGCGAGGGCGTGCAGCGTGCAGGCCCCATCCTTCTGGAGCCGATGATGAAGGTCGAAATCGTGGTGCCGGACAACTACGCGGGTGACGTTATCGGCGACGCCAGTTCCAGGCGCGGCCGCATCGAAGGGATGGAGCCGCACTCACAGGGCTTGCAGGCGATTCACGCCAGCATTCCCCTGGCAGAGATGTTCGGCTACGCGACCACCTTGCGCTCCAACACCCAAGGGCGCGGCACCTTCAGCATGGAATTTGACCACTACGAACCGGTCAGTCCGGAGGTCGCCAAGCGGGTGCGCGGCGAGGCTTAGCACGGCGTAACGAAGCTTGGCAAGTAAAAAAAGACGCGTTGGAAATTTGGAGCGTCTTTCATTCTATGTTATACTCTTCGAGTTGCCGCCGGAGTGTATAAGCCTATCCCGGATGGCATTGGGTGCCCCGTCTGTGTCAATGGCACAGATTCGATGGGCGCCTGCGCAGAGTGAAGTACTCGGGAATGACCCGAAGTACCACGTGCGTGTGGCTGCTTCGGGTTCTTCGTTGTCTAAGAGCAGTACACTTAACGGAAACTAGCGTCGAAAAACGCACCATCGCAGCCAGCGTAACAATTGGTGAGCTGGCCGCGGAAACAAAGAGGAGAGCATTCGCATGGCAAAGCAAGTATTCCAGCGAACCAAGCCACACGTTAACGTTGGCACCATTGGCCATATCGATCACGGCAAGACGACCCTGACGGCCGCCATCACCAAGGTGTTGGGGCTGAAGGGGTGGGCTGATTTTCGCGCTTTCGACA
>JBAQCH010000334.1:0-14449 GCA_049294015.1 Anaerolineae bacterium
GTGCTACGTCTTCTGCGTCGATGACCGGCCGGCGGCTGGCCGCGGGCGGCGCGGCCGTTGGCGCAGCGGCCAGGTCAGGCAGCAGGCGCTGCAAGGCATTGCGCACGATGGCGCGGATTTCTGCTTCGCTGGGAGGGGAGGCCATCGTCAGGTGCCTTCCGGGTTGTAGCCAGGGTCGGCCATGCCGTGGCGGATCAGGCCCCAGTCTTCGGGCGGCCAGTAGGAAAGCACCACTTTGCCGATGATCAGGTCCAGCGGCACGGTGCCCCAGCTATGCGAGTCGCTGGAGTTAGGCCGGTTGTCGCCCAGAACAAACATCTCCTCGGGCCCCAGCACGGTGGGGGCCAGGTTGTAGCCGGCCTGGTTGACCGTCGCCGGATCGTCGATGGCCTGGTTGTTGATGAAGACCTGGCCGCCGCGAATCTCCACCGTCTCGCCCGGCAGGCCAATCACACGCTTGATGAAATCGCGGCTGGTATCCAGCGGGTAGCGAAAAACGATCACGTCGCCGCGCTGCGGCTCGCCCAGGCGGTAGCTCAGCTTGTTGATCAGCAGGAACTGTCCGTCGTGGAAGTTCGGTTCCATGCTCATCCCCTCCACGCGGAAGTTCTGGATCACCGTGCGCACCAGCAGGAAGATCACCAGCGTCAGGACGATGGTCTCCAGCAGTTCAAGCGCGACAGATTTCCAGGTTGTGGAGGACGCCTCCGGCTCAGGCGTAGGTTCATCTGAGCGCGCAGGAGCCAGATGCGGATCGACCGGTTCCCATGAACTGGCGGATGAGGAGATTACAGGACTCGTGGGTTGAGTCTCGGATGGTTGGTTATCCAATGCCACGCTTTTGCGTCAGACCTTCCTTGAAAATAGTGGCGGTATTATAGCACCCCGCATGGCGTGAAGCAAGTCCCCACACTGCCGCACTGGCTTTGTTTGTTTGACACATCGCGTCAAGCATGCTAAATTGTGAACAACTACCCAGCCAAGAGCGTCCGGCGCTCCAGCAATCGCCCTTGTGCCTGGTAGTCGCCAATCGCACAGTCGATTTCTTGTCACTTGGTCCAAGTCAAGGAGGACTCTATGGACTACCCCGAAGTTGTGATCGTTAGCGGCGCAAGGACGCCTATCGGGCGCTTCCAGGGAACGTTGAGCACAATCCCCGCGGTCGAGCTGGGAGGCATCGCTATTCGGGCCGCGGTGGAGCGGGCCGGCATCGACGGCGCCTTGGTCGATGAGGTGCTGATGGGCAATGTGGTGCAGGCTGCCGAAGGCCAGGCGCCGGCCCGCCAGGCTGGCATCGCCGGCGGCTTGCCGGTCAGCGTCGGCGCCACCACCATCAATAAGATCTGCGGCTCCGGCCTCAAGGCGGTCATGCTGGCCAGCCAGGCCATCCGCTCCGGCGATGGCCATGTGTTTGTCGCTGGCGGTATGGAGAGCATGAACCTGGCGCCTTACTATCTTACCAAGGCCCGCACCGGCTACCGTATGGGCAACGCCGAAATGATCGACGGCATGATCCACGACGGCCTGTGGTGCGCTTTCGAGAATCACCACATGGGCAGCTCGGCCGAGTGGGTCGCGCGCGAGTACGGCGTCTCCCGTGAAGACCAGGATGAGCTGGCCGTGCGCAGCCATCTGCGCGCGTTGGCCGCCATGGATGCTGGCCGTTTTAAGGAAGAGATCGTCCCGGTGCCCATCGCGCAGCGCAAAGGCCCGCCTGTGCTGTTCGACACCGACGAGACCCCGCGCTGGGAGACCAGCCTGGAGGCGCTGGCCAGGCTTAAGCCCGCGTTCGAGGCCGGCGGCACGGTCACAGCCGGCAACGCGCCGCCCATCAGCGACGGCGCGGCCGCGTTGGTGGTGATGAGCGCCAGCAAGGCCGCCGAGTTGGGCATCCAACCGCTGGCCCGCATCACCGGCTACGCCCAGGCGGCTGTCAAACCGCTGGAGATCTTCACGGCTCCCATCTTCGCCGTGCGCCGGCTGATGGACCGGCTGGGCGTCGGTATCGACTACTTTGACCTGTTCGAGGTCAACGAGGCCTTTGCCGCCCAGACCATCGCCGACGGCCGCGCGCTGGGCATGGACTGGGACAAGGTCAACGTCAACGGCGGGGCCGTGGCGCTGGGCCATCCCATCGGCTGCTCCGGCGCGCGCGTCCTCGTCACCCTGCTGCACGCGCTGCGCCAGCGTAACCTCAAGACCGGCCTGGCCACCCTCTGCCTGGGCGGCGGCGAGGGCGTGGCCTTGAGTGTGGAGATGTTGATCTAGCGATTCCCGCTTTTCCGCATTGCAGACGGGCGCATCATCTGGTACAATAGGCAGACGGTGCGCCCGTTGGTTTTTGTTGTGACACAGTCAAACCAGCGGTGGGGCGACACGATCTCTCCCAGCAAGGATGGATGACAGCTACGAACGCGGAACTTGCTTCCTATCACGACTTTGCTTGTACCCTGGCCGACGAAGCTGCGCTGCGCCTGCGCCGTTGGTTTGGCAAGGCGACCGCCCGCAGGCCGGCATCCGCATCAAGCCCAGCAGCGAACGGCTGATCAGCCGGCTGCAAGGGCAGGGCTGGATCGTCGATCGCTAGACTGCTGGCAAAGGATACTGACCGTGCCGTTTGCATTTATACGCGGACAACAGTTGTGGTACGAAGATGCGGGCCAGGGAGACGCCATGCTGCTGCTGCACGGCTACACCGGCACAGCGCGCGCTGACCTGGCAGCAGAGATCGACTTCTTCAGCCAGTTCTACCGCGTCCTGGCCCCTGATCTGCGCGGCTATGGCCGCTCTGAGCCGAAGCCGCGGCTGTTCCCGGCCGACTTCTACGTGCAGGATGCGTTGGACGCGGCCGCGCTGCTGGACGCGCTGGGCATCGCACGCGCCCACGTGCTGGGCTACTCCGACGGCGGCGAGTCGGCGCTATTGGTGGCCATCGAGCGGCCCGACCTGGCGCGCAGCGTCACGGCCTGGGGCGTGATCGGCGGTTTCGGCCCCGAGATCAACGCCATCGCCGAGAGTCAGGTGGCGCTGGCCGAGCTGGATGAGCGGCGGCCTGGCCTGCGGGCCCGGATCGTCGATCTGCACGGCGCAGAGTCGCTGGCGCCGATGGTCGAGGGCTGGTCGGCAGCGATAGGCGCCATCGTGGCGGCCGGCGGCGACGTCAGCCTGGGCCGGGCGCACGAGATTCGCTGCCCCGTGTTGTTGATCAACGGGGAGCACGACCAGGGCAATCCCGAGTACCTGGCGCGCCAGCTTGCCCAACGCATCCCGAACTGCTGCTTCGAAGTCTGGCCTGGGCTGGGCCATCCCGTCCACTTGGAAGACCCGCAGCGTTTCCACCCTCGTGTGCTGGCATTTTTGCAGGGCGCGGGCTAGATCGAGCGTCTATGACCATCTGTCATTTGCCGCATGCTACCCTCCACCTCCAGCAGGCAGGCGCCGGGTCCGACATCGTGCTGCTGCACCACGCCATCGGCAACGTACGAAGCTGGCGCAAACAACTGCCTGTGCTGGCCGAACGGTTGCGCGCAACGGCTTACGACCGGCCCGGTTTTGGCCAGTCGTCATGGTTAGATGCGTGGCCGCTCGACTACCTCGACCAGGATGTGGCCGACTTGATCAGCCTGCTGGATGCGCTGGACATCGGACACGCCACGCTGGTGGGTCACAGCGACGGCGCGACAATTGCCCTGCTGGCAGCCGCGCGCCATCCGCAGCGGGTCGCCGCGGTGCTGGCCGAGTCGCCCCACGTGGCCGTCGAGGTCCCGCGCTGTCCGGACGCGATCGAGCAGTTCGCCGCCGAGGTGGCGGCCTCGCCCGATCTGCAGGCCTCGCTGGCGCGCCACCATGGCCTGCGCGCCAGACAGGTGGTGCAGCGCTGGCATGATCGCTGGTGCGACCCGGCCTTCTGGGCCTGGGATGTGTCCGGCGAACTGGCGCAGGTGCGCTGTCCAGTGTTGGTGGTGCATGGCGCTGGCGACCCCTATTTTTCAGTGCAGCATTCAGCTATGGTCGCCCAGCGCACGCAGGGCGAGTTGGTCGTTCTGCCCGGCGTCGGACACAGCCCGCACATCGAAGCGCCCCATCTGTTTGAACCGTTGCTGCTTGATTTCTTGCAGCGCGCCAGCTCGCCGCAGACATGACATTTCTTCCGCAGAAGTGTCATGTCTGACGTCCCAGCCTACGAGGTAACATGCCTTACGTCACAACGTCCACGCTTCGGCTATACTACCAGCAAAGCGGCGCCGGCCCGCAGCCCGTGGTGCTGGTGCATGGCGGCTTTGCCAGCAGCCGTTGGTGGCAGCCTGTGCGGGCGCTGCTGCCGGACGAGCACTTCACTTGCTACGCCCTTGATCTGCCCGGCTGTGGCCGCTCTGACCGGCCTGATGATCCTGCCAGCTATAGCGTCGAGCGGCTGGCCGCTGCGCTGGCCGAGCTGATCAACGGGTTGGACTTGTGGAATATCGATCTGGTCGGTCATTCGCTGGGCGCGGCCGTGGCGCTGTCCTATGCCGTCGCCGCCCCTGGCCGGCTGCGTTCGTTGACCCTGGTGAGCACGCCCGCGCCGCAGGGCACGCCGACCCCGCCGGAGGGCTACGCGCTGCTGGAGCAGATGCGCGCCGACCGTGGCCTGCTTGCGCAGGCACTGGCCAGTATCATGCCGGCCCATGCGCCCGACCCCGTCTTCCAGCAGTTGGTAGACGACGCTCAAACGCAGGCGCCGGCCGCCTTCAGCGCCGCCGCCCTGGCTTTGCAGCAGTGGCGGCTGGAGTCCGAAGCGTTGCGGCAGTTGCGACTGCCCGTGTTGTTGGTCTGGGGCGACCGCGACCAGATCGTCGAGCGCAGCGTGCAGACCGATCTGCTCTTGTCGATTCCCGGCGCCAACAACCTGGAAGTGCTGCGCGGCTGCGGCCACACACCGATGCTGGAGCGCCCCGCGGCCTTTGCCCAGGTGTTGCTCAACTTCATCGGCCAGGACTTTGCAGGCTACGAGGCGATCCGGGAGACGGCAGATGGAACCCGGTAAGCCGTGTCATGGCGAGAGGTGTAACGAATGACGCGTGTTGTGGTTGTGTTTTTGGACGGCGTCGGGCTGGGCGATAATGACCCGCAGGTGAATCCGTTGGCGGCGGCTCGCTTGCCGGTGTTAACCGCCCTGCTGGGCGGGCGGCGGCTGGTGGCAGGCAGCGGACGGATCGACGCGGCCGGCGCGACGATGGTTCCTACCGACGCCGGGCTGGGAGTGCCTGGTCGGCCGCAGAGCGCTACAGGCCAGACTGCCCTGCTCACCGGCCGCAACGCGCCGCTCATGATTGGCGGGCACTTCGGCCCGCGGCCTAACGCCGACCTGCGCGCCATGCTGGAGGGGCCGACGCTTTTCACCCGCGTGTTGGCTGAGGGGCGTTCCGTGGCTTTCGCCAACGCCTATCCTCAGGGCTATTTCGACGCAGTGGCGCGCGGCAAGCGGTTGCACGGCGCCTTCCCTCACGCAGCCCAGGCGGCTGGCTTGCGCCTGCGCACGGCTGAGGATTTGCTGGCCGGCCAGGCGCTGAGCGTCGACCTGACCAACGCCGGCTGGCGGGGCATGGGGTATCCTGACATGCCGCTGTGGACGCCAGCCGAAGCCGGCCGCGTGCTGGCTTCACTCTCGGCCAGCAACGACCTGGTTTTCTTCGACAACTGGGCCACCGACGTGGTGGGCCACGGCGGCGGGTTGGATGCCAGCATCGTGATTCTGCAAGACATCGATGCGTTTCTGGGCGGTCTGCTGGCCGCGGTCGACCTGGAGCAGACGCTGGTGGCTATCGTCAGCGACCATGGCAACATCGAGGACATTCGGGCCCGCGGCCACACCGAGAACCTGACGCCGACCGTGCTGATCGGCGCCGGGCAGGCGCGGGCGGCCGACGCGATCAGCGATTTGACTGATGTGATGGGGGCTTTATTGGACGTGATCCGTCACACCTGACGTCCTCGCACTTGCCACCTGCTATCTGCCACCTGTCACTTCCTGAGCGCAGCCGCCGTCTTGCGCCAATCGATGATCGGGTATTGCAGGTCGATCTCGTCGGACACGAAGGCGGCCACATCGTCAGGCGAACCAGGGCGCTCCTGGGGCTCGCTCCAGTGCAGGCCATCGGTGTAGGCGTCGTCGTCAGTCAGGCCAGCCAGCATGGCAGCGGCGTCGATGGCTTCCTGGAAGCGGGGCGGCAGGTTTGCATTGGCGCGCTCGCCGCCTTCGCGGCTGCGCACCTGCAGGGGGATGTCGTGCCAGTAAAGGATCTGAAATTGGGCCATAACGTGTTCTCCTGGTAGGTTGGCTAAGGCGTTGCCGGCCGCAGCTCCGCATAGCTGATGCCGCCGATTTCGGCGCCGACGGCCTTGATGGTTACATGGATCACAGCATCGAGGCCGTCTGGCACGGGCAACTGCTCAGTCAGCCAGCCGCCTCCCTCGCGCCCCAGAATGCCGACAACCTGGCCGTCGATGCTGACCTGCAAAGGCTTGGCCGGATGATCGAAGTAAGTCACCGCAAGCTCGCGCGGACCATCGTCCGACAGGGTCAAACTGAAGTCGAGCGTCTCGCCCGGGGCGATTTGGCTGTAGCTGCGATCGGTCCAGTTGGGCTGGGGGACATCGGCGAACTTGATCCAGTTGGCGTCGATCTGGCCGACATAGAGACTGGCGGGTAGCTCTGAGA
This sequence comes from Anaerolineae bacterium, assembly GCA_049294015.1. Taxonomy (GTDB): domain Bacteria; phylum Chloroflexota; class Anaerolineae; order JAAEKA01; family JAAEKA01; genus JAAEKA01. The sequence goes on from JBAQCH010000334.1 coordinate 6,701, forward strand.
CGGGAAAGTAGCCAACTTCGTCGCGCAGTCGGGGGTCTCGCCACTCCTCGACGAGGGTCAGGTCGAGCTGGGTCATCGGATCCTGCTCGTTATCGGGATCGAGGGGCAGTTCTGTGGGGAGGATCAGCCACACCTGCTTGCTGCCCGACAGGATCGCAGCGGCATCGGGCTGCTGGCTGTCGAACACGTTAGGGTGGAATGATGGATCGAAGTACCAGCGCAGCGCAGCGCCGGCCCAGCTATAGCGCGCGACGATCACGTCCTGCGGCTGGACATGGCTCTGAAGATAGGCGGCCAGGCTGCGCCAGTCGATAGGTTTGGACTGCGTGTAGCTTCTGGCGGTGGTGGCCAGGGACGTCAGGATCAGCAGCCCCGCGGCTGCCGCAGCCAGCGCTGGTCCCAGGCTGGACCGGGAGGCGCTGCCTGGGTGGTTTAAGCTGCGGTTTGAAAAGCGGGCTGTCAGCCATGCGCCAGCGCCAGCAAGGGCGATGACACCACGGGCAGCGAGCAGGAGGTAGAGCGGCTGCAAGAACAGCACATAGCGCAGGATGAAATCGTACTTGGTGAGCGCAAAGAACAGGGGCGCCAGGGCAAAAGGCGCTAACAGCAACACCGCCTGCTGGTGCTGCCGGGTTCGCACCAACGCTGCCACTCCCACGACAACCATGAGGAGGAGGGCCCAGCTTGACCATCCTTCGGGGCCAAAGCGCTTGACCAGCTCGTTCAGGATAAACGCCAAAGCCGCCAGCACACCGTCCAGCGATGGGCTGAGCACCGTGGCGGCGTCCTGCGTGTTGAGCTGGCCGGCAGCCGTGATGCGCAGGACGAGCGGCAAACTGCCCAGCCCAACGGCAATGGCGCTGCCGACCAGCCCAGTAACCCGCGCCCCTCGATCGGGCAGCCTCAGCGCGTAGAGCAAGCAAAACGGCAGTTGCCCAACGGCCACGAGCAGCGCCGACAGGGGATGGTTGTAGACGCTGAGGACCGTGGCGAGGCTGAAACCAGCCCAGAAGGCTGCGCGTCGCGGGTGCTGGAAGGCGCCGTACAGAAAATAGCTGGATGCCGTCGCAAACAAGACCATCCAGGTGTAGTAGCGCGCCTCTTGCGCATACCACACTTGATATGGCGCCGCGGCCACCAACGCAGCCGCTACCAGCCCGGCTCCCTTGCCCCATAGCCGGTGCGCCAAGGCCCAGACGAGCGGGATCGTGAGAATTCCGGCGATCACACTGGGCCAACGCAGTACAAACTCGTAGAGATTCGCGCCCAGCGCGGTCAAGGAGAGCCAACCGGCCAGATAGGTCCACGGGCCAACAGTGTTGTCCAGCGAGAAGTTGATGATCTGTGCCGGGGGCCACAGGCTGCGCTGGGCGGTCCAGATCTCGTCCCCCCAAAAACCCTTGACGCCGAGCTGATGCACTCGCAGGGCTGTTCCCGCCAGGATGATGGCAAGCAGCAGCGCTCGCTCAGTCGTTTTCGTCATGATCGGTTGGAGAAAAGCATTGCCTCTCGTAGAGGCTTTAAGGGTGGCGGCATTCATGGACAGCGCGATCCTGAGCACGCGTCTACGATCGGCAGCCCGTTCGAAGGTGTCGGGGCGCCAGTACACAGGGCGCCGGTGGCAGATTATAGCACGACGCTGCCGCGACCGCAAAGCTGTACGCCTTGGCTGTCCCGGAACTAGCTCGGGCTGGTCTCCTGACCGTGCCCGCTCGTTGCGTCGATAACCTTCCCAAAATCGCTTTTCTGTGGCACAATGTCGCCTATGTCAGGCGGAGAAAACCCTCTCAGCAAGCGTGAACAAGAAATCCTGGAGCTGGTCGCACGCGGCTTGACCAACCAGGAGATTGCCAGAGACCTGGTGATCACCCTGAACACGGTCAAGGTGCATCTGCGCAACATCTTCGCCAAGCTCGAGGCCAGCTCGCGCACCGAGGCCATTGTCAAGGCTGCGCAGGCCGGCTGGATCGTGGTCGACGGCGTGGCCGAGGCCGATGAAATGGCGCCGTCAGCCCCGGCCTTGCCGGCCGAGTCCGGTCTTGCGCCCTGGCAGCGGGTCTACTTCTTCGCGGCCGCGGCGTTGGTGCTGGCTATCCTGCTGCTGCCGGGCTTCTTGGCCCGCGTGCAGGCGCGGCCGGCGGCCAGTGATCTGAGCGATGGAGGACGGCAAGGACAGGGCGCTCCGCCGCGGGTGGAGACCAGCCGTTGGAGCAGCCTGGCGCCTTTGCCGCAGCCGCGCAGCCGGCTGGCGCTGGCTGCAGTTGGCGACCGGCTGGCAGCCATCGGCGGGGAAGACCAGGCCGGCGCCAGCGGCGCCGTCTTCCTGTACGATACCGAGACCAACGGCTGGCTGCCCGGCAGCGACAAGCCCACCCCGGTGACCAACGTGCAGGCGGGGGTGGTCGATGACCTGGTCTACGTGCCCGGCGGCATCGCCAATGACGGGACCCCCAGCAGCGTGCTGGAGGTGTACGCTCTGGCCGACGACGCATGGAAGACGGCCGCGTCCCTGCCGGCGCCGCTGGCTGCCTATGCGCTGGCAGTCTTCGACGGGCAGATCTTTCTCTTCGGCGGCTGGAACGGCGTGGGCTATGTGGACAGCGTTTGGGTCTACAATCCGGCCGATGACGCCTGGAGCAGCCGCTCGCCGATGCCTAACACGCTGGGCTTTGCCGCAGCCGCGGCCCTGCCCGATCGCATCCTGCTGGCGGGCGGCTTTGACGGCCGGCAAGAGTATGCTGCGTGTAGCGCCTACTACCCGGCCGAGGACCGCTGGGAAGCCTGCGCGCCGCTGAATCTGCCGCGCGGCGGGCTGGGCATGGCCGCCGACGGCGCCTCGGCCTATGCTATCGGCGGCGGCTGGCAGCGGGCCGCGGCCTACAACGAGCGCTACGACAGCCTGACCAACACCTGGTCGTCCATCCCGACGCCGGTGCAGGGCCAGTGGCTGAACCCCGGTGTGACCGGCCGCGGCTCGTTGATCTACGCCGTGGGCGGCTGGAGCGGCGACTTTCTCGACAACAGCGAGGTGTTCCAAGGCACGTTCCGGGCCTTCATCCCTCTCAGCACGCGCGGCCAGTGATGGCCTCGCCAACTTCCAAGGAGATTCATGATGTCCGATCTACAGACTCAGTTCGAGACCGCGGCGCAGGATGCGCAGAATCTGGCCAGGCGGCCGGATGACCAGACGCTGCTCAAGCTCTATGCCCTGTACAAGCAGGCCACGGCCGGCGACGTAGAAGGCAAGCGCCCCGGCTTCACCGACATGGCCGGCCGCTTCAAGTACGACGCCTGGGCCAAGCTCAAGGGCACAGAGCAGGAAGCTGCTAAGCAGCAATATGTGGATTTCGTCGGCCAGCTCAAGGCGAAGTATGGCTAGGGTCTGCGGTTGATGGAGGTGAGTAGATATCCCGGTAATCTCGCCGCAGCGTCGGCGCCGAATGAATTCGGCGCCTGACACAGCAAAGCATGCTAAAGCAAGCTCGCGCGAGTGGACCCCAGCTTGCTTTAGCATGCTTTGAGGATGTCAGCCTGCGGTTTCAAACGCAGGCGGCGCTGCGGCGCGATTACCGGGCAACAGCGGCGCCGTGCTGGCCGTGCTCAACGCCGGGTTTCAAACGCAGGCGGCGCTGCGGCGCGATTACCGGGCTTCATCCTCTGCGTTCATAATTCGGCGCCTGACACAGCAAAGCATGCTAAAGCAAGCTCGCGCGAGGGGACCCCAGCTTGCTTTAGCATGCTTCATTGGTGTCAGGCGCCGATTCGGCGCCCTGACCAAGAGGTATATCATGCGTGTTTTTCTAGCCGGCATCATGCAAGGCTCCAACGACCACGACGGCGTCCACGCGCAGGGCTACCGCGCCTATCTGGCCGGCCTGCTGCGCGGCCACGTGCCGGGCGTGGAGGTCTTCGACCCCTGGGCGGTCTACCCGGACAGCCCCAGCTACCCGGACGAGCAGGTGCGCGCGGTGCTGGTGGCCAACATCCAGGAGGCTGCGGCCAGCGACCTGGTGATCGCTTACCTGCCGCAAGCGTCGATGGGCACGGCGCTGGAGATGTGGGAGGCCTGGCGCGCCGGCGTGCCGGTGATCGCCATCTCACCCCTGGCAGCCAACTGGGTGGTGCGCACCTGCGCCGTGCAGCGCTTCGCTACACTGGAGGAGTTCGCCGCTGTTTTGCAGGCCGGCGCGCTGGCAGGATTGACAGCCCTGCCAAGTTAGGCTAGAATTCGCCTGTGCACCTGCCCCCGTAGCTCAGCGGACCAGAGCAACAGCCTTCTAAGCTGATGGCCGCAGGTTCGAATCCTGCCGGGGGTGCATGAAAAGCCGGAGATCACAACCAGTGGTCTCCGGCTTTTCCTTGGCCGTCGTTTAGGCGCCGGGCACTTGGCTTTGTATGGAGGCTCGCTATGGCACCGAAAGCTGCTCTACGTAAAGTTCCAAGTGCCCGGCGCCTGCGCGTGGTTATGGCCGCAGCACGAAGAAGTAGAACAACACTGCGCCGATGACAGTCGCCACAGCCAACACCACTTTGAACATCGGATGCTGCGTCTTGTGGTGGAAGATGAACATGCCCAGCCAGCCGCCGATGAAGCCGCCTAGGAGAGCCAGGCCGTGCAGCACGATCTCTGGCACGCGCCAGCCGCCGAGCTTGGACTGAGTCTTGTCGATGCCGTAGAGCACGAACAGGGTCACCGACCAGCCGGCGAGCCAGGCGATGTACCAGTTGATCTTGCCCCAGAGCATCAAGGCAACGAAAAGGCCGATGCCCAGGATGACTGCGCCGATGGCGTAGCCGCGATTGCGAGGGTCAGTACGTTTGGCCATGACGGTTCCTTGGTGGGTCTGTGTTTTCAGCCATGCATCTGGTGCAGCAAGGCATCGACGATCTCGTCCGGCGCGGCCGGCAGCGTTGCGCCGTGGAATTCCAGCAGGTCAGGCAGGGGCATGTCCAGCACGAAGTCGATGATTTCCGGTTCTGGTCCGCCGGCTGAAGCCTCGCCGCCGCCGAAAGTGGCCAGCATGCCGGCGCGAATCTGCGCATACAGCGCTTCGATCACAGCGGCGCCCGCCGGATCCTCCAGCCACTGCCTGAGCGTGCTCGTCCGACCCAGCAGCGAGGGCAGCGCGGCGGTCGCCTGCACCCGCACGGTCACGCTGCAGCGGATGTCAGCCGACGACGCGCCGACCAGGATGTCGAACTCGCCATCTTCCGCGACCCAGCGCCCATAGTCTGGATGGAAGAAAGCGAAAGCCCGGAAATCCAGCGACACGCGGACAGTCTTGGTTTCGCCGGGCTGCAAGCTCACTTTGGCGAAACCTTTCAACTCTTTAGGCGGCCGCAGCAGGCTGGCCCGGCGATCGTGGACATAAACCTGGACGATCTCCTGGCCCGCCCTTGATCCTGTGTTGGTCACATCGACCGAGACCGTTACTCCGTCCACGTCGCGGCAAGTCGCGCTGGACACCTGGGGCCGGCTGTAGGCAAAGGTCGTGTAGCTCAGCCCGTGGCCGAAGGGGAAGAGCACCGGCTGCTGCCTGGCGTCGTAGTAGCGATAACCGATGAAGATGCCTTCGCCGTAGCGCACCCGGCCCGCCTCGCCGGGGTAGTTGAGGGTGGCCGGTGTGTCGGCCAGGCGCAGCGGGAAGGTCTCGGCCAGCTTGCCTGAGGGGTTGACCACGCCGAAGAGCAGATCGGCAATCGCGCCGCCGCCGGCCTGGCCCATCATCCACGCTTCCAGCACCGCGGTCGCGCCGTCGATCCACGCGCTCATGGCCACAGCCGAGCCGTTGTTGAGAATCACCACCGTCTTGGGCTGGACGGCCGTCACGGCCTGGATCAACGCCACCTGCTGGCGGGTCAGGTCCAGGTCGGCCCGGTCATAGCCCTCGGACTCTTTGAAGGTAGGCAGGGCCACATAGAGCAGCGCCACGTCGGAGGCCAGGGCCGCGGCCACGGCCTCAGCGATCAAGTCAGGTTGGCGGCTATCGTCGACCGGGTAGCCCGCACAGTAGGTGATCTCAGCGCCGCCGGCCAGCTTTCTCAGCTCCTCGATCGGCGTGTCCACCTGGGTCGCCGTGATGTGCGAGCTGCCGCCGCCCTGGAAGTGGGCTTCTTGCGCAGCCCGACCGATGACGGCAATGCGGGCCACATCGTGCAGCGGCAGGATGCCGTCGTTCTTCAGCAGCACCATGCTTTCGGCGGCGATGCGGCGGGCCAGCGCATGATGGCTGGCCGCATCGAACGCGCCGCCCTTGGGCGTCTCGGCCGCCTTGAAGACGATGCGCAGGATGCGGCGCACGGCTTCGTCCAGCGTGGCCTCTGCCAACTCGCCGGCCAGCACGGCGTCGATCACAGCCTGGGTGCGCCGCGGCCTGGGGCCGGGCATCTCCAGGTCCAGCCCGGCGCGCAGCGCCGCGACCCGGTCATGCACAGCCGTCCAGTCGGAGACCACAAAACCCTCGAAGCCCCACTCGTCTTTCAGGATGTCTGTGAGCAGCGCGCGGTGTTCGGAGGCATAGATGCCGTTGACCCGGTTGTAGGCGCACATCACCGTCCAGGGCCGGGCCTTGGTGACCGCCGTCTCGAACGCGGGCAGGTAGATCTCGCGCAGCGTGCGCTCGTCCACCTCGGCGCTGATGGTCATGCGCTGGTATTCCTGGTTGTTGACGGCGAAGTGCTTGAGCGACGTGCCCACGCCGCGACTCTGGATGCCGTCGATCAGGCTGGCGGCCAACTCGCCGGCCAGGAAAGGGTCTTCCGAGAAGTACTCGAAGTTGCGACCGCAGGCCGGCGTGCGCTTCATGTTGACTCCCGGCCCCAGCAGCACGTCTACGCCCAGTGCGATGGCTTCCTGCGCCAAGGCCTGGCCCATTTCGTGCAACAGCGTCTGATCCCACGAGCAGGCCGTGGCCGAGGCCGTGGGAAAGCAGGTCGCTGGCAGCGCGCCGATAGCCATCGAGCTGGCGTCGGGCACGCGGCGCACGCCGTGCGGCCCGTCCGCCACGAACAACTGCGGTACACCCAGCCGCTCGATCGGCGTCGTATTCCAGGCCGTGGCGCCGGTACACAGCGCCGCCTTCTCCTGCAACGTCATCTGCGCAACGATCGCATCGATTTGATTCACTGCTGTGCTTCCTTCCTGATCGTCATGCCAGGGATTGGAAATCCCCTGGCTGATCCCACAAAGGCCCCGCAGGGCCTGGGGAGTGGGCTGGCTCGGTCGGCCCACTTCGGGGTGTTGCGCAAAGACCGGCCAGAGCGGCGGGTGACACGGGCTGGCACGGTCGGGCCCACTCCGGCGGCCTCCGGGGTGCTGCGCAAAGACCGGCCAGAGCGTGAGGCGCCCAATAAACACCCAATCACCCAGTCACCTTGTCACCTTGTCACCCAGTCACCTTCCGCTCCGCCCACACCAGCTGTGCCAGCCGCCGGCCGGTGGGTGTGGCCGCCAGGCCGCCCTGCGCCGTCTCTTTGAAGCGCTCGTCCATGCGCCGGCCGATCTGGGCCATGGCGTCGATTACCTCGTCGGCAGGAATGACGCTCTCCACGCCAGCCAGGGCCAGGTCCACGGCGATGAAGCACTGGGCCGCGCCGGCCGCGTTGCGCTTGACGCAGGGCACCTCCACCAGCCCGGCCACCGGATCGCACACCAGCCCCAGCATGTTCTTCATGGTGATGGCCACGGCATGGGCCGACTGGTGCGGCGAGCCGCCCAGCAGCTCCACGGCCGCGCCGGCCGCCATGGCT
>JBAQCH010000335.1:0-6250 GCA_049294015.1 Anaerolineae bacterium
CCGGCAGCCATGGCGGCCGTGTGCTCTGGCGTCGTGCCGCAGCAGCCGCCGATCAACCGGATGCCGGCCGCGGCCGCCTGGCGGGCGAAGTCACTGAAATAGCTGGGGCTGGAGGGGTACATCAGCCGGCCGCTCTGGCGGGTCGGATAGCCGGCGTTGGGCTGGCTGGCGTAGTAGAGGGTGGGGCAGGCCGCCTGCATACGCCGCGCGACCCGCAACACCAGGGCCGGGCCAGAGCTGCAGTTGGCCCCGGCCACCGCCACGCCCAGCTCGCACAGCGCGTTGGCCACCTCTTCCGGCGAATGGCCGGCAATCGTGCGCCGTTCCTCGACGAAGGTCATCTGGGCCACGATGGGCAGGTCGGGCGCGACGGTGTGGGCCGCCTCCACCGCTGCGCTGATCTCGGCCAGGTCGCTGAAGGTCTCGAACAGCAGCAGGTCGACCCCGCCTGCAGCCAGCGCGGCGATTTGTTCCTGGAAAGCTGCACGGGCCGTGGCGGCCGACAGCGGGCCAAAGGGGGCCATGCCCTTGCCCAGTGGGCCGATCGATCCGGCCACGAAGGCGTGACGGCCGGAGAGGGCCACGGCCTGGCGGGCCAGCCGCGCGCCGGCTGTGTTGATCTCACCCGCTCGCTCGGCCAGGTCGTGCTCCTCCAGCTTGATGCGGTTGGCGCCGAAGGTATTGGTCTCGATCACATCTGCGCCCGCCGCCAGGTATTCCGAATGGGCGCGCAGCACCAGGCCCGGCTGGCTGAGGGTAATCTCGTCCAGGCAGCGCTCCAGCGAGACGCCGTAGCCGTGCAGCAGCGTGCCCATCGCGCCGTCGCAGAGAAGGGGGCCTTGCTGGATAGCTTCAAGAAAAGAAGTGCTTGTCTGTGTCATTGCTCGGTTCCACGCCGTAGGGCGTTATGGGCGGAGATGATGCGTCCTGCGCCGTGTGGCGTCATGGGCAACGATTATACCCTTGGGTAGCGGTTAAAGCCAAGTCAACTCAAAACTACGTAGGCGCCTGAATTGAGACCAGGGTAGAAGATTGCCCAACGGCATGACTCCAGTTATAATCGACACAAAGGTTTCAAAAGTTCTCGATGATAGCTCGCGCCAACGCGTCATGACGCAAACAAACACATGCCCTTTGCGATCTTTGCGCCTTTGCGTGAGACCTCTCTTCTGTTGAGTTCAGCGATTCGGAGACAAGGCATGGCAACGCGAGAGATCAAGCTGATCGGCGACGAGGTTCTGCGCAAGGAAGCTCGCAAAGTGAAAAAGTTCGATAAAACCCTGCATAAGTTGATCGACGACATGGTGGAAACGATGCGTGAGGCGCCGGGCATCGGCCTGGCCGCGCCGCAGGTCGGCCTGCTGGAGCGGGTGATCGTGGTCGAGCTGCCTGAGGACGATGAAGACCCGCAGAGTGGCAAGCTCTACGAGTTCGTCAATCCGGAGATCGTTTTCCACAGCAACGAAGAGGTCGAAGGTGAGGAGGGCTGCCTGTCGATCCCCAATATCGTCGGCGACGTGTGGCGCGCCGAGCGCATCGTAATCAAGGGCCAGGACCGCCACGGCAAGCCGCAGAAGCTGGAGGCGCACGACTGGCTGGCGCGCGCCTTCCAGCACGAGGTCGATCACGTCAACGGCGTGCTGTTCATCGACCGGGTCGAAGGGCCGCAGCACCTGCGCCGCCTGGTCAAGGTGCGCGACGAAAACGGCGAGGAGTACTACAAAGCCATCCCCATGACCCAGCTTGCGCCCGCCTAAGGAGACACCGATGACAGTTTCAGAAAGCTCCCAGCCCGTTGAACTGAAAGAGCAAGTGCGCCAGCGCTACGGCCAGATTGCCCAGGGCGTGCTGGCGGGCGGCAGCGGCGCGGCCTCGTGCTGTGGGTCGGCCAACGTCGCGCTGGTCGATGGCTTGTCGCTGGACGGCATGATCCCCTTGCAGGCAGCATCAAGCTGCTGCTCCCCCGCTGCCATGACGACGGCCGGGCTGCTGTACGGCCAGAACGAGCTGTCCGGCTTGCCTGACAGCGTGACCGGCGCAGCGCTGGGCTGCGGCAACCCCACGGCCATCGCCGCCTTGCAGCCCGGCCAGACCGTGCTCGACCTGGGTTCCGGCGGCGGCATCGATTGCTTCCTGGCCGCGCGCCAGGTCGGGCCGGCCGGCCAGGTGATCGGCCTGGATATGACCGAGGCCATGCTGGCGTTGGCCGAGCGCAACAAAGCCGGCCTGGGCGCGGCCGCGGCCAACGTGCGCTTCGTGCGCGGTGAGATCGAGGCCATGCCCCTGCCCGACGGCGAGGTGGACGTGATCATCTCCAACTGCGTGATCAACCTATCGCCGGACAAGGACGCGGTCTTGCGCGAGGCCTTCCGCGTCTTGCGGCCGGGCGGCTACCTGGCCGTCTCGGACACGGTCGCACTGCAGCCCTTCAGCGCGGAGATGCTGCGCGATGCAGACGCCTGGTCGGCTTGCGCCACAGGCTCGCTGGACATCGACACCTACCGCGCCAAACTGCACGCGGCCGGCTTCGCCCCGGTCGAGATCAGCGACGTCACGCCCACCGACTTCGGACTGAGCGAGGGAGTAGACGACGGCGCGGCCGCGGTTGCAGGCGATCTGGCGGGCGGTCTCAAGATCTGGATCGCCAGCGCACAGATCGTGGCCCACAAACCGCGGACGGATTAAGGGTCGCCGTGCGGCAACAGCCCTGCTGATCGGGGGCCAACGCTGTCTTTTCGCCTGGTCCTCACCTTGAGCCGGAGCCCTGAGGGGCGACTTACATCCCCCACACCGTAATGGTTGCGTTGCGATAGCGCTCCTGGCGCTGAAAGATCTTTTCCTCCCACGCCTTGCCCGGGGTGCGATCGAAGATCACCAGATGGCCATCCGGCGCTCCGGTCGCGTCCATGTAGGCCCAGGTCTGCTCTAGCCCCTCGGCGATGGTCAGCTCTAGCGACTTGTACAGCACCTTGAGCTCGATCACCACCCGTTGCACGCCTCCGGTGTAGGGCCAAATCACCAGCAAGTCCGTGCGCCGCCGGCCCAGCCCGTACTCCCGCTCGACGCGGCCGCCGCCGTTGACGATGCGCTGCAGGAAAGCCTGCATCAGCAACTGCGGGCCGGCCTCGCGGTACTGGAATCGCTCCAGCCAGCTTTCGGAGTGCTCGCGAAAGAACTGCTGAAAGGCAGCCAGTAGCTTGGGCATGTCCAGTTTGCCATCGGGGCGGATGTACCAGGCCGGCTGCGACGTGCTTTCGAGGCTGAGCTGCGACACGAAGTTGAGCTCTCGAGGCACGACCTCACGGTAGATGGGGTTGGACATCTCCAGACCGTCAGCGCCGCGGCGGATCAACCCCATGTCAACGACGTACTGGATATGGTCTTGGGCCACGGTTTGAGCCAGATCAACGCCTTCCAACATAGGGCCAATCACAGCCTGCACGCGCGGCTCCTTGAGCTTATCCACCAGTTGATCCAGGTGCGTCTCGCGGCGCAGGATGATTTGCTCCTTGGCCTCCTGCACCATCTCGGCTGTGACGGGCGTGCTGCGATCCTTGGCGGCCGGCAGCTTGAAGCAGGCCTCCCAGCCCAGCGCGTTGACGAGCCAGGGCTGGCCGCGCGTCAACTCCCACACCAAGGCCAGCGCGTCGTCCTCAATAGGCTGGCCGGTGTCCGCTGTGTGCTGGCGGAAGAGCAGTTCCACCTCGGCCTGGTCAAAGTCGCTCATACGCAACGACTCGGCCTTGACGTTGAAGGCGCTGCCGCCGGTGATGATGGCCTGGTCGCGGCTGGAGTGGATGCGGTAGTCACGCACGTCACGCACGCCGCAGAGGATGATGCTCTGGGGGAAGTTGGCCGGCCGCTTGGGATAGCCGGCTCGCAGTTGGCGCAGCACGGCAATCAGCGTATCGCCGATCAGTGAATCGATCTCGTCGATCATCAACACGATGGGCCGGGGACTGTGCTCGGCCCAGCGCGTCAAAACCTCGGCCAGCGCCGCGTATTCGCCTTGTTCGGCCAGAATGCCGCTCCAAATCTGTGCCGGGTACATATCGCCAAGATAGTCCCGGGCCATGGAAGACAGGCCCGCCAGGATGGCCTGCATAGCGCCGCGCACGTTCTCCCTGGCAGCCTGGGCCGGCTCGACGTTGACGTAGAGCGCGCTGTACCGCCCAGCCTGGTTGAGGTAGTCCATCAACGCCAGCAGGTAGGTGGTCTTACCCACCTGGCGCGGGGCGTGGAGCACGAAGTAGCGCTCGCGGTCGATCATCCCCAGGATGTCGTCCAGGTTGAAGCGCGTCAACGGCGGCACGCAGTAGTGCTTCTGGCAGTTGGTCGGTCCGGCGGTGTTGAAGAAACGCATAGCTGGAATTTTCCGGTCGCTTCGAATGCGCGTCACGACGGTCCTATCGCCTTATCTTTGGCAGGGCTCCATCCAGACGCCTGAAGGCCCCAACGGGATGATCGGCCCCATCGTCCGCGTAGCCTTGCCCGACAAGTATACCCCATGATCGGCCATCCTCCAACCCGCGCCGTGGCTGCGCCTTATCGTGTCGCGGGCATCACCGAGTGGATATCGTCTCCATCGCAGATGCGGCAGTCCAGGGTGGCGCCGATAAAGCGCGCGCGGCCGGCGGGATCCAGCACCCACGGGCGCTCGAACATCGGTGGGGTGTGGCGCACGTGTTGGCCGTGTCCACAGGCCAGCACGGCTACCCAGTCGCCCACGTCGTCCTGGCGGAAGGCTACAATTTGACGGTCCATGGTCCGCGAATTTCGGGAGTGATCAGCGCTGTCGGCCTTGCGGCGTGAAGCGTGAAACGTGAGCGGATCACGTCCTATCTTCACGCATCACGTTTCACGGCACAGGTGGCTGTTAGCATCTCTGGCTAGATTTCAACACCCACCCCAGCCTCAGCCTGTCACAGCGCCGCCTTGGCCGCTGCGATAACCTCGTCGTAGTCCGGCTCCAGGCCGTTGTGCAGCATGTAGGCCACGTAGGTCAGGACGCCATCGCGGTTGACGACGAAGACGGCCCGCCGCAGGAAGCGGCGCTCCTTGATCAATAGCCCATATTTCTCGCCAAACTCAGCGTTCAGCGCATCCGACACGACCTTGACGCGGTCGACGCCGGCTGCGCCGCACCAGCGCTTCTGGGTCGGCGGCAAGTCGGTGCTGATCGTCCAGATGATGATGTCCTCGCTGAGCGCAGCGGCCTCCTGGTTGAAGCGGCGGGTCTCGCGGTCACACACGCTGGTGTCAAGGGATGGCACAGAGGACAGAATCGCCACCTTGCCGCGCGATGCGGCGATCGGGTTGACCAGCGACCAATCAGCGGCCGACGAAGTGAACTCCGGCGCGATCTGGCCCACAGCCACATCGTCGCCGATCAGGGTTCCATAAACGTCGCCAAGCTTGACGACATCGGTTCGAATAGCGGGCATAGTTCTCTCCTGAACTGGGGATTTCATGGCAGTGTACACACCGATTGGTCACCTGGCAAGATCGCAGGTCGCTGCGCGCACGCTTGCTATCCGCTTGACAACAACCTCGTTCTTCGTTATACTAACCACAGTTAGTACAAAGGCCCGTTGGCAATATTTCACCATGACGATCAAGCACGCGCTGCTGGCGCTGTTGGCCGAGGAGCCCGGCCACGGCTACGAGCTGAAAAAGCGCTACGACGAGGCTATCGGCCTGCTCTGGCCCTTGCAGCAGGCCCAGGTCTACAACAACCTGCGCCAGTTGGAGCAAGAGGGCCTGGTGCAGTTGGACGTGCGCGTGGTGCAGACCAACCTGCCCGACCAGAAGCGCTATCGCCTGACCGAGGCTGGCCAGCAGGCGCTGGCCGGCTGGACGGTCGAGCCGGTGCAGGTCAGCCGCAAGCTCAAAGATGATTTCTATCTCAAGCTGACCGTGCTGGCGGCCGTGGTGCAGGATCCTGGACAACTGGCCGACCTGTTGTGGCGCCAGCGCGAGGTCAACTTGCAGTACCTGCGTGAGTTGGAGCGCACGCTGTTCGAGGCCGAGCAAGCCGACGACCCGCTGGCTGCCAGCCTGTTGGAGGGCGCCATCCTGCACGCCGAGGCTGACCTGGCCTGGCTCGACCGCTGCGAGGAGCGGCTGCTGGCCAGCGGCGTCTTGAACGGAGACAAGCCGTGAAGCGCTGGCGCCGTCTGGGCCGGCTGGCCCCGCAGTTTCTAGCCGCCAGCGCTCGGCGCGACTGGCCGCTGGCCGCACTGGCCTTGGT
>JBAQCH010000336.1:0-11273 GCA_049294015.1 Anaerolineae bacterium
CTTCCACGATCTCCCAGTTCAGAGCGCTGCCGCCGGTGTTGCTGATAGTCAGCGTGTGCTGGGTCTGCACGGCGGGCTGCTGGCTGCTGCTGACCGCCAGCGGATCGACGAAGATGTTGGGCGGCGGGACGGTCACGGTGGCCGTAGCGGTGGCTGTCACTACGTCGATGGGGCCGGCGTTGTAGGCGGTCCAGGTGGCGGTGTTTACCGTGGTGGCGTTGATGGTGGCCGTGATGGTCAGACCAGCCGCGACGGTGTCGATGCTGCCGCCGGGCGTGAGTGCATAGGCTAGGCCGCTCAAGATGGTCCCCAGCTCGCTGTCGGCCAGGTCATGCAGGTTGAGGGTCAAGTTGCCGGTATTGGCCACGGTGTAGCAGTAGTAGACCGTTGTACCAGCAGGCACGGCAATCGCATCGGTCGTCGCGCAGACGCCGGGCGTGACGCCCACGGTCTTGGTCACCAGGATCGAGGCATCAACCGGAGTCAGGTTCAGGCCGATCAGCAGCGGGTCGTGGTCGGAGGTGCGGAAAGCATCGGCGTTGTACAGGCTGACGATCTGGCCGGCTGACTTGAACTCCGTGTTGTAGTCCAAAACCGTCGGCTCGTCGGCGTTGATGTGCCAGGTAGTGGCGCCGCTGATCTGCGGAGTCAGAGAGGCGTTGGCCATGCTATGGTCCAGCGAGCCGGCCTGGGCCGAGAAGACGTAGGAATAGGCGTTGGCGCCGACAAAGAGCGTCTCCAGGTTGGTGTAACCACCTGCCTCCAGCGCGGCCATCGGGTCTTCCTTGGCGTAGGCGTTCAGGTCGCCCACGATCATGAAGTCAGGATCGCCCGTGCCGGTGGGATCGCTCAGCGCCCAGTTGATCAGCGCATTGGCTGCGGTGGTGCGGGCCAGGTTCCAGCAGCTTTGGCCGTCGCCCTGGTCGGCGTTCAGTCCGCTGGCGCCGGTGCAGCCTTTGGACTTGAGATGGTTGACGATGACCGTGAAGCGGCCGTTGGTGGCGATCTCCTGGAAGGTTTGGGCCAGCGCGGGCCGGTGCAGGCTGGTATCGAAGTTAGGATCGACCAGGCTGTTAAGGATGGCGAAGTTGCCCACCGGCTGCACCACGCCCGGCTTGTAGATGATACCAACCTTGATCACGTCGCCAGGGTTGATGGTGCCGGCATTGATGTAGTCGTAGGTTCCTGGGCCAGCCAGCGCGTTCAGACCATTGACCAGGTCAGCCAGCGGCTCGACGTTAGGCGTGTTCTCCAGCTCCATCAGGCCGACGATGTCGGCGTTCAGAATGTAGAGCGCCTGCAAGAGCTTGTCGCGCTGGCGGGTGAACTCCAAGGCCGTATTGGCGCCGCGGCACTCCATGTTCTGGTTGGGGCCGCAGGGGAAGGGCGCTGTGTTGGTCGTGTCCAGGGTCAGGAAATAGTTGAGTACGTTGGAGGAGCTAACCCTGAGCGATCCGCCAGCGCGCACCGGGTTCGGCGCCGCGGGCCGCGGGTTGCTTGCGGTGAAGGTCGGCATCGAGAGCGGGTTGATGCGGTAGATGTTGCCTGGGGTGGTCCAGCCAGGGTTGCCCTGGGTGAACACGCCAGCAATCGCGCTCACTGAGTCGCCGCTGCGCACGGTGTTCAACGCGCTCAACCCGGCCGGCGTCGGGTAGATGATCGGATCCGGGTTCTGGAACAGGCTGCCGTCGTCCAGGGTGATCTGGTTGAGGTTGTTGGCGGCCTGCAGGGCAATGGCCGGCGCGCCGGGCAGCACGACGTTGGTCGGCTGCTGCAAGCGGCCGTTGGCCAGGGTCAGAATGCTGCCGCGGCCCAGGTTGAAGGTCTCGTTGACCGTCAGCGTCTGGGTCATAACGACCGACATGCCCTCGAAGCGCTCGGGGTAGGCCGTGTCAGGGAAGGGCAGCGTCACGTTGACCGGCGCCACTGCCGCCTGGAAGGGACAGATGGTCACTGCGGTAAGCGTGGTGAGCTGGGTCTGGTTCTGGAACTCGGCGACCGTGCCGGCGACGCGCACGTAATCGCCAACTGCCACGTTGACCAGGAGGGCAGGATCATAGACGAACAGACCCTCGGAGGTCGCCGGGTCGCCGTCCTGTTGATCGACCGGCTCCTGAATGAAGTAGCCGTTGATACTGCCAACGTTCTGATAGTCGGCGATGACTTTGGCCTCGACCACATGCTGCTGGCCCACCAGGGGACTGGCCAGGCCGCTGCCTTGGATGTCATGGATCGCCGTGGACGCCGCAAAGCAGCCACTAGTCACCTGAAACGACCAAGTGTAGTTAGCCGCCATGTTGTTGGGGCTGCCGTCCAGATCGGTCACCTGGCTGGCGAGGATGGTGACGGTGCAGGTCTCGCCGAGCGCGAAGTCCGTATGGGGCAGGCTGAAGCTGTTTGGCGGCGTTGGCTCGGCGGCCGGCGTCACGTTCTGCACGCCGCTGGTGGTGCAGTCGATGGCGACCGTGCCGCTGATCACCACCGGCTCGCTGAACGTGACTGTCACCGGAGCATCGACAGGCACGTTGGTCGCGTTGGGGGTGGGAGTGGTGCCGGTGACGGTGGGGGGGACGTCGGCGCCACAGCTATTAGTGGGTGACGCCGTGTTGCGCGGGGTCGGCGCGTCGGCGCTGAAGTCGGCTGCATTGTTGTCGGTGTCGGTGCAGCCATTGCCGGCGCGCTTGACTGAGTTGGTGTTGGACGGGGCTGGCGTTGGACCAGAACCTTCGTAGCAGTTGGCGGTGGTGCCAAATCCCACGAAGTCGATGATCTGAGAGCCGGTTGGACACGTGCCAGTTTGAGCGGCCGTCGTGTTGACCAGAGCGACCTTGCCAGCAGTACCGCTCAAGTTGATCGACCCCACTACGTCAGGCGCTGGCAGCGGGACTCCGCAGGGTAAGCTACTACAGCTGGTGCCGGAAGCTCCCTGGATCAGGTAGTACTGACCTGGTCCAATAGAGCCCGAAAGTGGGGTTAAGTTAGTCCAACTGG
Source organism: Anaerolineae bacterium (assembly GCA_049294015.1). GTDB lineage: Bacteria > Chloroflexota > Anaerolineae > JAAEKA01 > JAAEKA01 > JAAEKA01. The sequence goes on from JBAQCH010000336.1 coordinate 2,992, forward strand.
AACCAGCCGCTGACGCATACTGAACGGACCAACCGGTCAAGTTCACCGTGGATGTACCAGCATTGAATATCTCAATGAAGTCATGGGTATACGGAGCGCCGGTATTCCCACCGCCACCGTACACCTGGCTGATGCGCAGGTCATTGGCTTGAGGCGCGCGGCCGGGCGCATTGTCTTGAGCGGCCGCGGCCGGCAAACTACCGCCCAAAGAGGTGAGCATAGCAAAAACCAGTACGAAGGCCATCAGCCCTCGTCCGGTGCGGGAAAGTGCCGTCATGGCAAGTATCCTCCTTGCGTTGTGTGGGCAAGCGACGTGGGGCCGCCTGCTTCGGTGATGATGGTAGGCTGAAAGGGGAGAAACAAACGTCTGCCTTGACCGGCAGCCAAAGCAGAGCGATTATAACACGAAGCGGCGAGGCGGGTCAATCTGAGACTTTCTGCGCCGCAGCAATTACGTACCAATGGTCGCTGTACAATTCGCCGGCCTGCTCCTCCAGGTGCAGCTTGCGGTGCTGATCGGGCGACAGGCTGGCCAAAATGCTGTGAATCTGGGCGACACTCTGCGGGGAGACGCGCTCGGTCAACGAGCTCAGGGGGCGATGTCTGACGTAGGTCTCCAACGTCAGAACCTGGCAGCCGGCTGCCGCCAGCATCGCTTGCCATTCGCTGGGCCGGTACTCACGCACGTGCGACTCGTCGTGCAGCCAGTCCAGCCGGTTCATGATGCTGTCCACGAAGTCATCTTCGGGCACGCTGCGATCGTCGATCAGCAGCAGGCCGCCCGGCTTGATCATGCGCACCATCTCGGCCAGCGCTTCCTCGATGTCGCTGAAGTGGTGTGCGCCGCGGCGGCAGGTGACCAGGTCGAACTGCTCGTCGTCAAACGTCTCATCGTCGAAAGGCAGCTCATGGATGTCAGCCTCGACAAAGCGAACGTTGACGACGCCTTGCTGGGCGGCCAACTGCTCGGCTTCGGCCAACATACGCGGGGTCAGGTCGATGCCAACAATCTCAGCCACGTACGGGGCGAAGGCAAAGGCTGTGTGCCCTGTGCCCGTGGCCACGTCCAGCATACGCCAGCCTGGCTGCGGCTGGGCCAGCTCGACCAGCCAGCCCAGCACCTGGGGATCCAGGTGGCTTGCGCTGGCCACGTACATATCGGCCCGCGCGCTGAAAACGGCCCGGGCGCGATCTTCAATGCTAAGCGTTTCATCGGTCATAACAGCCTCACTGGCAATACGGGCACCCGCTGCGCTCCGGCGTTCAGCGCCGGGCGCACGTAACACGTCGTCACCAGTATAGACCGATTCGGCCCTCGTGGCTATGACCAAGATCATAACTAGCCGGGAAATTTCGCGCGAAGTAGAAAAGTCAAAGGGACGGCGCCTCAAACTTGACACGATCAAGAGCGTCTTTCGAGGACTCATGAACCGTCCAGGGTAGCTACTCAGGCAGCGGACTGAAGGTTGGGTGAGTAGCCGTGGGTTGAGTAGTAATGGGGACCAAAAAAAAAGCTGCCGCGCGGTGCGCAAACCGCGGGCAGCCACAGATAGCAGTATCCGAGGACAGGTCACTGTCTCAGAGACAACAACGCTGCTATGTCATCCTTACGGCACGCTAATGTGCTTATCGTTGTCGCCAGGTGCCTTACTGGACTCGTCATCCTGTAGTTCTTTACGAAATTGGCGCACGCCCTTGCCTAGCGAGCCGCCGATGTCAATCAGCTTGCTGCCGCCAAATATCATCAGGATGATCACGAGCACGACCAACAACTCAGGGAAACCAATACCGGGACCAAACATGGTATTTCCTCCAAATGTCTTGCTAACGTTGGTAGCATCATACTCCCACAAGGAGTCCCTGTCAAGTGGGCGCACAACAAAGACAGCCGGCCCCCTGCTGGGAGGAACCGGCCGTTTGCTCAGCGAATGCGTGCGGAACCGCTCCGCCTGGCTGCTAGAAGCGCTGGAAGGCGCCGTTGTTGTAGAGCACCCAGACGCCGCCACCCTGCGTCCACAGCATCATTCCGCCCTGGTACTGCTGAGAAGTACCGGTGGTCATCTGGGTCGGGTGCTTGCCCCAACCCACCTTCTGCGACACGCCGGGCTGTGTGCGCCAGACCTCGCCGATGCCGTACTCTGGCTGACAAAAGCCAGGAGGCGCGACGATGGCTGGGTTGTAGCTCGGCATGCCGGGCGTCCACGTGTTCTGGAACTGTTGCCAGGTTCCGTTGTTGTAGAACACATAGACCACGCCGGCTGTGTCGTTAGCCACCGCGTTGCCGAATTGGAACCCCTGCTGCCAACCGCTGAAGCCTTGCTCGGTAGCCGTGGGACAACCCAGCGCATTGCGCACGCTGGCATTGTTGTTCCAGACATTGCCGAAGCCCAACTGCGGCATTATGCTGCACGATGGGGCTGGCGGCGGCGGCGGCGGATAGCCCGGACACGTCGCTGGCGGTGTACACGGCGGCGCTGGATAAACCGGCGGCGGCGGCGGCGGCGCTGGGGGCCTCGGCGGCGGTTTCGGCGTGTAGCAGTAGATCAGCAGCGTCTGGCCCGCATAGATGCGGTTGGGATTGGCGATCCCATTGCGCTGCGCGATCGTCCACATATTCACGCCGTAGCGACTGGCGATGCCAGACAGTGTCTCGCCGCGCCGCACCGTGTGATAAACACACTGTTGGCCGGACGAGGCAGTGCCAGCTTCAGCGGCAGGAGCCAAGGCAGCCAAAGGCGCTACCGTGATGACCACTGCCAGCAAGAGACCAAACAGGATAGTTCGCTTCATGATCATGTCTCCTTGGGTTGATCATGACAGCCGATAGTTCCGCACCGTTATTTTACCATAATATGTAAAACACGTCAATACTGAGTATAGTCATTCGGACAACCGGCGCACAAAACAAGAACTGCGAGGGTGACGTAAGCCATCCTCGCAGTTCTTCTCGTTTCTACGGCATGGCTGGCCTGCGCAACTACGGCTGATAATCGCCGAAGTTGACGTTCTCCACCGCGCGCGTGCCCCGCAGGATCACCGTCAGGACGTTGGGAGTGGAGGATGCGAAACCAGGCGGGTCGGTCTGGACGACGATGTAGATGCCGGGGTTCAAGCCGCTAAACTCGTACTCGCCTCGCAGATTGGTGGTGGTACGGGCAACCTCGGCCCGGCTCTGGGTGTAGAGCGTGACGCGCACGTTGCCGATGCCCGGCTCGCTCTCAGCATCACGCACGCCATCACGGTTCGCGTCCAGGTAAACGACGCCGCGAACGGCATCGACGGCTGGAACAGGCGTCGCGGCCGGCGCCACGGGCGCGGTCGGTACGGCGGTGGCAGTGACCTCCACGGTGGCGGTCAGCGGAACCTGAACGTCCGGGGTGATCGGCGCGGTTACAGTGAGCGGCGCAGTGCTGGTCAACGGCGCCGTGGCGGTGAGCAGCCGGGTGGCGGTAGGAACAGCAGTGGTTGTCAACGGCGTGGTGGTCGTCAGCGGCTCATCAGCCAGCACCGAAGCCAGCAGCGCCTGCATGCCGGCCAGGAAACGCTCGGCGCGCTCGGCGCTGACGCTGACGCTATCCACCCGGTCGGTCAGGGTAACCACATCGCTGGCCACAGCCTCCACCGCGCCGCCCACCACGTCCACGGACTCCTGCAGCCCAGGCAGTACCTCGTCCTGCATCGTCTGCACCTGGCTGACGACGCCGGTCAGCTCGCTGGCCAGCGCGCTCTGGCTTTCGCCCTGCGCTGCCACCTGGCTTTCTACGCCTGCCAGCCCTTGCTGCAACGTTCCCACCTCGTTCTGCGACGTCGAGAGGCCGCCTTGCAGCGTCGACAAGTCACCGCGCAAAGCAGTCGCGCCGCGTTCATAGGCGGTTACGGTGGCCTGCAACGCATTCACTGTGTTGCGCGGCGCATAGCTGAGCCCCTGGTTGGTCAGCAGCAGCAATCCCAGAGTCAACACCACACCGAGCATGGCCCCAAACACCGCGCCCAACACGGCGCCCAAGCAGCCGCTCAAGCCCTTCGAGGAGGACTCCTGAACCAACACAGGCGGGCTGGGCGGGGCTGCCGGCGGCGGGGCTGGCGGTGGGGTCATCACAGCGCGCGGCGGTTCGGGCTGCGCGGCGGCTGGTTCAGCCACGGCTGCGACAACCTCGGCTGGGCTCTTTTCTGCCGCCACGACGACTGGGGTGATAGCATCCGCAGCCGCGTCGATGCCTTCAGCCGCGGCCTGAGCTGCCTCGCTGGCTACATCCTGCACTGCGCCGACGCCTGTAGCTGCGGCCTGGGCTACGTTGCCGGCAAAGTCCTGTACGGCGGCGGCGCCCTCAGCCGCGTCCGGCGCGTCGCTCTCGTCGAAAAACAGATCAACGCCGCGCCCGGCTGCTTTGGGCAGGGTATTATCCGGCTGGTCGGTTGTCATCGAGAACCTCCTGTGCCAACGACCGGTATGCCTGAGACCCGGGGTGAGTGGGGGCATACTCGAGGATGGGTTGCTTTGCCAGCGTGGACTCGGCAAAGCGAATGCTGGACTTGATGATGGTCTGGAACACACGCGGGCCAAACATGGTGCGCAGCTCTTCCAGCACCTCCTGGGCGTGGCGCGTGCGGCTGTTAAGCATGGTGGGCAGGATGCCCAGAATCTCCGATTGGGGGTTGAGGCGGCGCTTGACCTTGTGCAGGGTGTCCATCAGCATGCTCAGCCCGCGCAGGGCGAAGAACTCGCACTGCACAGGGATGATGACGCGATCGCAGGCCACCAGCGCGTTGATGGTCAGCAGCCCCAGGTTGGGTGGGCAGTCGACGAAGACGTAGTCATAGCCGCCTTGCAGCGAAGACAGGACCTCCCGCAGGATGCGCTCACGGCCCAGCGCGCTCCACAGCTCGATCTCAGCCGCGGCCAGGTCGATGTCGGCCGGGATAACGTCGATCAACGGCCGGATGGAGCGCACGGCGTCGGCCGGCACGGTGGCGTCCTCCAGCAAGAGCTGATAGATCGACGGCCCAGCGCTGTCGCCATCCAAGCCCCAATAGGCCGTCAAGGCAGCCTGCGGATCCAGATCGACAAGCAAAACGCGTTGGCCCCGCTCGGCTAAGGCCGCGCCCAGGTTGACGGAGGTAGTGGTCTTGCCTACGCCTCCCTTCTGATTGCAGATGGCGATGGTGGTCGGCATGGCGCGCCTCGTACAACGATGAAACAGCGGTTGCAAGCCGCGGGTTGGACTGCATGGACGGTCACATTATATATTCGAAAGCCTATCATTGGCAAGCACCGAGTGCGTGCCGCCCCAGATCGCGCCGATGGCTGCCCAGAAGATCAGGTTCATCTTGACGGCCTCGACGTTGTCGAAGGTTGCCGAGGCGACGAAGTAGAGCAGCAGCAGCGCCGCGCCCGCCGCCAACACGTCGCGCGTCTCCTCCTGGCCGGCGCTGGCCAGGAAGCGCCGCGTCCCCTGCCAGGCTACCATCGCGAACCAGGCCAGGTAGGGCAGCAGCGCCAACAGGCCGCCCGAGACCAGGATGAACATCAAGGAATTGTGCGCCGGCGGATAGACACCAAACAAGGGCGCGGGGTCCCAGCCGAAGCGCTGTTTGGCGATGGGGCCAAAGTTGTAGTAGCCTAAGCCGAATAACGGGTCGTCGCGCACCATGGTCAGCGCCAGCCGAGCGACCGTGCTGCGATAGCCAAGGGATTGATCTTCCAGCAGGCGTTCGTTGACAGCAGGACTGCTGATCACGCTTTGCCAAAAGATCAGCGCCACGACCGCCAACACCAGCAACACAGGCAACATCAACCGGCGCAGCCGCGGCCGCAGCACCGCCATCACCAGCAGGGTAATTGCGACGCCCAGCCAACTGGCCCGATTGTAGGTCATGTAGACGCCCAGGACGATAAAGGCCAGCGCCACAGGCAGCACGACGCGCGCCAGCATGCGCGCCCGGCTGGGCGTTGCGCCAGGACTGTAGGCCCTGGCTAACAGCGCCAGACCCAGCGGCAGGGTCATGGCCGTGCTCACCCCCATCGGCGCAGCGTTGCCCATCAGGCTGATTACCTTCTGGAAGCTGGCGCTGTAGCGCGCCGCCTCGCGGCCATAGAACAGCACTTCGCCTGTCAACTGCTCGCGGATGATCAGGAAGGCAAAGCCGACGCCGGCCAGTACCAGCGTCGCCGAGAACCAGCGCAGGTCGCCCAGGTTGCGCACAATCTGACGCGCCAGGTACAGGTAGACGAAGGGCAGCACGTAGGCGTCCAGCAAACTCTGAAAGGCAAACGTGCGTTCGTATTGCGACTCCGCCACCGACAGCGCCATGACGGCCAGAAACACGACAAAAGCCAGGTCGGGCCAGGTCAGTGGACGCAGCCGGCGCCGGCCCCGCACCGCCTGATAGAGCAGCAGCAAGAGCAGAAAGCCAGCCATCAGGCGCGCCAGGCTCAAGGCAGGGATGCCCGATCCCAGGTCCAGATCGAAAGGAATGAAACGGCTGTAGGGCGCGAGCAATAGAGTGAGCAGCAGGCCAGCCAGGGGATTGCGCACGCTGATCACCAGCAACAAACTGATGCCCGCGACGGGCAGCAGCCACCCGCTCAGTCGATCGGCAGGCGCGCCCAGCCCACCCAGCAGCGGCGTGACCGCAGCCAGGCCGATCAACGCGCCCAACGCCAGGGCCAGCAGCGCGACCACAGGCGCAGGCAGGGAGCGCAATGTTGAGGGTAAGCGTGTTTGGCTCATGAGCGATTCGGTCCTAACTAAAGACGTTGGGCATTATTGTCCAACGCCAGCAATCTGGCAAGTTGCCGGTGGCATGAGCAGGCAGAAATGACTTGCAGACATGACTTTTCTTCGGAAGAAAAGTCATGTCTGGCGTTGCAAGTTACGACCAGCAATTCCAAATTTGGCACGGAGTCGAGGCTTCAGCCGGGTTTGCCGGTACGAATCAGGCGCTCTAACCCGCCTAAAGGCTCGACTCCGCGTTGGCAGAGTTCATATTTGGAATTGCTGAGTTACGACACACGGTATTGGCGCAGCAGGGGCGGCGTGGTACAATGCAGCGACGCCAGCCAAGTCTTCAGCCCAGGATCAACGCCGCCGTGAGTCGCCCCCCCCTCTACGCCACATTTCTGCGCCATGCCGCGCTGCCGCTGATCGGACGGCTGCGTGGAATGCCGGTCAGCGCCGCGCTGCGCGAGCTGGAACAGAGCCAGTGGTGGGCGCCTGACGCGCTGCGCGCGCTGCAACTGGCCAGGCTGCGCCGCCTGGCAGCCCACGCCTACGCGCAGGTTCCGTTCTATCGCCGCCTGTGGGACGCGCACGGCGTACACCCACAGGACATCCGCAGCCTGGACGACCTGGCCCGGCTGCCGCTGCTGGACAAGCCCACCTTGCGCGCAGCCTATCCCGCCGACGCCCTGGCCGCCAACGCCGACCGCAGCCAGTTGGTACGCTATGCCAGCAGCGGCTCCACCGGCGAGCCGCTGCAGTTCGTCATGACGCGCGCCGAGAAGGGGCAGCGCTGGGCCGTCATGTTCCGCAGTTGGGCCATGGCCGGCGCCTACCAGGGCATGCGCGCGGCCAACGTCAAAGACGGCCACGCGCTGGGAGTGTTCCACAGCGGCCCCCTGCAGCGGCTGGAGCAGCAGGCCACCCGCATGCTCAACCTGTCGGCCTACGCGGTGGCTGATCAGCGACTCGACCAGGTGGTGAGCGACCTGGTCCGTTTCCGGCCTGAAGTCATGTTCGCCTATCCCGGCGCGGCCTATCGCCTGGCCATTGCCCTGGAGGAGCGGGGTATCGATCTCCCGCTGCGCACCGTGATCACCAGCGGAGAGATGCTGCACCCCTTCCAACGCCAGGCCATCGAGCAGCAGTTCCACTGTCGCGTGCATGACTACTACGGCGGCGAGGGCATGGACGTGGCCATCCAGTGCGGCGCGGGCTCGACCTACCACATCAACGCCGAGTCCGTCATCGTGGAGGTGGTCGACGACGCCGGCCGGCCCCTGCCAGCCGGCCAGGAAGGCCGCGTCGTGCTGACCAACCTGCACGCCTACGCCATGCCCTTTATTCGATACGTAGTCGGCGATGTGGGCGCGCTGGCCGCGGGCCAGTGCGCCTGCGGCCGCGGCCTGCCCCTGCTGGACCACGTAGCCGGCCGCAGCAGCGACCAGTTGACGCTGCCCAGCGGCCGCGGGCTGGTGATGTGGTTCTTCACCGACGTCTTCCGCCAAATGCCGGGCGTGGAGTCGTTCCAGATGCGCCAGGTGGCGGCCGACCGGATTCTCG
>JBAQCH010000337.1:0-1680 GCA_049294015.1 Anaerolineae bacterium
CACCTGCGGCCTGCGACGCATCGACATGGCATCCGGCGCGGTGAGCACCCTGGCAGCCGGCCTGACCGGCGGCGTGGCCATCGCGCCCGGCGACGCCTACGCGCTGGTGGCCTACCCCACCGCGCACACCGTCAACCTGGTGACTCTGCCCGGCGGCGCGAACAGCGTGCTGGCCGGGACGGCGTTCACCTCAGGCAGCGCCGACGGCGTGGGCGCGGCGGCCCGCTTCAACGGCCCCGGCGGAATCGCCATCAGCGCTGACGGCTCGTTCGCGCTGGTCAACGACACCGGCAACCACACCGTACGCCGCATCAGCATGCCGGGCGCGGCGGTGACCACATTGGCCGGAGCGGTCGGCCAGGCCGGCTTTGCCGACGAGAGCGGCAGCGCGGCCCGTTTCGACACCCTGCGCACCGTCGGCATCAGCCCCGACGGCAGCTACGCACTGTTGGAAGATCGCGACAACGACGCCGTGCGCCGGCTGGATCTGGCCACCAACGCGGTGACCACCGTGGTCGGCAACTGGCGGGGCGCCGACGGCCTGGCCAACGAGGCACGCTTCCAGGACCCGTGGGACATCGCGGTCAGCGAGGACGGCGCCTTCGCCCTGATCGCCGACTACAGCAGCGCAACCATCCGGCGCATGGACCTGGCCACGGGCCTGGTGACCACCATCGCCGGCGCGTTCGAGCAGCACGCCACCGTGGACGGCGTTGGCACGGCTGCCCGTTTCAACTGGCCGGCCGGGGTAGCCATCAGCCCGGACGGGGCGACGGCGCTGGTGGTGGACGACACGCACGCTGTCGTGCGCCGCATCGACCTCCACACGCTGCAAGTGACCACCGTTGCCGGCTCGCCCGGCCAGAGCGGCTACGTGGATGCCATCGGCAGCGCGGCCCGCTTCGACTATCCCGAAGACGTGGTGTTCAGCCCCGACGGCGGCTACGCGCTGATCGCCGACTGGGACAACAACGCAGTGCGCAAGCTGGACCTGGCCACAGCCGAGGTGACGACCTTCGTGGCCCCCGGCGCGGGCGGGATGGACGACGTGCGCGCGGTCGACATCAGCTCTGACGGCAGCTTCGCCCTGGTGGGCGGCGTGGCCGATTGCGCCCTCTTCCGCGTCGACATCACCGGCGGCGCGGCCAGCGGCGTCACCCAGATCGCCGGCAACAGCACCTGCGACCCGGTGGACGGGGTCGGGCTGGACGCCAGCTTCGACGACCTGGATGGCATCGCTATCAGCCCGGACGGCTCGGTCGCCCTGGTCAGCGAGCGCTTCCCAAAGGTCATCCGGCTGGTCGATCTGGCCACTTTGGAGGTCACCACCGTAGCCGGCGCGGCCTGGGAGGACACCACCATGCGCGACGGCCCCGGCGCCGCGGCCCGCGTCTACCAGCCCATCGGCGTCGACTTCGGTCCCGACGGAACCTGGGCGCTGACCACCGTGCAGCTCGGCCATGCCGTGGCCCGCCTCGACCTGACCACCCTGGCCAAGGCGCAGGTGCAGACTGTCGTCAACCGCTCGCCGGCCAGCGACGGGTTCGGCCCCGAGGCACGGCTCTACAACCCCAGCGCCATCGCCGTCAGCGCCTACGGGAACTTCGCCGTGGTCGCCGACAGCGGCAACAACGCCGTGCGCGTTCTGGCGCTGGGAGGTGAGCGTGAAGCACTCTCGGC
>JBAQCH010000338.1:0-1594 GCA_049294015.1 Anaerolineae bacterium
CGCCGGGCGTGGCCGTGGCCCGCGTGGGTGGCGGCGGCTGGGTGGTGGAGACGACCGATCTGGTGGAATTGGACGTGGTGCGTGTGGCCGTCGGCCAGGAAGTCGAGGTAACGCTTGACGCCCTGCCGGGCGAAACGCTGCGCGGCATGGTGATCGACGTCGGCCGCGTGCCCGAAGTAACCCTCGGCGACGTGACGTACCGCGTGCGTATCGCCCTCGACGACGTGCCCGCCGACTTGCCCCTGCGCTGGGGCATGACGGCCCTGGTCAGTATCAGAATGGCACGCTGATGACGCTGATTACGCGCTGATTTTCGCTGATAAGAGAAAACAAGTTCTTATGACCTTCCCCCGAAAAAGTGGACAGTCACGAAAACTGCGCGGCGAAGGCCTCTTCAAAGGCCATAGGACTCAAGTAGCCAAGCGCTGAATGGCGACGACGGGTGTTGTAGAACCCTTCGATGTAGTGGAAGATGGCGTGACGAGCCTGGGCGCGCGTGGCAAAGTACTGGTCGTAGACCAATTCGCATTTCAAGGTACCGAAGAAGCTTTCCTGATGGGCATTTTGCCAGCAGTTGCCGGCCTGACTGAAGCTGAACTGAAGCGAGGGTCGGCGGCCCAGCCGTTGATAAGCGGCTGCCGTATACTGGCTGCCGCGGTCGGAGTGATGAATCAGACCAGCCTTGGGTCGACGTTGACGCAGAGCCATCCGCAATGCCTGTTGGGCCAGGGTGCTGGCCAAGGTGCGACCCATCGCCCAGCCGATGATGCGGCGCGAGAAACGGTCCATGACACACGCCAGGTACAGCCAGCCCTCGCCAGTTGGAATGTAGGTGATGTCGGTCACCCACACCTGGTCAGGACGCAGCGGTTCCTGGCCATCGGCCAATAGATTGGCCAGAACCGGTGCGTTCGGGTTGATGCGCGTTGTGCGTCGAAAGCGGCGTGACTGCTTGGCCGCAATCCCCTCGCGGCGCATCAAGCGCGCCACCCGATTGACACTGCAAGTATGACCGGCCGCACGTAGTTCGTGGTAGACCCGTGGACTGCCGTAGGTCTCCCAGCTTTGTTGATGAATGACCACCAGCTGCTGCACAAGCGCTTGATTGGCCATCTGTCTCGCACTCGGCTTACGGCTGCGCCAGGCATAGTAACCGCTGGCTGAAACGCCCAACACCTGACACATCCGCCTGACCGAAAACTGCTTCTCGTACATGGCGATGAAGCCGAACCTCAGCCCTTTGCTTGCGAGAAGATGGCCACTGCTTTTTTTAGGATCTCCCGCTCCTCTTCCAACGCCGCTACCCGCCGCTCCAATTCCCTGATCCGTACCTTGGCCGCGCCATCGCCTGCCTCTTGAAACGCTGCCTCGCCCTGCTCGGCCAGCTCCCGCATCCAATGCCCGATTTGCCCGCTACTCAATCCTAGCTCGCGCTCGACCTGCCGTTGTGACATGCCGCTTGTCTTGGCCAGTTCCACCGCCTCCACCTTGAATTCCCGGCTGAAGTTCCGTCTCACACTCCGTTGTTTTATCATGACCTTTCTCCCTTGCTGTAGATTACCATACTGTCTACTCTTTCGGGGGAAGGTCACTT
>JBAQCH010000339.1:0-1557 GCA_049294015.1 Anaerolineae bacterium
CCAGCAGCCCCCGCAGCGGCGGCCCCCGCAGCGCCCGCGCCCAGGCCGTCAGGCGGCGGCAGCTTCGGCTACGGCGTCCAGGCGCACATGATCCACAACGACCAGGCCGGCAAGGTCATGCAGATGACCAAGGGCATGGGCTTCAACTGGGTCAAGCAGCAGATCGAGTGGAAGGTCTTCGAAGCTTCGCCGGGCGAAATCGGCTGGAGCGAGATGGATCGTCTGGTCAACGAGGCTGCGGCTAGCGGCGTCAACATGATGTTCAGCGTGGTCAACGCCCCCAACTGGGCGCGCGGCGGCGCAGGCGACCTCAGCGTCGGCGGCCCGCCGGCAGACCCGGCCACCTTTGCCAACTTCCTGGGCGCGATGGCAGGCAAGTATTGCGGCACCTCGCTCAAGGCCATTGAGGTTTGGAACGAGCAGAACTTGCACTACGAGTGGGGCAACATGACCATCGATCCGGCAGCTTATATGAACCTGCTCAAGCCGGCCTATCGCTCGATCAAGGCCGCCTGCCCGTCGATGACCGTCGTCAGCGGAGCGTTGACCCCCACCGGCGCGCCTGCGCCCTGGGCCATGGACGATATCGCTTATCTGGAAGGCATGTACCAGAACGGCCTGCGTGACTATGCCGACGCCATCGGCGCTCACCCCAGCGGCTACAACGTGCCGCCTGATGTGGGCTACCAGGACGCCTGCGCCACGATCCAGCGCACTGGCAACAGCTTCAACGGCCCCTGCGACGCGCCGCACCACTCCTGGAGCTTCAGAAGCACCATGGAGGGCTACCGCAACATCATGGTCAGGTACGGCGATAGCAACAAGCGCATCTGGCCGACCGAGTTCGGCTGGGCAGCCGGCGGCGCCTACGACAGCCGCTACGCCTACGCCAACGATAACGACTTCAACGAACAGGCCGCCTGGACCGCGCGCGCCTATGAGATGATGCGCAACTGGGGCTTCGTCGGTCCGGCCTTCCTGTGGAACCTCAACTTCCGCGTGGTGGCCAACGGCACCGAGAAGGCGCAGTGGGGCATCGTCGATCCGGGCTGGAACCCGCTGCCGGTCTACAACGCCCTGGCCAGCATGCCCAAGTAAGCGGTGCAGCGATCGCTTTCGAAGTCCCTAGCCGCCCGTGGCTTCCGCCGCCCGGTTAGGGACTTCCTGTTATCTACGCACAGGAGAGAACCGATGACTTCGCGCAGCACTTTGTCCGCCTCCCCATTGCGCCACATCCTGCTGGCAGCCCTCGCCCTGCTCCTGGCGGCGGGCGCGATATTCCCCGGCGTCGCGGCTGCAGCCGATGCCTCCGCTTACGCCCAACAAGACACAGGCGCGTCGGTCAGCGTATCGCAGACCATCAACCTGCGCTCTGGCCCTGGCACCGCATTCAGCCGCGTTGGCCAACTGCGGGCCGGGCAGAGCCTCCCGATCCTGGGCAAAAACCAGGATGGATCCTGGTGGCAGGTGCAGTTGTCCGACGGTTCCAAGGCGTGGATCGCCGCCTGGCTGGTGCGCGCCAGCGGCGCTGTCGACCAAGTGGCGGTGGCGCAGGAC
>JBAQCH010000340.1:0-12559 GCA_049294015.1 Anaerolineae bacterium
CTGCTAGACGGCACGGTCGCTGCTAACCCGGCCGGCCCGCGCGCCGCCGAGATGTGCCGTCGGGCGGGCGTCGTCGGCGACTACTGGGACCTGAGCACGGGTCAGGTGCGCTCGCCGCTGCTGCACATCGACTTCTTCAGCCGGCGCTGGTACGCCGACCTGCCGGCCATAGCGCCGCAGACCCGCTTCGTGGGCAGCGGCTCCGCCCGGCCCGCGGCCGCCGACCCGCCGTACCCGCCCACGATTCTGATCACGCTGGGCAGCCTGTTCAACCAGGACCCGGCCTTTTTCCGCATCGCGGCCGAGGCTGTGCTGCTGGAGGGTGGGCAGCCGCTGGTAGTCACCGGTGGCAGCGGCGATGCCCCACCTGGCCTGCCGGCCGGCGTCGAGGTGCAGCCGTGGGTGGACTTCGAGCACACGCTGCCGCGGCTGGCCGGGATCATCCACCCCGGCGGCGTCGGCACCACCCACGCGGCCCTGCGCCACGGTTTGCCCCAGGTGGCCGTGCCCCACGCCGGCGACCAGCAGCCCCAGGCCGGCCGCATCACGCAGGCCGGGGTCGGCTACGGCGTCCTGCCGACCAACTTCACCCTGCCGGCCGCCCGCTGGCTGGCGCGGCAACTGCTGGAGAACGCAGAGCTGCGCCAGACCGCGGCCACGTGGCAGACGGAGCTGGCAACGCTGGGCGGGGTCGCGGCCGCAGCGCTATCCATCGAAAGCAACCTCCTGGTATGTTGAGCGCTAACGCACTTGGTCCTGAGAATCGCGCTCTAGCTGGCCTTTGCACAGCACCCCGGACCCTGGCTTGTCGGTTCAGAGGACACTTGCGCCTGCGCACAGTGCAGGTGTAGGCGAAGGGTATAATTGACCCCGAAGATCGGACCATGTGCAAAGATGGTGAAAACGCGCTGGGCCAGGTGACCGACCGCACCCTGGGCAGCACACCCAACGAGATCCGCCAGAAGTTCACCTACACCCAGGCCGAGAACTTCCGGCTGACCGCGCTGCAGAGCGGAACCAGCGCCAGCGGCTACACCAACCTGCAGAACATCAGCTACACCTACGACGACCAGGGCAACGTGCTGACGGTGGTGGATGCGGCGGCCTTTGGCGGCAGCCAGACCCAGACCTTCACCTACGATGCGCTGAACCGGCTGCTGACTGCGCAGGCATCGGGTGGCAGCTACGGAACCTACACCCTTCGTAGCTACAGCTACACCAACGCTGGCAACATCGATAGCTTCGAGGGCGCTGCGTTGGGCTATGATCCAGCGCACAAACACGCCGTGACCCACGTCAACAACGTGCAAAAGTACTGGTATGACCAAAACGGCAACGCCACCCGGCGCGTCAACGGCAGCCAGGACGTGACGCTGGCCTACGATGCCGAGAACCACGTGACCAGCATTACCGGCAGCGGGATCAACGCGACCTACGTCTACGACGGTGACGGCAAGCGCGTCAAAGCCACGGTGGGCGGCACCACCACCGTCTACATCGGCAACTACTACGAGCGCGACAACGGCACGACCGTCAGGAAGTACTACTACGCCGGCGCAGTCAGAGTGGCGCTGAGAACCGGTGGAAACACGTTCTATCTGCTCAACGATCATCTGACCTCGACCGCCATCACCACCAACAGCAGCGGTGTGCGCCAGAGGGAGCTGGGGGATCCAGAAACCGGGTTTTTCCTGGGCTGCCAACCCCCTGGCTGCGCATACACCCCACATAGCGCCATGACCGGGGTCTGCGAAACAAATAACCTGGTTTCTTTGCACTCAGCGGGCTGATTTCTACCTGGGCCGCGGCGTGGTATAATGGCGGCGTGACGAAGAACAGCGCGGCGCACGTGGGCGTCAACGGCCAGTTGCTCTCCGGCGCGCACTCCTACCGCAGCGCCGGCGTCAGCGGCTACATCCGCCAACTGCTGGCCCACCTGCCCGCGGCCGCGCCCGACCTGCATATCACCGCCTTCACGCCCGACGTCGACCTGGACCTGCCCGCCGGCCTCGATGTGCGCCGCAGCACCCGCTGGGACACCCGCCGGCCCCTGCGCCGCATCCTCTGGGAGCAGGCCGCGCTGCCCCTGCTGGCCCGCCAGGCGCGGCTCGACCTGCTGCACGGCGCCGTCAACATCAACCCGGCCCTGACCCCTTGTCCCAGCGTGGTGACCGTCCACGACCTGAGTTTTATGCGCACGCCCCAGGCCTTCCCGCCCATGCAGCGCGCCTACCTGCAAAGCCAGGTGTGGCGCTCAGTGCGCGCGGCCCGGCGGGTGATCGCGGTCTCCCAGGCCACCAAGCAGGACGTGGTCGAGCTGTTCGGCGTGGCGCCGGAGCGTATCGATGTAGTCCACAACGGCGTCGACGCCAGCTTCTGTCCCGCGCCGGCTGAACAGGTTGAGGCGTTTCGCCGCCGCC
Organism: Anaerolineae bacterium; assembly: GCA_049294015.1. Lineage (GTDB taxonomy): Bacteria > Chloroflexota > Anaerolineae > JAAEKA01 > JAAEKA01 > JAAEKA01. The sequence goes on from JBAQCH010000340.1 coordinate 2,421, forward strand.
AGGGATTGCCGCAGCGCTACATCTTGCACCTGGGCACGCTGGAGCCGCGCAAGAACCTGGTGCGCCTGGTGCAGGCCTTCGCCCAGGTGCGCGCGCACGACGCCAGCCAACCGTCCCTTAAGCTAGTGCTGGCTGGCGGCAAGGGCTGGGACTACGACGCCATCTTCGTCGAAGTGGCGCGCCAGGGGCTGGAGCAGGAGGTGCTCTTCCCCGGCTACATTGCCGACGAGGAGCTGGCCTGGTGGTACCGGGCGGCGACGGTCTTCGTCTATCCGTCGCTGCTGGAGGGCTTTGGGCTGCCGGTGCTGGAGGCCATGGCCTGCGGCGCGCCCACGGTCACGTCCAACCTCTCCTCGCTGCCCGAGGTGGCCGGCGACGCCGCGCTGCTGGTTGACCCGGCGTCGGTCGATGCGCTGGCCGCGGCGCTGCTGCGCCTGCTGGACGACGCCGCGCTGGCCGTTGAGCTGCGGGCGCGCGGGCTGGGTCAGGCCGCGCGCTTCCCCTGGAGCCGTACCGCGCAGGAAACGGCCACTGTCTACCGCCGCGCGCTTGCGAAGGTCGACGGAGGCGCCCGATGAAGCGTCGTGTCGTCAAGCTGGTCAACTGGGGCGCGATCGTGCTCGACATCGGGCTGATTCTCGTCGCCTTCCTGCTGGCCTATGTGTTGCGCTATCAATTCCAATGGCTGCGCGAGGTGGACCCGGCCTACTACACCACCTTCGTCCCCTACATCCCCATGGCGGCGATCCAGGGCGGACTGACCCTGCTGGCCTTCCTGTTGAGCGGTGTGTATCGCTTCCGCCGCGGCGCGTCGCTGGTGGACGAGGTCTACGGCGTGATCAACGGCGCCTTTAGCGGCTTCGTGGTCACCGTGTTCTTCATTTTCTTCTGGCGGCCCCTGGTCTACTCTCGTCTCTTCTTCCTCTACGCCACCGCGCTGATCATTGTCTTTCTGATCGCGGCCCGGCTGCTGCGCCGTGCAACGCTGCGCGTGCTGCGCGCCCGCGGTTTCGGCGTCGACCGGGTGTTGATCGTCGGATCGGACGATGTCGGCCTGACGGTGATGCGCAACCTGATGGCCCAGCCGGAGCTGGGCTTCGAGGTCGTCGGCTTTGTGGACGACGACCCGGAGCGGGGATCGACCAACATCGGCCGCTTCCAGGCGCTGGGCAGCACGGCCAACCTGCCCGCCCTGCTGCGCAGCCAGCAGGTAGACGAGGTAATCATCACCCTGCCCTGGCAGCAACGCCGCCAGATTCTGGCCATCACCGGCCAAAGCGCGCGCGTCGGCGTCCGCCCGCGCATCGTGCCCGACCTGTTCCAGATGAGCCTGAGCATGGTGGACATGCAGAACGTGGCCGGCATCCCCATGCTGACGCCCAGCGAGACCCAGCTCAGCCCCTGGGCGCGGCTCTTCAAGCGCGGCATCGACGTGCTGGGGTCGGCGCTGGGGCTGTTGATCCTGTCACCGCTGTTGGCAATCGTCGCCGTTGCGATTCGCCTGGACAGCCCCGGCCCGGTGATATTCAGCCAGCCGCGCGTCGGCCGTGATGGCCGGCTGTTCAAGGTCTACAAGTTCCGCACCATGGTCAAAGATGCCGACCAGATCAAGGACCAGGTGCGCCACCTCAACGAGGCCCAGGGCCCCATGTTCAAGATTCGCGACGACCCGCGCGTCACCCGCATGGGGCGTTTTTTGCGCCGCACCAGCCTGGACGAGCTGCCGCAGTTCTGGAACAGCCTGAGGGGCGACATGAGCCTGGTGGGACCGCGGCCGGCGCTGCCCGACGAGGTAGCCGACTACGCCGACTGGCACCGCAAGCGGCTGGCCACGGCCCCCGGCATCACCGGCCTGTGGCAGGTCAGCGGGCGCAGCGACCTGCCCTTCGACGAGATGGTGCTGCTGGATATCTATTACATCGAGAACTGGTCGCCGCTGCTGGACCTGAGCATCCTGCTGCGCACGCTACCCAGCGTCCTGGCCCGCAGCGGCGCCTACTAACCAATCTACCAACTCACCAATCTACCAATCACCCAATCCCGCCCATGTCCTACCTAACCCCCCAAGACCAATCCGCCTGCATCGATTTCCTGCGCGACCTGGTGCGCATTCGCAGCTACTCCGGCGAGGAGGGCGAGATTGCCGCGCGCGTGGCCGATGAGATGCGCCGGCTGGGCTATCACCAGGTCTACCGCGACCATGCCGGCAACATCGTCGGCCGCGTGGGCAAGGGCACGCAACGCTTGCTCTTCGACGGCCACATGGACACCGTCGGCATCGGCAACCCGGCTACCTGGCACGAGGACCCCTTCAGCGGCAGCGTGCAGGATGGCATGCTCTACGGCCGCGGCTCGGTGGACATGAAGAGCGGGCTGGCGGCCATGATCTACAGCGTCAAGGCGCTGCTGGATGCCGATCTTCTGCCCAAAGGCGAGATCATCGTCGCGGCGGTGGTTCAGGAAGAACCGGCCGAGGGCGTGGCCATCCGCTCCTTGATCGACGACGAGGGGCTGTGGCCCAGCTTCGTGGTGCTGGGCGAGCCCACCAACCTGGACATCGCCTTAGGCCACCGCGGGCGAGTCGAGCTGCTGGTTTCCACCGAGGGCCGGGCGTGCCACGGCTCTGCGCCCGAGCTGGGCGAAAACGCACTTTACGCCGCGTCCAAGGTCATCTTCGGCGTGGAACTGTTGGCCGGGCAACTGGGCGACGATCCCAAGCTGGGCAAGGGCAGCATCGCCGTCACCTGCATCGACTGTCCGTCCAGCAGCCGCAACATGGTGCCCGACCACTGCGAGCTCATCATCGATCGGCGGCTGACCCTGGGCGAGACGCGCGAGCGAGCCATCAGCGAAATCCGCCAGATCCTGCAGCGCGAGGGCGTGCGCGGCGACGTGGTGGTCGCCGAGCGTGAGACGCGCACCTACACCGGCCACATCGATCGCGGCGTGGAGTATTATCCGCCCTGGCTGATGCCGGACGACTCGCCGCTGGTCAAGGCGGCAGTGCGCGGCGTCGAGCGGGCGCTGGAGCACAAACCGCGCCTGCGCGTCTGGGGCTTCTCCACCGACGGCGCCTACACGCGCGGCGAGGCCGGCATTCCCACCATCGGCTTTGGCCCTGGCGACGACCGCCTGGCCCATACGGCTAACGAGCAGGTGCGCGTGGCCGACGTGCTGTTGGCCGCCGAGGGCTACGCCCAGATCGCGCTGGAGGTACTGGGCAAGCGATGATGCGCGATCGCCGCCTCTGGCTCCTGCTGGCCGGCGCGCTGGGGGTGCGGCTGCTGTTGCTGCCGCTGCCCGACCCCTTCGACGCCGACCTGACCACGTTCTGGCTGCCCTGGATGGCCTACGGCGCCGAGCACGGCCTGGCGCAGTTGTACCAGAGCGGCCAGCCGCTGGTCAACTACCCGCCGCTGTTCCTGACGCTGTTGGTGGGGCTGGGCAAGCTGTACGGGCTGTTGGTCCCTGGCTTCGAGTACACGCCTGTGCAGAGCGTGCTGATCAAGCTGCCGGCTGTGGTCGCCGATCTGGCCATCACCCTGCTCCTCTACCACACGGCTGCGCAACTTGTCACCCTGACCAAAAGCGGCGAGGGGTCGCGGTGGTTTCCCCTGCTGACGGCCGGCCTTTGGGCGTTGAACCCGGCCATCATTTACGTCAGTGCCTTCTGGGCGCAGGTCGACTCGATCCATACTCTGTGGATGCTGGCCGCGCTGCTGGCCGCCTTGGCTCGGCGCTGGGGCTGGAGCGGCCTGTTCATGGGGCTGGCGCTGCTGACCAAGCTGCACGCCATCGTCCTGCTGCCGCTGCTTCTCGTGCTGGCCTGGCGACACAGCCTGCGCGCGGTTACCATGGGCGCGCTGGCTGTAGCCGGCGCGCTGGGGCTGGGCCTGCTGCCGCTCGTGCTGACCGGCGCCGGCGACCACGTGCTTGCAGCCTACTTCGGCTCGGTCGGCTATTACCCCAAGCTGGCGGTCAACGCGTTCAACGGCTGGTTCCTGGTGCAAACCATCAGCGCGCAGGCGTTCGGCCGCGAGCTGCTGGACACGGCGCGCGTCGTTGGACCGATCACCCTGCGCTGGGTGGGATTGGCCCTGCTGGCCGGGTACATGGCGCTGCTGGTGGCGCGGCTGTGGCCCAGACTGGAGCAGCCGCCGGCACGGCCGGCCGGCGCCGATCAACCGGCCGGCCTGACCTGGCCTGGCGCGGCGGCGCTCCTGCTGGTTTTCTTCGCCGCGGGCCTGCTGGTTTTTGGCTTCTTCAGCCTGGCCACGGAGATGCACGAGCGCTACGGCCTGCCCGCGCTGGCTTTTCTGGCGCTGCCCGCCGCCAGGTGGCGTCGCGTGCTGTGGCCCTACCTGCTGCTGACCGCTGCTTTCACCGTCAATCTGCTGCGCGTGCTGCCTTGGGGGGCCGGCGTGTATAGCCTGCTGGAGGGCATTCCCGGCGACCGGCTGCTGGTTTCCCTGGCCACCGTCGCGCTCTTCGTTTGGTTGACGCTCCTCTACCTGCGCGCGTCCCGCCGCGGACTGGCTGTACCAAGCGTTATCGCCGGAGGCGCAGGCGCGTGATGCATGACCGACGCTTTTGGCTGCTCTTCGGCGTATCCCTGCTGGTGCGCGTGGTCCTGATGCCGCTGCCCGAGCCGATCGACTTCGATCTGGCCTATTTCCTCTTTCCCTGGATGAATTTCAGCCCCGGTCGCAGCCTGGTGGAGCTTTACCTGCACGGCGAGCCGGTGGTCAACTACCCGCCCTTCTTCGTGACTATTCTATGGGGGCTGGGTAAGCTGTATGCGCTGTTGGTTCCGACCTTGGAGAAGACCCCCGTGCAAATGGCGCTGGTCAAGCTGCCGACCGTGCTAGCCGACATGGCCACGGGCGTGGCGCTTTACCTGGCGGCCGGGCAGATGGAGCGCCGTCTGGGCAGGACATCCCGGCTGCCGCTGCTGGCCGCCGGGCTCTGGCTACTCAACCCGGCCGTGATCTACGTCAGCACCATCTGGGGCCAGTTCGACGCCGTCCACACCCTGTGGATGATGGCTGCGCTGCTGGCCGCCACCAACAAGCGCTGGGGCTGGAGCGGCCTGTTCATGGGCCTGGCGCTGCTCACCAAAGCCCAAGCGCTGACCCTGATCCCCCTGCTGGCGCTGCTGGCCTGGTGGAGCGACGGGCGGGCGCTGGCACGCTGGGGCGTCGTCGCCGCCGTCACGTTGGCGGCGGGCTTGCTGCCGCTATGGATCGGCGGCGCGGGCCAGTCGCTGGTGCAGATCTACATCAAGGCGGTCGGCTACTATCCGGCCATGAGCATGAACGCCTACAACCCCTGGTTCATCGCACATATCCGCACCCGCGAGCTGCTGGGCTATTGGGTGGAGGACTCGACTGCGCTGCTGGGGCCGATCACCATCCGCCAGGTGGGCATGGCGCTGGTGGCCGGCTATGCGCTGCTGTTGTTTGCCGTGCTGCTGCGGCGCTGGCGCGCGCCGTCGCACGAGCCGTCGCCCCAGGCTGAAGCCGCCCAGCAGATTGGCGCCTACTTCGTGGCCGGCCTGCTGACTTTCGGTTTCTTCATGCTGGCCACGGAGATGCACGAACGCTATATTTTACCTGCGCTGGCGCCGTTGGCCCTGGTGGCTGCGCTGCACCGGCCGGCCCTTGCCCCCTATCTGCTGCTTTCGCTGACCGCCTTCCTCAACCTGATCCACGTCTTGCCGGTCACGCGCGACCAGATCGCGCTGATGGAGACGCTGCCGGACATTCGCTTCCTGATCTCAGGAGTCAACACAGCGCTGTTTATCTGGTGGACGTGGTTGTTTGTGCGCGGCAAGAAGAAACTGTCCGGCTGGTAGCCGGACCTACGTGAAGACTGTCCGGCTGGTAGCCGGACCTACGAGGTTGCACACGATGGATTGGCAACATTATCTGACTGACTACAACGAGGGGCTGGGACTGGTCTACGAGCGCTTCGTGCTCAACGACTTTCTGCTGGACTTGCGGGCGCGCCATGGCATCCAGACCGTGCTGGAGGCGCCGCTCTACGGCATGGCCGGCGTCAGCGGCATCAACAGCGTGGCGCTGGCCGAGGCTGGCTGCCAGGTGACGCTGGCCGACGACAACCGGGTGCGGCTGGACGGCGTGCAGCGCATCTGGGACGAGCTGGCGCTGCCGGTCAGCCTGGTGCATGTGCGCGACTGGGGCCGGCTGCCGTTCGCCGATAACAGCTTCGACCTGGCCTGGGAGTGGGCGGGGCTGTGGTACCTGCCCAACGCGCAGGCCCTGCTGCACGAGCTGGCGCGCGTCAGCCGCAACGTGGTCTTCGTGGCGATGCCCAACCGCTGGCAGGTGGGTTACTTCATGCGCAAGTATCTGATCGACCAGGCATTCTTCCGGGAGATCGGCGGTCGCGAGGCCTGGGTGGACATGGCCATGAACCGCAGCATCCTGGAGGCGGCCGGTATGCAGATCGTCGACCAGGGCGTGCTGGACGTGCCGCCCTGGCCCGACACGGTGATGCCGGCCAGCGAGGTGTTGGAGCGCCTGGGCATCCGCTCAGCCAAGCTCCAGGACCAGTTCAGCGGCGAGGGCTGGACCTGGTCGACCATGGCTTATTACCTGGGCCAGCAGCCGGAGCTGCGCGAGCAGGTGATGCGCTACACCTGGCTGGAATACGCGGCGCTGCCCTGGCAGGTCAAGGCCGTGTGGGCGCACCATCGCTACGTGGTGGGGGTGAAGGGCGGAGTACCACAGCGGATGAAGAACAACGGATAGAGGTATTCCCCATCCGCTGTTCTTCATCCGCCGTGGTATACCTCCCCCTCCCCATCCGCTGTTCTTCATCCGCTGTGGTATGCCCCCCTCCCTATCCGCTGTTCTTCATCCGCCGTGGTATACCTCCCCATCCGCTGTTCTTCATCCGCTGTGGTATTCCGGGCGTTCTCTCACCAGCTCCCCCGCCGCCACGCCGACAACGCGATGCCAAGCTGGCCCAGCCAGTACGTCACCATCACCGCCGCGCCGCCGAGCTGAATGGGGGTGCCGAACAGGCGAAAGGCCAGGATGCTGTCGCTGACGACGAACAGAAGTGCGCCGATCAGGCCGGCCCAAACGGAAAATCGGGGCAGGGCTGGCACTTCCCGCCGGCAGGCCGCCCGCCACAGCATGGTGGTGATGACCAGGACGTAAAGCTGCACGGGGATGAACATCCCGCCCAGTTCGCCGGTAGAGAGCAAGAAGAACATGGCGAAGAGGCCGTAGCCGTAGGCCGCCGCGCCGTAGTAGGGATAGAGCTTGCGGGTATCCTGCAGAAAGGCCGCGATGTAAGCGATGTGGCCCAGCAAGAAAGCCGCCAGGCCCAGCAGGAAGGTCGCCTCCGAGTACTCCAGCAGGATGTCGCCCAGCGCCGTGAGCAGCAGGCCGAGCATAATGGCCAGTTGATAGCGACCCTTAACGCGCAGCCCGCTGACCCAGAAGGCCAGCATCAGCACGGGGATCGGCTTCGTGACCATGCGCAGCCAGTAGGCGTCGTCCATGCGGCCGGCCGCCAGGTAGAGCAGCCCAGCGGCCAGACCGACAACGGCCAGCAGCTTGCTGCGGGTAGACATGGTGGCAAAGGAGGGGGCAGATGAGGTCATGGGAAGGGTCCTTTCGGTGCAGTGTGCTGCGATTGTAGCACGGATCAAGGGTAGTTGCCAGATCGGACGGTCCAAGTTGGGCAGAAAGCTGGCGCCATTCGGCCAAACCGGCAGGCAGCGCTATAATCGGATGCACCATGAACAACCTCACCATCCCCATCGAACATACAACGATTCAAACCAACGGCGTCGCCCTGCACGTCGCCCAGGCCGGGCCAGCAGATGGATCGCCCGTGATCCTGCTGCACGGCTTCCCTGAATACTGGGGCGGCTGGGCGAAGCAGATTCCAGCGCTGGCCGCGGCCGGCTACCGCGTCTGGGCGCCCGACCAGCGCGGCTACAACCTGAGCAGCAAGCCGGCCGGCGTGCGCGCCTACGACATCGACGCGCTGGCGAGAGATGTGGTCGGCCTGATCGACGCCACACGGCGCGAGAAGGTCCTCCTGGTCGGCCACGACTGGGGCGCGGCCGTGGCCTGGTGGGTGGCTGGCAACTATCCCGAACGGCTGCACAAGCTGGCTATTCTCAACGTGCCGCACCTGGCCGTGATGTTCCGCACGGTGTGGCGCTCCTGGACGCAGATGCGCAAAAGCTGGTACATCTTCTTCTTTCAGATCCCGCGCTTGCCCGAGGCCAGCCTGCGCCGCAAGGGCTGGACCAACGCCATCCGCGCGCTCAAGGGCAGCGCCCGCCGCGGCACCTTCACGGCCGAGGACATCGCCGGCTACCGCGCGGCCTGGTCCCAGCCCGGCGCGATCACGGGTATGATCAACTGGTACCGCGCGGCCGGCCGCACGCAGGGCAAGTTGCGCAGTTTGGGACGCATCACCGTGCCCACGTTGATGATCTGGGGGGCCAAGGACCTGGCCCTGGGCCGCGAGATGGCGCAGCCCAGCATCGACCTGTGCGACCGCGGCCGGCTGGTCTTCATCGAGGAAGCCGGCCACTTTGTGCAGCACGAGGAGCCGGCGCGGGTGAATGAGCTCTTGCTCCAGTTCCTGCACGATTAGTGGCCAGACGCCTGGCGGCTGGCAGAGCTAACGTTTCCGTGGTAAGATGTTACCTGTGCCTGACCGTTCTTGAGGCCACGCAATGAGTCCAGAGTGCGGTTTCCCAGAGGTAAAGCATGACACTTGAGTTGAGCGAAACGGTGTTGCCTGTAGCTAAACGCAACTCAACCTTGGTGCGCAACGATGAAGACCGCTTGGTTGCTGAACTAGAGCAATTAGGCATCACCTATTTGTCTCGTCGTGAACCAACCTCGGTCGATTCTGTGCGTGCGCCGCACGAATTGCTTTCTGATCTGATCCGCCAACCTAATGCACGGGTACGGGGGGCAGCCATTGCAGTGCTGCTGTTACATCCCGACTTCGCAACTGCGGTTCCGGCTGCCATAAGCGATCTTTCGCAGGCAGACCAAATGACACTACGCATTTTCTACACCGCAGCGGTCATCTTGCAGGTGAAGTACGCAGGTCGACTGCAGATCATAGCGCCGTCCACACGACCGTTGCCTGACCTGTTCTCTGTAACACTGGGCGTGCTCCGCAGTGGGTCTCCGGACGAGCAACTGTCTGCCCTTGGTCGAATCCATCAGCGCCTATCGGGCTCAGCCGTCAACTGGGCTGGGACCTACGACAACATTGCCCAACACCTGGTGAATCGGCTGGAACGGGAGCGACTATGGAACCTGTGACACCTCGTGTTTTGGAAGACTTCTTCACACAATTAGGACAGCGCTCTGTGAAACCGGCGAGACTGTATCTTCTGGGCGGTAGTGCTTTGTGTCTGTTGGGCAGTCCACGGACAACCGTGGACGTCGATCTTGATCTGGAACTGCCTCTGCAGGATGAGGCGCAGTTCGAAACGCTGATCAATGAGTTGGCTCAGGAAATGCGCCTGGACGTCGAGAAGGTGCCTTTGGCGGAGTTCGCTCCGTTGGCGCCAGACGCAGACAAGCGACACCGTTTCCTGGCGAGTTACGGGCCGATCGACGTCTATATCTTCGATCTGTACAGCATGGCTTTGAGCAAGATCGCTCGTGGATTCGATTCAGATCTGGAAGATGTGATCTTTCTGCTCAATCAGGAACTGATTGACTTTGACACATTGAGGTCGGCTTTTGTGGGTGTTTTGCCAAAAGCGCGCCGGGCAGATATCGATCCGCGTGAGTTTCAAGCATACTTTGACGAGATCATGAGGCGATTCGGGGCGCTCCCGTGAAAGCACTAATCCTGACCGAACTTGCCAGCGTGCGTGCCAATCCCACACCCCTACAGCTGGTCAATCTGCCCGATCCCACGCCCGGCCCCGGCCAGGTCTTGCTGCAAGTCGCCGCCTGCGGCGTCTGCCACACTGAGCTGGACGAGATCGAGGGGCGCACCCCGCCGCCTCAGTTGCCGGTGATCCTGGGGCATCAGGTGGTGGGCCGCGTGGCCGGGCGGGGGCCGGGGACCAACCGCTTCGCGGTGGGCGACCGCGTGGGCGTGGCCTGGATCTTCTC
>JBAQCH010000341.1:0-34915 GCA_049294015.1 Anaerolineae bacterium
CGGGCCGGTCTCCGACCGAGCCCGCTCTGAACCATCGCCCGCGTTACCCGCGTGGATTTGCCAGCCATGAAAGGCGTACAGTACAATTCAACCGGCAGCAACCCGATCAATCTGCAAGGAGGCAGTATGTCCCATCCCCACGCATATCCCCAAATCGACCCCCTGGACTGGAGCACGGTGCAGCCGCACGTAGATGCCCTGCTGGCCGTCCCGCTGGACGCCGCGTCTGTCGATCCCTGGCTGCGCCAATGGAGCGCCCTGGCCGCTGTGCTGGAGGAGGCCGACGTCCAGATCTACCGGGAGGTCACTGAAAACACGGCCGACGCGGCAGCCGAGCAGCGCTTCGAGCGTTTTGTCGGGGAGATCAAGCCTCAGGCCCAGGTGGTTGAGCAAGCCCTCAAGCAGAAGCTGCTGGCCACGCCGGGCTATCAACCGGGCGACGACGCAGCGTTGCTGTTGCGCCGCTTCCGCAACGAGGCTGAGATCTTCCGCGCCGAGAACGTGGCGCTGGAGACTCAACTGGCCCTGTTGGGCAACCAGTACGACAAGCGCGTCGGCGCGATGACCATCGAGTGGCAAGGTCGGGAGGAGACCCTGCCCCAGGCTACGAGTCGCCTGGAAGAGCCGGAGCGTACGACGCGCGAGGCTGTCTGGCGGCGCATCATGCAGCGCTACCTGGCCGAGCGCGGCGCGCTGGACGAGCTCTACATGCAGATGCTGCCGCTGCGCCGGCAGAGCGCGGCCAACGCGGGCTTCGCCAACTACCGGGACTACCGCTGGCAGCAGTTGGGCCGCTTCGACTACACCCCCGACGACGCCTTCACCTTCCACGACGCCATCGAGCACGCTGTGACGCCGCTAGCCACGCAGCTCTACCGGCAACTGGCCAGCCGGCTGGGCGTGGACAGCCTGCGCCCCTGGGACGTCGATGCTGACCCGCACGGTCAGCCGCTGCGTCCTTTCAGCGACGCGGCCGAGCTGGAGGCAGGCGGCCAGCGCATCTTCGAGCAGGTGGACCCGGCGCTGGCCCGCCAATTCACTGCCATGCGCGACGGCTATCTGGACCTGGCGTCGCGGCCCCACAAGGCGCCGGGCGGCTACTGCAACGGCTTTCCGGTCAGCGGCAAGCCCTACATCTTCATGAACGCGGTCGGCGTCAACGAAGACGTGATGACTTTGCTGCACGAGGGGGGCCACGCCTTTCACTTCATGGAGTCGCTGCGCCAGCCGCTGATCTGGAACTACAACGCGCAGATGGAATTCTGCGAGGTGGCTTCGATGGCCATGGAGTTGCTCAGCGCGCCCTATCTGGCGCGCGACCGGGGCGGCTTCTACACGGAGGCTGAGGCGCGCCGCGCCTACGCCGATCAACTGCGCCGGATCGTGCTTTTCCTGCCCTACATGGCTGTGGTCGACCGCTTCCAGCATTGGGTGTACGCCGAAGCGCCGGAAGAGGTGACGCCGGCCGATCTGGATTGCGCTTGGGCTGCGCTGTGGGACCGCTTCCTGCCCGGCGTCGACTATAGCGGCCTACAGGGGGAGAAGGAGACCGGCTGGCAGCGCAAGCTGCACATCTTCCAGGCGCCCTTCTACTACATCGAGTATGGCCTGGCCCAGCTCGGCGCGCTGCAAGTCTGGCGCAACGCGCTGGCCGACCAGGCCGGGGCCGTGGCCAGCTACCGCCGCGCTCTGGCGTTGGGGTACACCAAGTCCCTGCCGGATCTGTTCGCCGCGGCCGGCGCGCGCTTCGCCTTCGATCGCCAGACCGTGGGCGAGCTGATGGCGCTGGTGGGCGGGCAGATGGCCGCGCTGGAGGCGTAACCGCCATGACGACGCCCTATCCAGCGAGCTGGCTGGACCGCTTCGCTGCGTGGGTCGAGCAACTGCCCGGCCCGCCTTGGGCCTTCTACACCTTGCTCGGCTTAGCCGGCTACCTGGCAGCCAGCATGATGCGTTGGCTGGACGGCCGCCAGCCGCTGGGCACCTTCGACCCGCTGCCGCCCCCCTTCCTGCTCTGGGTGATCGGCGTGTTGGCCCTGCACCATTATCTGGATCGCTACGCCCGCCGCGCGCTGGCCCAGTTTCGCCCTATGCTCAAGGGCGACCAAGCCGAGTATGACCGGCTGGCCTATCAGTTGACCGTCACGCCCGCGCGCGCGGCCATCGTCGGTGGCGTGTTTTGGGTGGCAGCGTCGGTCGTACTGGTGGCGCTGACCTATTCCATGGCGCGCCCCTACTTTCCGGCGTGGGAGATTGTGGTTAGCGTTTTGAGCTTCTTCGTCGGCGGCACGTTCATCCAGCATGTGCTCCACCAGATGCGCGCTGTGCGCGGCATCTACGCGCAGGTCGACAGTGTGGACCTGTATGACACCCAGCCGCTGATCGCGTTTTCTGGCCTGACCGCGCGCGCTGCGGTGGGCCTGATCTTGCTGCAGTACGCCATCCTGGCGATCCTGCCGGGCGAGTCCAAGCTGACGCTCATCGTCCCCTCTGCGATTCTGACGTTGATCGCCGTGGCCGTGTTCGTCTGGCCGCTGCTGGGGGTCCATCGCCTGCTGGAGGAGGAGAAAGGGGAGCAATTGGCGGCCGTCGAGCAGCGGTTGAAGGCCGTCGTCGCCACCCTCTACCAGCGCGTCGACTCAGGCGAGCTGGTGGACATGGAGCAGGTCGAGAAGACCATCACCAGCCTGAAAACCACGCGCGACATCGTGGACCAACGCCCCACCTGGCCCTGGCAGCCGGCCACCGTGCGCGGTCTGGCGACAGCCATCCTGCTGCCGATTGCGCTGTGGCTGTTGCAGGAGATCTTGCAGAGGCTACTGAGGTTGTAGACGCGCTACAGCAGTAGCTCCGCCATCACACGCACATTCAGCGGGTTGGGGTCGGCGATGTTGAGGGTGGTCACCGGGCTGTTCTGCCACAGCGCCAACCGCTCGGCGATGCGCGCCTTCGGGCCGCACAGCGCCACCGCGTCCACCAACTCATCGGGCACGGCCATGATGGCCTCCATCTTACGTCCGGCCAGATAGGCCGCCTGGATCGCGTCGGCCGCGGCCTCGAAGCCGTAGCGGCAGGCCAGGTCGTGGTAGAAGTTCTTGCCCTTGGCGCCCATGCCGCCCACGTATAGCGCCAGGAAGGGCTTGACCGCGTTGCGGCAGGCGTTGACATCGTCGCCCACCACCACCGGCACTGTGGCCGAGATGTCGAACTGCTCGATGCCCTTGCCGCCGCCGGCCTTGGCAAAGCCAGCTTCGATCTGGGGCTTGTAGACTGCGTCGTAATGCTGGGGGGAGAAGAAGACCGGCAGCCAGCCGTCGGCGATCTCGGCCGCCAACTCGACGTTCTTGGGGCCAATCGCGGCCAGGTAGATGGGCAGGTCGGCCCGGCCGTGGATGATGCTCTTCAGCGGCTTGCCCAGGCCGGTGGCGTCGGGGCCGGCATAGGGCACCTGGTAGTGCTCGCCCTGGTGGACCAGCGGCTGCTCGCGCTCGAAGATGGTGCGCACGATGCTGACGTACTCGCGCGTCTTGCCCAGCGGCTTGCCGTAGGCCTCGCCGTGCCAGCCCTCGACCACCTGCGGGCCGGAGAGGCCCAGCCCCAGTAGCATGCGGCCGCCGGACAGTTGATCGAGCGTGACGGCGGTCATGGCCGTGTTAGCCGGCGTGCGGCCCGGCATCTGCATGATGGCCGTGCCCAGGTGGATGCGTTCAGTGCGCGCGCCGATCCAGGCCAGCGGCGTCACCGCGTCCGAGCCGTAGGACTCGGCCGTCCAGACCGCGTAAAAGCCCAGGCGGTCCGCTTCCTGGATCAGGTCGATAGGCAGGCTAATCTGCGCGCCGGAGTAGCCGATGTTGAGGCCGAGGCGGAGGGGCATGGGGAATCTCCTTGGGAAGGCGAACTGGTGGGAACTCAGAGGAACTTGTGAGAACTACGAGAACCAGCGTCGTTTATGATGCGTCGATTGGCGTGTGCATTGTAGCACGAAAACGGCGGAGCCTCAAACGTTGCGGCGGTCAGTGATCGCGTAGGTCCGGCTACCAGTTGGACGGTTGTGTGCGCCGGTCAGGCGTTCACAGATGACGCGCTGACAGCTATAGCACTCCGCCAGGCGGACGACGCGCGCGATGTCCAGCGTCACCGAGCGGGCCTGGTCCAGCGCGGCCGTCAGGCGTTGCACGGCCGGCAGCACTTGGCCGTTCATCTCGCTGAAGAAGGCTGCCGAGCCGCGGCCCTGCCAGCCGCCGCTCTCCAGCGGCTGCATGGCCTGCCGCACGCGCGCCAGCAACTCTTGATTGCTCCGCGCCTGGTTGCCAAAGCGGCTGGCCACGCTCGCCAGCGCATTGTAATCAGCCTGAATGATGTCGTTACCCATGCAAGCTCACTCCATGCGGTCCAACGCCGAGAATACAAAACACAAGACCGAATGTATTACGCATACGGTTCAGATGGCGCTGGCGGCCGCGCTGGCCTGTTGCATGGTCAACACAGGCTGTCCGGTTTGCTTCTCGAACTGTTCGATCAAGCCTGCCAGGCTTTGCGCCAGGGTCTTGGCCAGCGACAACGACATGTTGATCACCAAGGTCGTCTGGCCGTTGGTCTGACAGACGAGATAGACATCGGTCGCGCCCAAACCACTCACGAATCCGTTGAGGTAGGTGGTCGGCGCCTGTGCAAAGGCGTCCTGGGCAATTTTCTGGAGCTGTTGTCTGGGATCAGGGGGAGAATTGGTTGCCATGGATATCTTCCTTTCTATTGGAGCAGTCGATCAAGCCGGTCTATTCACCGGCCGGCAGCGCCAACCGCTGTCCACATGGTCGTTCAGCAGCCGTAACAGGCGCTGGGAAATCAGCCAAAACGGGCGGGAGGAA
Organism: Anaerolineae bacterium; assembly: GCA_049294015.1. Classification (GTDB taxonomy): domain Bacteria; phylum Chloroflexota; class Anaerolineae; order JAAEKA01; family JAAEKA01; genus JAAEKA01. Next base: position 4,869 of record JBAQCH010000341.1, read on the forward strand.
CGGATGTAAAAGGGGTCAGGATAGTCTTCGAATCTTTGCAAGACCTCGGTCAGCTCTCCGATGCGGCCCTCCTCCACATCGGTCACCCACAGGTCTCCGGCCGGCAAAGGCTCAGCGCTAAGAGTCAACAACGCCTCTTGCTCGTAAACCGTCGAACGGTCTGGGCCAAACAGGTCGCCGTCGGGGGCCGTGCTGAGCGCCACGGTCAAAGGCCGGCCACATTCCGGGCAACGATCGCGCACCTGGATGGGGGTCGGAGGCGTAAGGACGCGAACTGCGCCTTGCGGCGTGGCCTGCCAGAGGGATTGGCTATCGCGGCCGGTCTCGACAGGCAAGAACTGCGGACCCTCAACCCCTGCCGCCTCTTCCCAGAGCTGGCGAAGGCGTTGCGAGACGATGAGCTCGTGGTTGTCCGTGGCGACAATCTCATCGCTTGGCTGCCGGCGTTGGCCGATCACATGCAAAGTGTTCGTTTGGCGCAGCCGAACTTGCCCACAGCGATGGCAGTTCGGCGTTTGCTCAATCTCCACGCGGTAGTACTGGCTGAGAGGCGGCGCCAAAGCAACGGTTCTGTCGAGTAGCAGTTGCACCACGGCGTATCCTTGAAGATCGGCGAAGTCGTATGCGTTCCAACGCCTGACCGCACGCACCAAAGGGCCGCTTGAACCACCCCGCTTGAGCCTGCCGAGAATCCCGCCAGATCCCGCCGCGCGCGCCGCTTGCTGCTCAGCAAAGGCCAGAAACTCTTCCAAGAGCGGGTCGGCGCCAGGGAAGATCAAGCGCGTCGAGACGATGCTGGATTGTTCGGGATCGACGTATGGGCCCAAGACGGTCACCCAGCGCCGCGGCAGATGCTTTGGCGCTTCGGGCCAGGAGAAGGCAAGATCGACAGAGGTTAAAGAGCGCATGTCACCCACTCCAAAGCTCAGTGAGCTCCAACGAAGTCATGGACCTGCAGACCTGCCCAGGCGCCCACTTTGAGCAGCGGCCTGGACATTCCCGTCAGCAAGCTCTGCGAAAAAGCCGTATTGAACTGCTGTAAAAACTGGAGCTGTTGCGCAGACGACAAGGCAGCGAAATTCGCCTGGCTGGCAGCCTGACGCAGCAGCGGATGGTATCCACCCGTTGCCGTGTGCAGATTTGGAATAAAACCGCCTCTGGGTCCTGTGGGCAACCCTACATGCTGTGAAGATAGATGAGCGCAAAGCCATCGGCAATGACCACATAACCGTTGTTCAGGCTGCCCTTGGCGAAGAGCGAAGGGTGATAGCGTACGCCCGTTAGCTTGAGGTATTCGGGGTATGCCGAGTCGGACACAAAGACCTGCTGAACCGAGTCAGGAAACCAAGGTTGGACGAAATCGTGAGCCACAAACAAGTCAGTTGGGCTGGTTTGCTGGACCAGCTGACCTTCCAACTCTTGGAGGATATCCTGGTCTAGCTGTAACACGGCGACTAACTCGGTGTCGGTGGGCCCGATAGCATTACCACGAACGCCTCTTTCTCTCACCTGCCACAGGGCCTGCGCGGGGTGTGCTGGCAAGTTGATGAACTGGCTTAGTTGTGCAATATCAGTCTGATATGGCCCTGCCAAAATCGTCTCCTGGGTAGCGTTTGGCTGGTGAGCAACATTGGTCGTGCAACCCACCAGAGTGAGCAAGCTTGCAAGAATGGGAAGCAGAATTCGACCTGAAAACATAGCGGGGACTCCTAGAGTTGATTTCGGATACGCCGATTCTCGCCAGGACCACGGTTACGACTGGTATCGACATCCACGATCTGTGGGTTGGCGCTGTCGCCCTCTGTCCATGTGACCACACGAGTCAACTCCCCGTGGTTCATGGATTGATGGATCGGTTAGTGTTGGTTCACGCGGCGTAAATTGATCTAAGAAGCTATTGTCATCTTGGATCTGCGAGCGTAAGTAAGGACCAACCTGAAATAGTCCTGATTGTTCTGGCCCAGGGGGGAGACATCTAGGCCTGATCGAACGCCTGACCGCCAGTCATGGTATCGCCCAATACATTTGCCCCTACGTCGGCGCCGATCTGCGCCGACCGGAATGGCTTGGCTGTTTTTTTTCTCTGCATTTATAGTCGTCTTCTACCGTTCCGGTCCAGGGCTTATTGCCCGATGATCCATGTGCCTGCGGCATCTGGCCCTACTGCCACGTCGTAGCGGCCATAGCCGGGGTGAGTGTCGTCATCGCACCGATGGGCATCCACATCATAGCGACCGGCTGCGAGCCCGCGCACCTCGAAGGACTCGCCCGGCGTCAGGCGCTGGCCAGCCGTCAGCCGATTGCGCTCCCAGAAGGTCTGCGATGACGCTTGCTTGACGCGCAACGAACAGATTGGGCCATCGACCCCGTTGATCACCGTCAGCGTGTTCGCGCCGGAATCCACGCCGGTCCCGACAAAGCCGCACGCCGTGGCCGCCGACAAAACCACCAACCACGCGCCCAAGACCGACCAGCGTGCGCTGGCACGGGCCAACACGCGTTGTCTCCAAGCCTGAGTATAGCTCGCTTTGCCCATTCACACCTGCCTTTTGGCGCTCCGGTCAGTGCCAGAACCCGGACCAGACCGAGTGTGTCACATCTGGTAGCCATCATCTGATCGTGCGCAGCAGCGGGCCACTTTTGCCCTTCAAGCCAAAAGTGCCGAGAAGCTCCTCAGGGCCCGGCTCGCTCACCGTCTTTTGCTCGGCAAAGGCCAGGAATTCCTGCAAAACCGGGTCCTCACTGGTGAATATCAAGCGCGCCGCAAGGATGCCGGATTGGTACGTATCGATGTAGGGACTTCAGCGCCGTCGTCCAGCGCCGCGGCAGAACCCTGGCAGCATCCGGCCATGACAAGGTTAGATCGACAGTGGTGAAAGCGCGCGTGCCCTTACTCCGAACCCAGGGTGCTTTGCCGACACTGCACGAACTGACGTGAGCGCTCGGCGCGGCGCACGTGGAGCACGGCCTGGATTTTGGCCCAGGTTGTCGGCCAGCGCGCCGGCTCGAACAAGGTGAGCATGGCGCCAGTGATGGGTGCCAGTTGCTGCGCCAGCTCGCTGAGCGCCTCGCTTTGGCAGCAGCGCGCTTTCAGGCTGCGGGGCCATCAGCATAAGACCCTCGACTAGCACGAAGCCTATGCTGGCTGCAGCCATCGAGCCATGCCGTCTTCCGCTGTCACGAATGACGATGACATCGTCCTCGGTTGGTCGACTCATAACGTGCCGCCAGACAAAACGCAGTGACGCCGGATCCAACGCTGGCATGTCCTCGGACCTATCAGGGACATTTCGCTTCCAGCCAGGTCCCATCATGCTGCTCCTGCCAACAGGTTGTCCCAATATCCGAGCTTTGCAGCTGGACAATGCTGTTGTCCAGCCAAGCCATCGACCAGGCCAGGCGGCTGGATGCATGGGTCTGCTGGCGGTGAAGGATGGTTTGGGTTGTCTTGTCGCGCACCTCGAAGATCAACGTCAGGTAGAAGGTAGGATCGTCCCGGCTGGTGTTGGTGGTGATCACCAGCGTGCGGTCCTGCTGCGGCGAGTCGATCAGCGTGGGCTGTGCGGACATCCGATCCTCCGGCGCTCCCGCGGAGACATCCTCCAACTGCCCGATCACCATGTAGCCATTGCTGCTGCCGGGGGCCGCTCTGAGCGAGCTGTTGGGCTTGAGCTTGATCACCTGGAAGCGCTGCTCGCCTATCGGGAAAAGCATCCCCTCGTAGACTTCCAGGGTGTCATTTCGCTTTAACGCGTCGCTCCACACGCTGATGCGCGCGACACGCCCTCGCTGCTCTTTGCCCTCGGCATCCACGTATCGCTCGTCAGATATCCATTGCACCCCGACATTCCAGCCAGTGTCTAGCCGGACTACTGTCGTTTCTTGAATGCTTACTTGCTGTAGGTAAGTTGGTTCTGACGCAGTCCTTCTCTCCTGCTGCCCCAGGTCCGGTGAAGAGCCACAGCCGACTAATACGCCTCCGGCCAGGATCAGCCAGGCCAGCCACAATCCAATTTGCGCCATAAATTGCTCCTTGTATGTCGAAAAACCGTTATGTTGGCTTCTGTAGACGAAAGATAAGGCTGACTGAAGAACCGTAAGTCACCGTATGTGCTGCTCGATGTAGCGGCGCGCTCGTTGGAAGTCTTCAGGATCGGCGAGGCTTAGGTCGAGCGTTACATCTGCCGGATACTGACCGCTCCGTTTGCTGAGTCGTTCCAGCGAAGCATATTTCTGGGGGTCCAGCATCTTCAGATGAATATACGGGCCCGTCAGGCCGGATTGCTGGCTCGTGGCGGACACTGACAGGATATCGGCAAACGGGATATCGACCCTACGGCGACAATCGGTCAGGCCATCGGGCCGCAAGTGCATAATCGGCCGGCTTGCTACATACAACATTACCGCCAGACCCATGCTGCCAAACAAGATGGCCAGTAGACCCACAACGCCTTGCGCTGCCTCAGACCAAGGCAAAACCAATTTGGCTGGCGGCGGAAGCAGCAACATCAGAGCGCCGACGACCACGAAGCCGCCGCTGGCGGCGATTGCCAAGGCCTGTCGCCGCCAACTGCCACGGACTGTAAGGAGGTCCGGTGAAGCTGGTAACTGCCGGTTCATTTTGGATCAACCCGACCTGGCTCGTCATCCGTGAGAGATGGTCATGCTGAACCTGGACAACGTCGGCGGTCATCGATTGCACTCCATCCCATTCAGATGGTTGCGCTCAATCTCAGTACTGGCATGCAAAAGCTCACGTGTTGTAGACCTGGAGATAGACCGTCACCTGGTCGCTCTCGGACCAGATGACCACCACGTTGAAGTGTTTCTGGCCCACCTGTTGGGAGATGCCGCGGAAATCGCCCGCTGTCGTGCCGGCTATAGGTGGCGCCCACCAGTCCTTCGCGGCGGACAACGGTGGATCGATCGAGAAGAAGGGGGAGAAGCCAGCCTGCGGCGGCGCGCTCACACCTATCTCGGCCAGCCAAGTTGCCGTCTCCTGCCCAGGTGCATCGAAGCGGGCGATGACCATGGTATCCAGCGCAGCCTCGCCGGCCGCATGCAGCTCGCTCGCGCCGGGCGGGAAGGGCTGGCCGATAAAGGCCACCACCTGCTCGTGGCTGAAGGTCTCTGCCAGCAGCTCATCGAATCGAGGCGCCGGAGAGGGCTGCCGGTCCTGCGATTGGCCGCAACTCATAGCCACAGCGCTCAACAGCGCCAATACGACCAGCAGCCGCCGGCCTCGATGGTGAAACTGGGCATTCACAGCTCGTTGCTCATGTTCTGCCGTAGCTGCAGCATCGCCGGCTGGCCCTTGGCCACCGTGTCGATGGCCGTGCGCCGGCTCCGATTGCGCATCATGCAGCCATCGACATAGCGGGTTCTTTCGCCGGTCAGTTGTGTGTGGCGCGCGCATTGCTATCGTGAGAGCACGGAAATGGGTGCCGCTAACGTCGTATCACCACGGGCAAGAAGACATCGCCCACTCGAAAGTCACGCGCTGCATAGGGACGGGTGACGTAAACCGCTTGCGCTTGGTGAATGACCAGCGCAGCGCCGGCGTTGTCTACCAGCAGCACGTTGGTGAGCGTGTAAGGCCCATTGCGCCCCGAACGGTAGATTTCGTCGCCGTCGAAGCGTAGGGTCATAGGGCGCACGCCGGGCAGCAAGGTAGCCGTGGCCAGAGCGTGAGCCACGGGCCGGCCGGCGCCGTCGACCAGATGGGCAGATAAGCTGTAATCGCCCGCCACGGTCACGTTGACGCCCACCGTGACGTCCAACGCGGCATACACTGCTGCGCCAGGCCAGCGTGGAACGGGCATGTCAGTGTAGCTGCCATTCAGGCTAGCCGTGCTGGGCGAGATCTGGAACAGGGCGCTGTGGCTGCGCTCGAAGCCGCCCCCGTTGGCCAGCGTTCCTTGCGCCAAGAAGCGCACCTCAGCGTAACCTGGCACATTCTGCACCACATAGCTGCCGCGATAGCGTCCGCCCCCCAGCGCCGCCAGGTTGACCGTGCTGCTGCTACCATTGGCCTGAAGCACCTCGGCCACGACGCTGGCGCTCGGCGTGGTTGCAGAAAGCGAGGCCGTCAACACCGCTGTGGCGCCCGGCCGGTACCAGGGCTGGTCAGCGCCGCCGCTGAGACGGAGGGTGCTCTCGAAGACCGCCAGGGTGGCATAGGCCGCGCCGGCCGGCGGGACATCTACAGCTTGCAGCCGTACCTGCCACTGGCCGACCGGCGCCGAAGGGAAGGTATAGGCTGCCCAGCTGTCGTCTGTCTCGTAAGTGACTACGGACGGATGGCTGGCTGCGTAGGCCGGATCGACTACTACACCCGTCGGGCTGACCAGAGTCATCAACAAGGCGCCCGTGGTCCATTGCGACGAGAAGATAGTCTGGCCCCCCTCTACGGTCAAGACATGGCTAGCAAGAGCGTTTGGCATAATCTGACCATAGGTCATCGGGGTACGACTGTACGGCGCTGACTGATCATCTTCTGGCAGTACGGGAGCGGTTGATCGGCAGTTTGGCCGTTCATCGATCAAGATCGGCTTCAGGCATTGATCGTAGCTGGCGCTTTGACCTCGCTCTACGTCGTTCCAGTAGAAATAGCTGTGGTCGCCTGAACTCCTGCCATGCGCCTCAGTCGTTTCCCATCTGTTGAAGATGCCTGTCAACCAACGCCCGGTGCCGCTGGCAGTCGGTACAGCGCCATCATCAGGCTCCAAAGTCAGCAGTGCGATCACGCGGCCCATTCCCTTGAGTGTGCTCCACGGGGCGTTGCCACTCACCAGATGATAGGCTACGTTGTTAGCTCGGTTAGGATGGGTCAGATTGAAGACGATCATCCCTATTTCGGAAAACTCACACACAGCCGGCTGGTAGTGAAGACAAAAGGCGGCAAGGCCGTTGGGAGAGGCCGCCCCCAGCAACAGCAGCAACGCGTCTGCAGACATGCCGTGATGGGGGGTGCCGAAGGTGAACAGATCACGAACGTCGTCGAGATACAAATCGGACTCCAGATAATCTCGACTGACCAACCCGCCCATGCTGTGTGCAACGAGGATGACTCTGCTTTGACCGGTCAGGCGCTTTGCACTGTCGATCGCCTCCATCAGGTTGGGCACGTTGGTACGTAATGGTGGTGTGCCGAGCGGCGAAGTTTGCAGGTATGCGAAGGCAGTCTGGTAGCCTGTTTCGGCCAGGAGATCATCGATCTCTTGAAATGTGCTGTTGGGATCGTAGAACAGGAGAGCACCTGGGTTGGCTCCCTGCCAGCCATGGACGAAGACCAAAGGTGGTTGGTCATAGCCGCGGAACTCCAGACTGGTCGAGCCGGGCGGTACAATGACTTGCATGGACTCCGGACTGAATGTGAAGCTGGCTCTGGACGGTGTGATAGTATAAGTTCCTGATGACAGGTACTCAAAGGCGAAATTGCCTGTTGTGTCGGTGACAATGCGGTGTCCCAAGTTGTCAAGCACGGTCACGCCGGACAGGCCCTGGCCACGGGAATCCCGAATCCGTCCAGAAATCTGATCGACGCTCCCACCCGTTTGTGCCCGCCAACTGGGCGCCAGATCGTCGGCCGGGTGGCGGGTCAGGTTGCTGGCCGCACCGCCGGCTGCGGGCGCTGTATAGACCTCGATGTTCTGGTCACGGTCGCTGTTGAAGGCCAGAAACGCGCCGTCGGCCGCGTAGGCGGCGCCCCACTCGTTGGTCAGGAACCAGTTGTTTAGGCGGCGTTGGCTGCCGTTGGCCACGTTGACCGCGTACAGGTCAAAGTCGATGAAGTTGCGGCAGCCTGCCAGCACCACCTCGCTACCGTCCGGCGTCCACTTAGGGTACAGGTCGGCAGCCAGATGGCTGGTAACTGGATGGGGGTTGCCGCCGTCGCTGTTCATTACCCACACGTCCCAGTTCCATTGGCACAGCGGTTCCAGCACGCTGGCTCGCATGTAGGCGATGTGGGCGCCATTGGGCGAGACACTGGGCGCCATGACGTGGGTGTTGCCCACCGCCAGCATCTCGCGCACATCGTTGCCATCGGGACGCATACTGTAGATGCGGAAATAGGCGCCTGCGCGGTCAGACGAGAAATAGATGCGATCGCCGGCCGGCGCCCAGGCCGGATGCACGTCATTAACGGTGTTGTTGGTCAGCTTGCGCACCTGGCCAGCCTGCTCGCGCAGGTAGATCTCGTAGTCGCCGTCCTGATCGCTGGCGTAGACCAGTTGGCGGCCGTCGGGCGACCAGGCCGGCGTGACTTGTTGTCCTGCGCCGGTGACCAACGCCGTGGCCGAGCCGGAGCCATCAGCCGGCTGTTCGTACAGGTCGAAGGGGCCGTTGCGATCGGTCTCGAAGGCAATGGCGCCCGCCAGCGTTCGATGGTCGCCGGTGAGTGGCGGATAGAAGATCTGCGGCGTAGCACCCTGCGGTATGCGGCTGGCATCCACCGGTAACACGCGGCCGCTGTACAGCGCGCTGCGGGCGGTCTCTGCGCCCACGGGCGGCGACGCCTGCGGCGGCGTCTCTTGTGCCTGGGCAACGCCAGCCACAGCCAGCACGAGCGCCAGCGTCAAAGTACAGGAAACGACGTGCTTGATGCTTCGTTGAATGGCGGTCAATCTCATGCTACACCTTCCTGTCAGACAGGGAACCGGCCATGCTGGCGAACAGTATCCAACACAGCGCCCAAGGTCATGCGATCCAGGCTGCGCCGCGCAGCCCGATAGCCCTGGCCGTAGATGGGATCGTCGTTCTTCTCCATGAGCTTGAGGCGAAAGGCCGCCTCAGGCGTGTTCTGCTGCCGCAGCCATAGATCAGCCGCCAGCTCACACAACCCCTCTTCGACCATGGGCGGCAGTTCAGGAAAGCCATTCATGAACAGGAAGCTGTGACCCAGCTCATGCGCAGCGATCGCTGCGAAGTGTTCGTGCGGCAGGCCGTGCAAGATCATGATCGCTTCAACGGCGCGCTCGATCACCTCCCCATCGCGCGTCTTGGCCGTGTGGCTCGCCATGCCGGACGGTTGGCGACTATGGGACTTGGTTGCACGCCGATTCATCGCCTCCTGGTCCACCAAGAGCAGGGGCGTTTCGACGCTTCCGACATCCAACCCCACGCGGGCCAGCGCGCGCCGCACTTGAGCCAGCACCGGCTGGCCCTGCACGTTGCTGTCGATGGCTGTACGCCGGCAGCGGCTGCAGACCGCGCGGCCATCGCCATAGCGCACACCGCCGCCGGTCAGGCGCTCACAGATGACGCGCTGGCAGCTATAGCACTCCGGCAGGCCGCGCGCGTGCGCATGGCAGTAGGCGTCACCCCAGCCGTTGACAACAAACTCGCCCTTGAGGTACTCGCCGCCAATCGCGCAGCGCTTGCCGAACGTCTGCCAATAGTCCTTCTCGCAGTAGACCTTGCCACCCTTCTCGTAGAAGCTGCGGCCCAGGAAGGGCTGGCCGCAGGACGAGCAAACAAAGTGCTCAGGATGCCAGGTCTTGCCCAACGCCGTCGTCGCCGTACCCGTAATCGCGTGGCCGCAGCGAGCGCAGCGCGGGCTAAAGCGTTCGTGAAAACAGGCGGCGTGATACGGCCGACCGTTCTGTGTGTAGAACTGCTGCTCGCCGATGACACGACTGCAGCCAGCGCAGCAGAAACAGGCTGCATGCCAGGTATGGTCCAGGGCAGTGATGTAGTGGCCAGTGATGGCTTTGCGACAGCCGTGACAGGTGGGCATGGAAGGAGCCTAACGGGTGATCAGTGTACGTACATTTTGTGTGCTCATAATGTCAATTTTCAGCCATTAGTGTAGCACAGATATTACGTGACTGGAATGAGGGCATTCTGTCTTTGTCATCAGAACCTAGCAAGGTGGCTTTGTCTCATCATGTCAGAGATAATGGCGAATACGATGACAGATCGCCATAGAGGCATAATCTCCTCAGATAGCACGAAGCGATTGACCTAACGCACGACGACCATTGCAGATGCAGCCTGGGCATGCTCGCCCTGGACCATGACGAAGACCCAAACGTGGTAAAGGCCGGACTGGCCGTTGAAGTCGAGGATTGCGCGGGTGCGGAAGCGGTCACCGTCGACTGTGGTGCGCGGCGCGCTGATGAACTGGGCGGCGGACTGGTAAGAGCTGGTCTCAGCCAACTGCTCCAGGGTCAGCGGCTGCGGGAACGGCTCATAGGCCAAGTTGACCAGCGGATCGCTGGCGCCATTGATCAGCCGGCCGTTTATCTCCACCTCGGCGCCGACAGGCAGCTCGCGCGGCAGAGGATCCAACTCGACGTAGCGGTTGAGAAACAGTTGCACCAGGCGCAGCTCGCCGATCTCCGGCCGGTAGGCGATGCCAATGCCGACGTGGGTGTGGGCGGGGTCCATGATGTTGCGGCGGTGGCCGGGGCTGTCCATCAGGCCCTCGTGGGCGTCCAGGATGCGCTGCGGCCAGTCTTGGATCGGCGCGGGCTGCCCATTGCTGGTGCGCCAGAAGGCGTGGATGTTCTCGAAGACGGCGTCCGTCATGCCGGCATCCAACGCAGCCCGGTGTTCGGGACCATAGCCGGCCCGGTTCCAATGGCTGAAGAACGGGCCGGTCAGCATGTCCTCGGCGTGGGCTTGGGCGACCTGCGCTGCGGCGTCGTCCCACGCGACAGGGGAAAGACCCTCGTCTGCGCGGCTTTGGTTGATGAGGTCAAGGGTCTGGGCCTGAAGGTTATCGAATCCAGGCGGCAGGAAGCCCAAGGACGCGGTGGGCATCGATGTTGCTACGGGGGCGACAGGAACTGCGGTGGGGGTGGCCGTAGGAATGGTTGGCGTTGCGATAGGCGCCGGTGTGAGCAAAGAGGATGTTGGTAGCACAGCAACAGCTGCCGTTGCGGCGGGAAGCAAGGGCGTCGCTTCGCACTCTTGTTGATTGCGATCACAGCTAAACAGCAGCCAACCCACCCCGACGCCCAGCGCAAACACGCATAGCACCGCAAACAGGATAAGGCCGGTGGCACCTCGCTTTGGGCGCTGATCCACCTGATCGAAGTCAGAGTAGTCCCAGGTCATCTGCGTCACCTTGATAGTCATCGAAACCATCTTCACGTGATTGCTGGACTGCGACGAGGCTCTGCATGGCTCCAACTATCATCCCCAATAGACCTATCAGCGTCATCCAGAAACCAGGATGCATACGCACCTGATACTCGAACCATCCACCCTCTCTTCTGTTCAAATCATAGTACATCTGAGCGAATATCAGCCCAACAACCAACAGTCCGATCAACGACATCACGACTTGCATCACAGCATGTGAAACGTCGAAACGACTACGAAGGAAGGCGCTGATAGCTACCAACAGACAGACACCCGCTGCCAACGGCAACAGATAAAGAACTGGTCTGCCCTGTGCGATCTGCGATGGCAAGAACAGTCGTGGTTCCACACCTGAGGCGATCTCTGCTCCTCTCAAAGTGACAAGGAGGCTGCCGTTACAGAAGATCGACACCCAGGGCAAGAAAAACGCAACCACAATCACCAGTGCGGACAACGAGGACACTCTTGCGCCCCACGGCGATTTCTCCATTGATGTAATCCTCTCATGTCTGTCAGCGCCAAGCTGCCAGATTTCACCAGCCGTCGACTGAGGAACCGGATCGGCCATCGAACAAGCCATAGACAAAACCGCCGAACGATCCCAGGATGGCGCCCAGCAAAAGCTCCACCGGACTGCACAGGCAGAGGTACGGGACGCCGATCAGGAAGCCGATGCCCAGGCTGAACCCGCCCAACAGCAAGGTGAGCAGGATGTTGGCGACAAAGGAAATGATCCACAGCGCGCCGCCGGCCATGGCGCCAGCAATGACCGGCGCTCGACCCTCGTTGTCCTGCGCGTTGAAGCGGGCCGACAGCGCGCCGCAGCCCAGATACACCAGTCCCAGCAGCGGCAACGACAGGGCCGCGCCGGCGCCGGCAGTCAGAAAAGTGACCAAGTTCAGGACCAGCAGCCCGATCGACACGAACAGCGCCGCCCGCAGCGGCCCGGGCAGGTTCAATCCGAAGCCTCCACGGCGGCGATTGTCGTCGAAGTCGTAGTAATCGTTCACGGTCGCATCCTTCACGAGAAGTCTGCCGCCGAGTCCCAAAGCGCCTCGCTTTGGTCAGGCGCGGCCGAAGATCGGGCCAGAACCAGGTACAGCCCGGCCGCGCAAATCAGCAACAACAGGCCAAGAGCCATCCACCAGCCCGCGGCTGTTGCCCGCACCTCGCCCAAGGCGGCGATCAGGCGAATGGCCAGGTTGTCGGCCACGCCCAGCGTGTCGATGAAGGGCAGCTTGCCCAGCAGCACGAGCAGGCTCGGCGCGGCGAGGATGCCAGCGCCGACGCCGAGCTTTCCGGCGAGGCCAGCAGCCGGCGACAACGCCAACAGACTGGCAGCCAGCGCCAGCAGCGCCGCTGCCTGCCCCGCGCCCAGCGCCAACGGCAACCATCGGCCAGCAGGCCAGGCCATGCGCAGTAGCTGCCAACCGGAAAGTGAGAAACCCTGTTCGACGTGGGCGAGGAACTGACCTGCGTCTGGGCGGTCCAGCATCTGGCGGATTTCGTCCACCGTGTCCAGACGCAAGGCGCCGATCTTCTCCTGGACGATAGGCAGCTCGCGCAGCCAATCTAGATAGACTGCATGGTCCGCTAACCAGGCTACGTTGCGCGCAAATGCATCCGGTCCACCCGTTGCCGCCCAGGGCAAGGCGACGAAGGCGCCGATGACCAGCCAGCTTCCCAACCACCCCAACCAAGCGGGCGCCAGATACGCGCGTTGGACAGAACGAACGGTGAGCACGGCCAACAACGTCAGACTGAGGATCACCAATGCCACAACAACTATCAGGGCCATGATGTCTCCAGTGGCTCCACAGCTTTGCCCGCCGCGCTGCTACCGATCTCGACCACACCGCCCACGAAAAGCAGCGCCAGGCCGAGCATAGTCAGCCAGGGTCCCATCTCCAGCTTGACGCCCAGCAACACAGTCAGGATGGCCCAGTGGAAGCGATCGTGCATGCCGAGCGCATCCACTGCGGGAATAGCAGCGGCCAGGCCGACCAGCCCCGCCAAACTGAGCGCCGCCAACAGGATGCCCACCAGCCTGCACAGTCTGCCGCCGCTGTACGTGGCGCCTAAGGGTAGCCAGACCAAAGTCGCCACAGCCAACAGTGTGGGAAAGACGATGGCGGCTTGTATCCAGAGGCCCCAAAACGGAGCGAAGACCGTCAACTGCCAGCCGGTCAGCGTGGCGTTGCCCAATACCACCCGCAGCAGGCGGCTGGACTCTGCGCTGCCCAGCAGACCGATGGCGTCCGGGGCGAGATCCCTCAGCAGGTCGCCCAACCCCATGCGAAGATACTGGATGAAGTCGAAGCGCACCCACTCCTGGAACACGAAGCTACCGACGATCAACACCACGCCCAACAGCGGTAGCAGGCGCGGTCTGAAAGCGGCTGCCAAGGGTGTTGCAGAGCGAAAGACAGCCAACGCAATAACCAGCCATACAGCGATCAGAAGAAAGAAGGCCATGCATGTCCTTCGGTAATAGTATCGCCAACCGCTCCCGCCGATCGTGCTTACATGCTCGATGGCGGTCCGACGCCCCATCAAGTTGGCTGCGGTCAGAACCACAGATTTATGAAGCTCTTGTTCTCCGAGTAGGTACAATTCCAGTCGCTGCTGTTGCAGAAATAGGCCCACGAGACTACCGGCCCGTCCTCCGTATTTGCCAGCAGTATGCGCAGCATGGCTCGCCGAGACGACGCCGTGTTCTGTATGATCACAAACAGTTCTCCGGAGCTGATCAAGGAGCTCCGGTCCTCGATGGCAACAACCTTGATGGGTTCAGAGTCGGCCACATCGTCCAACCAGGTGCAGACCTCAGGCAACTGCCTGACGCCCCGACTAGTGAGCCTTTTCACCTGGCGCATGTTGCCGGACATACAACCTTCGACCCAACCACGGGCTGTCTTGGCGCTGTCTTTGAATGTCGCCGAGAGCAACTTGCTCGATTCTCCGCAGCTAATCAACGCAATCGATGTAACCAACACTGCTGCAAGCAGGAGGATCGTTCGTGATCTCATGGCTAAACCTCTTGTGACAATTTGGCAGGCATTCCTACCAATCTGAGACGTATTCATCTGGCTCTGATCGTGAGCTTCGTGAGGCAATCAACCTTACTGCCATGACAACCAAGAGCGCTGCGACAACAACACCGCCTGCAACAACGGCCAGATTGATCTGACTGCGCGGTTTGACCACCGCCGTCATTTGGTCGATCCCTCTCACGGCCACGTCGGCCGAGGTCCAGACAGCCGTGTTACCCTCGATGCGCGGCGCGTTGGTCTCGATGATCTTTCCGGCGTGCAGGTAAAAGTCGTTGCGCGCCAGGGAATTCCAGTTCCCAGGGGCAGGCAACGAGAGATAGACGGTTCCATTGGGTTCCGGCCGTACCTCACCGATCCAATCGGCGATGTCCAGCTCATGCTGCAACTGGTCGTAGCCCTTGCCCTCTGCCTTGAGCAGATATCGGACGCTATGAGTTCCCTCCTTGCGTTCGGAGCTGACGGCAATGCCCTCAGGTCGCTGCTCATACTCCCACTCGGCGACTGTGTTTTGTACGCTGGCGCCGAGGATGCCACTTTCTTCTTCATAGGTCAGTTCGATGGTGGATATGAACTCCCAACGCTCGTCTTGGTACAGGGTGAGGTCAGCGCGAAAGGCGCAACCGGATAGTACTGCCAAAATCGTAACAAGAACCACGAGAGCACATGCCTTCCTTGCGAGTGATGTTTGTCTCGTATCAATCATCCCTTGACCATCTGCTCTACTGGATGCTTTAGCATTCCCCCGATAACTTGGCTTCAAAACATGCGCCAAAAACGGCACGCTCTCTGACCACACGGTCGATCGTATTTGCATGGTCTACGCCTCCGATTCAGAGAACCACAATCACCGTCACGTGGGGAAACCAAGGACAAACAAACACGCCAGCATGGAAACTTCTAAGAGCAATAACCAATCCTCTTCAACGCTATGATCGAGGTCAATCAGTAGTAGGACAACTATCGAAACCGGCGCTGCACAAAGCAAAATGAGATCGCGGACAAGACGACTATCCGGTTTCGTGGGCTGCTCAACAATACCTCCAACGTAGGCCACTGCAACTACATAGAATATTATGCAGGAGAATAACACTATTCTCTCTGTCTGAGTGTATTTGGGCAGTTGAAGCATAGCCACACTGAGAATTGAGACACACAACAGTGAGAACAAGAAGAACAACCCTAGTTTCACTTGAGCGAATCCTGGCCCGCCAAGTAAGTGAGGATTCAGTACAACAGCATGAACAAGATCCTGAAACGCCAAAGCGACCGGTATCAGGAGTACGGCGGCAGTCAATTCTCCCTTGATTTCAGAGAGACTGGCAGAACTAGATCCCACCTGAAAACGCATCTTGCGGCTCCATGAACAGTTGTCCTATCTGAAAATGGCCCTGGAAACTCGATAGTAACCCTCACGTTTTCAAAGATCGTTCTTTAAACACCATGAAGACAAAGTAAAAAAGGGCGATCAGCATTCCGAAAAAATACACGAGGATGTGTAGACCAGTTGGAAGCGAACCGGACCAAAAAGCATGCGTAAACGCCACCAACACATACCAAAGAATCCCCAATGTCAATATGCGGACAAATCTTATCTGAGACCGCCTATGACCACTCTGTCTCGGAGTACCTGTCTGTACTTTGAGGCCGACGGTAATAGGATGTTGTAATACCAGCTTGCGCAGAGCGCTGCTACGAATGGAAACATATGGCTTTCCATTTGAAGTCTGGGACTGGCCCAGGAGAAGTCGATCGACCTGCAATTCATGTACTATCTTTTCGACATCAGGTGCCGGCAATGCCATGGCAGGATGACGTGCCTCCCATGTGGCGCGTAAGTCAGAAATGTCTATGAGATCCTTGTGAGCGGTAGACTCATCTGCGATTGCGAATAGCCCCAAGACCTGTTGCTGCCTATCGTCTAGTGATCCAAATAGTGTCTTCAGGACTATCATGAAATTAGTAGATGTTTCTGCCCACTGAACGGCACGTTCCCAATTCTGCTCATGCATGGAACAATGATTTAATCCCTGTGCAAAAGCTACCAAAAGAGCGGGATAGGACCCACAGATCATATTCACTCGACTCACAGTGGAGGATTGGGTTAAGTGCTCCTGAAGCCAAGGCATACCGCTACTCGTGTGTTCACGAAGCAATATTGAGATGTCATCATCTGTGGGGAGCTGAACCTGGACCTCCATTATGCCTCGGATTACTGCGTCAGCTGGGCTCGTGATTTCTCGCAGCGTTCGCAATCTTTTCTCTCCAGTCAACCAAAAGATCACATGAGGTTTGTGAGGTTGCGGATTGCCAAGACACTTTTCCATCTCTTGACTGGCTCGTATCCACTCATCACCAGGCCATCGGTCATAATCGTCAACAATCAATACGATGCGCTCGTAACGCGGCTTTTCCAGGAGATCAACGAGCAATTTCCATGCTTGTGGTTCTGACAGATCTAGGTTTTTTACCTGCGACAGGTGCGGAAGATGAAGTTCTTGCCAGAGACTCTTGGTCTCCTTCCAGCCCGATGCTTCACCGTTTTTTTCAAAACTGCAGGCGAATGTCTTGTGTTCTGAGCGCCATCCTTGTGATCCGTCCCAGTCGTAACGTTCTCGAGAGATGAGAACAAAAAAACCAGACGGCATTCCACCGCGTGTCCCTAAGTAATCGCGCGGAATGGACTCACAGAGATACGTCTTTCCGACTCCTATGGGGCCGCGGAGATAGAGGGATTTGCCATCCTGATAACTCTGGGCTAACACTCTCAATTCTTCTCGCATGGTTGTATCCATTCAACTCCTCAGAACTCAGCTACACCACCTAGATGTGTTCCACCTGCCAAAACTCGCTATTTGGCGCATACAGAAACAAACCTACTCTTTCGCACCGCTGCAAGTCGCACAGTGAATCTAGGATTCGAGCCAGTTCTTCAGGCCCCATTACCGTCTGTCGAAAAGAGAGTACAGTAGTGGCAAGGAGTTCCTTCATTATGCTTCCTACACTTTGGGCTGCGCCAGTTCTCTTGTATTCCTGGCGCAGTACATCCAAGATGACGGATTGTTCGCGATCCAGTCCATCCATTAACTTGATCATCCCTTCGGATTCAAGGCTTTCCCAGACTTCTCTGACAAGGCGCAAGTCAACATAGGGCAGTCTATTTTGAAGTCTATCTGTCACCCTTCCGATTATTGTCATCCTATCTTTCCACTTCCGATAGGGCTTCAGTAGTTGCACTAGTGTAGAATGAGCTGGATTGTCAAACGTCACGCCCGGCAATGCACCAGAGAGAAGATATTCACAGTCGGCTTGCCAATCGACGGAAACAAGACCATCATCAAGGATCAAGGTTCTTACGTTGTCACTCCGTTGCGTGCGTTTGTTTGCAAGACGATCCAGCATGACCCTCTCGTGGTCAGACTCGCACACCTCCACGAAAACGATTCTCGTTCTCTTGTTGGCTCCAATTCTGAGATACCTCTCATCCCACTTGTCAAGTTCATCATCAGAGATTTGTCTATTGGAGTACACAATGGTCAATCTGCAATTTGGATGATAGTGAGGTTCATCACAAACCTCAACGACCTGAGCCTTGTTCTCACGGATATAACGATCGAGACATTCCCTCAATGCGGCTGCGATTACATTAGCTGGTCCCATGAAATCACTAGTGCCCACCGCATGGATCAATTGACCGCGTCTGCAAATCAACACTTTAGCTATATCCTCATGTAACTTTGAGTAGGTTACGATCTGCTGATTTCCTGTGAATGCCGTTCTGTAATCTGGAGATACATTATACGTGTGCTCATGGAGTTTAATACGGTTCTGGCTGGAGGTGAAGTAGTAGATCTCGAGATACACCTTCATCTTTTCTGGACGGTCGCTCCCTGTCAAACGCACTTGTGTTTCGATTCGAGAACCAGCCAGTAGGTTGTCAACAAACTGCGGTTTCGCATTGTCTTGCTCAGAAACCAAACTGATTCCGTTGCAGTCAACCCTGATCTTGTAACGCAACTCATGGCTGCTTGAAATCGGAGAGACTATCCAGCGCAACGTCACCGCCGTACGCGAGTTTTCTGGCGTAACCGGTTCATCAAGAGGAACCTTTATCGTTTCCAGGTTTACTGTGACAGTTTCATCAATTAAGTCCTCTTGCTCTTGCTTCAGTGCCAGGAGAGTTCTCAAGAGAGCCACTTTTTCGGCGTTAAATCCATTTGCATTGTAGGCATGCATCGATTGTCCAACTGCACATATGATACTCTCTAGGTTCGTTCTATCCAAACCACACACAACTGAATTAAACACACTAAATGTATCTGCAAACTGAGTGGTGATCGCTGGCCGCCCGTGAACCAAAGCCAACAACTCATGTCTCTTGCACTTTTCAAGTCGTAACACGGGTTCTTGATCAGCGTACTTGAGGAACTCACGAAGATCGTCGTAGTATCCCCACAGAGCTAACGTAAAATCATCTTCATGATTGATTGGCTTCGGCGTGCCTCGGTTTCTCTGTATTGCTAAGTCGACTGTCTTCGTCATCAATACATTACGATCTGCCTGCAATCCGGTTTCAGATCGGAACAGATGCTCAAGCCCATTGCACCACCGCTTGAGGTAATTGTCCACGTCCAGTTTGCTATGGTTTAGTTCCCTCGGCGTAGAATAAGCTTCCCACCAATCGAGGCTCTCTAAGTAGAGGCTCCGAATTTCAGCAAGATCGAGTTCGTGTCGTGATGCCATCACCTTCACTCCCTTACTCAATTTCGAAATGTTACCTGTTGACGAAAGGACGCACCATATCCATGCGTATGTTCACGCAAAATGAATTGCACTGTCCATTAGTCTCGTCAACGTTTCTTCCAGTGCTTTCTGAATTCTTGAATCGAACCGTTTTCTGACGCCTCGGCAAATAGCTGAAGCGGAGACGAGAATACGCGTTTTTCGGCGGACTCATCAAACTCCCGCGTCGCCATCTCGCGGAGTAAGGAGTGTTCGTCATCAGTGAGTGTCTTGATCATTTCCCACCATCGCTTACGCCTGTCATCGTTTGCAGAGCTCTTACTTTGACTTCCAAGTCCATTTAGGATTTCCTTCAGCTTAGAAAGACGCCTCTGGTCATAGAATTCCTCTTTTGCAATCGTCGGCAGATCTTCTATGAAATCTTTGTATGCCTCATTGAGGTCACCCTGTTGTAGAACTTCAGAATCAGTATCTCCTCTGAAGAAGAGCCGCCTTCTGAGGCGCATCAAGCGCTGTCTCCTCACAAGACCTAACACAATATGATAGCTACGAGCAGGCTTTCGTCCCCTGCTCAATTCAAACCTACCTGGCCACAAATACCACAAAAGGGAGGAAACTAGAAAGACGAGACCCACAACAATTACTATCCAGGCGACTGTAGCATTCAATCTCAACTGCATACCGGTTCCGGTTCGGTCTTTGCCAATGTCTCTCGGCTCACTGCCCGGAACGGGTGTGTGAGTCGTAGCAGAGATTGGCTCGGTGGACGAAACTCCGATCTCGTTTGGAGCCGCAGAAGGTATAAAGATTTTGAACGTCTTCGGTGGTGTCGGTGAACCGCGATAGCTCCGGTTCTGCTTAGTCACACCTTCCCTAAGCTGAATAGCCACCGTACCATTAACGTTGCTTGGAGGCACCGTCTCGATAACGTAGGTGTCGCCGTCAAGCATCCATAAACGCATAGGGTCCTGCAATAGCTCATCGTTGCCCATTCCCCACACAATTTGGAATGTTGCGATACCCGATAACAAGTCTGCATTGGCGAGGTCAATTGTGAATGATACAGGATCCGTGGCTGAGATCGCATCTCCTCCTCCAATGAGGCCCCACGAACTTATGAATGGTTCATCTGTGAGGGTGAACTTCTCCCTGAAGGCCTCCAAGCTGAGATCACTGATCAACTGAGGCGGAATCTCGATGATGTGCAATCCCGGCTCCGGCCTCGTGCCCGAGAATTGCATTATGGACACATAGCTATTTATGGTTGAATCTGCCGTAAACGTGATTGGTTGATCAAGTCCCAAAGGAGAGATCAACGTTCCAGAAATGATGGTACTGTCGAAAACTACCGGTGTATTGCCGCCAACTGGAATAGCCTTCAGCTCAAGCGTCACCTTACCATTCGGAGGTATCTCGAAAAACTCGTCAGAGTCAATCGGTTGTGTTAGGTACAACCGTAAACGCATCGGGTACGTAACCGGTGGACGCACCAAGAACAAGTTGTCCGACATAGGGTCCAGGAGCTTGCCAACCCATTGCCCTTCCTTTGGCAACGGGAAATTGATGTTCACGCGGTTCTGCGATCTACTAATCTGATCGGCTGGGACCTCGCGGCCGTCAGGCGATTCTGCT
This sequence comes from Anaerolineae bacterium, assembly GCA_049294015.1. GTDB lineage: Bacteria > Chloroflexota > Anaerolineae > JAAEKA01 > JAAEKA01 > JAAEKA01. Next base: position 25,385 of record JBAQCH010000341.1, read on the forward strand.
TCCACACGAAATGGCTTAAGACCAATAATCTCAAATAGTACGCTGCCGCGATAGGGAGCAACGATACCAAGATCGAGTCTGTCGCCTTCAGGCATAACAAACTCAGGCATCGCTAAACCAAGGATTTCTCCCAACGATGAAACCACGTCCCTTACAGCCTGCGCGTCATCGGCGTCTGGAGCTTCGAGAATGACTCCGCCACTGCTTTCACTCCAATCGCTCCAGATTTGACGTTCCTGGTCGCGGTAGGACTGACCAGAGTCACTTCCTGCTCCCTCTTCGACAACGGGCTGGTCAATCAAGTCGTTGGGGTCAAGCAGGACGGTCATCAAACGAACATCGTCATCAGAGCAGTTCTCAATTGCCGATTCGATCTCTTCAATGAACGCCGCTCTACTGGTTGCTCTTGCTCGTTGGACAGGCGCAATTTCAGGGGAGGTTTGGGATCCTACTTGGCCGTCAGTGAGCACGACAATCAGTTTGCCATCAGTATCGGCTGATTGACGCATCTGTCGGCAGGCTTCTTGGAAAGCTGTAGGGAAATCCGACTGGTCGACTCTGTCCTGGATACCGATTTCGAGTCGAAGAAAATCTCGTTCGTTCCATTCCTCAACCGGCTTCAACGGCACCAGTTGTGCTGGACCGGCCGAAAAACGTATTACGCCAGTCTGGCATTGCCCCGGTTGGCAAGCCATAGCCAATGCGCCGTTCAAGAAACGTACCGTGTTGTAGAGGGTTTCCTTTTCCCCTTGTGCGATGGCGGCCGAACTGAGGCTCTCATCCACAAGAAAGATCACTGCCACGCCCGGATCCCGCGCTTGAGCAGAGACCAAGCCTGCCGAGCCAGCCAGAACCAACAGTCCAATAAGAAGTGCTGCTGCCAGCCCGTTGCCCAATCGTCTGGAACCACTGTAACGACGATGCATCGATGCCATTAGTTCGACTTCCCTCCAAACACCGGATTCGCCTTCAACCCCCAACTTTCCACCGTATAGACCGGCGTTAGCTCCAGGTGGGTCTTGGCGGTGCCGGCGTTTTGCAGGAGTTGTATCAGGCTGCGGGCACGCTCTGGCTCGTAGGCGGCGTTCATCTCCTGCGCCACGGCCACGTCGTCATAGCGCACGCGGCCGAACTCGACCGTCAGTTCCCGCACATCCAGCAGAGCGTAGGCAGCGTCGCGGTTGCCGTCGCGCGGCTGGCCGACGCTGCCCGGATTGATCAGGTAATGCCCGTCATCCACCGGGATGGCTTGCCCGTAAGGGATTGACATGACGGCGATGTCTTCAGTAGAAGTGTCATTCGCCGGAAGGCGAAACAGGCAGGGCACGTGGGTATGCCCTACCAAGAGCCAGGCACATGGCGCCGGTTGGCTGACGTAGTGGCGCAGGCGAAGCAGATTATTGCCCGTCCCTGCGAAAAGTCCCCTGGGGAACAGGTAGGTCTCCATGTCGTTCTCCAGGTTGGCGTGAGTCAGCACCTGCTGGCAGCGACCGTAGGAGCGCAACACTGGCCCGCCCTTGCGGGGCGCCACCAGGTGGCGAAAGTCAGCCTGCAAAGCACGGTCACCGTCCAGCATCCAGCGGTGCGCCGTCAGCGTAAAGGCGGCATTGCCTGACCAGCCGATGCCGTCCATGTAGCCAAAAACGCCCAGGTCGTGGTTGCCGGCGCGCCAGCGCGCGGCCGGCACTGCGCGCAGCAGGTACTCGACGCACTCCAATGGCCGCGGCCCATAGCCCACCACGTCGCCCAGGAAGATGATGCTGTCGTAGCGGTCGGCTGCGGCCTTGATCACCGCTGCCAGCGCGTGCCAGTTGCCATGCACGTCGGAAAGCAGCAGGATGCGCCGCGGGCGATGCGCCGGCTTGGGCGTTAAGGCCAACAACTCGTCCACTGAGGGCGGCGACGGGTCGAAGTCGAAGTCCCAAGAGAAGTCGTAGGAGGCGCCGTTCACAGGGTTGCTCACGTTACTTGCCTCCCAGGCGGTTCAGCAACAAACGATAGCCGACTACATCCTTATCGCAACTATCGACAGCCTCAGCGTCCTCAACCAGTTTCTGCAAGGTCTTGCGATTAGCTTCCACGTGTAACTGCCGGTTCGGTTGGCTAGCCCAGCCTTTGATGCGTTGGATCAGCCGATCCAGCTCGGGCTGGCGGCTATCAATCTCGGCAAGTCGTTTTGCTACCTGGTCAAGCACACGATTGAACTGGCTCAACAACTGCGCCACCGGCAATCGATCGCTCATCGTCTTCGCTGCGCCGCACAGCGCCTCGTCCGGGATGTCGTCCATCAACGCTAGCACCTGGTTGAAGTACGTTTGGGCCGTACGGTAATCGACCGCAGCTTTGGTCAAGCAAGGCGGCGTGCTGCCAAAGGTCTCTTCTGCGCTCTTGAACGCTTCCTGCGCCCGTTTGCCGAGGTGGGTGTACTGGCCGAACCATTGCTGCCATTCGCGCAGGTTGGTGGTCTTCTTCTCGGCTGCAGCGCGGGCGGCAGACACACTCTCTACCGAAGAACGGGTGAAGGGGTCATAGAGCTTGACGTAGTGCGCCGGGATTGCCAGGCTCTGCTCCTTCAGCTCCGTGCGCGCCTGGTTCAGAGTGCGTTCGATCTCGGCGCACACGCCGCCTATCTCATCCAGCTTTTCTTGATTCCAGGCGTCTTCCAGCCGAGGAAAGAGATTTCTCAAGGCTTCCAAATGCGTGCGCAGGCTGGCGATGCGCACCTCCCAGCGCGCGACGTCTGCCTGATCGGCTGTGTTGGTCGCCTTGGCCAGCAATTCATCCAACGTGCTCAGGTCCCAGGTTTCGCTTACAGCCCGGCGCCACTCTGCATCCAGTCCCTCCAGTTGCCGGCCGGCCGTGCGCCAGGTCTGTATCTGCCTGCTCAACTGAGTTTGGGCGCCCTTCAGCAGTTGGGCGTCGTTGCTGGTGCCTTGCTTCACCAGATCGAAAGCCTTCAAGACCGCGTCCTGTTCCACCAACAAGGTCTCGCCCTGCCGCACCTTCTCGGTCAGAGGCAGGACAGCCCCTGCCATCTCCCGGCTGCGACGCACCAGTGTGTTGCTCAGGTCTCCCAGCCGGCCCTTCAACGCGTCGACGCCAGCCTGGGCGCGGGAGTCGTCAGGGCGCAACTGCAAGACCAATGCGTTCAACCGCATCTGATTGATCACTTCGTCGTTGGACAGGGTGCCCGACTGGCCCTGCACTTCCGCCAGCATGGCGTCGGCCAGATCGTCGCAAGCATTCTGACTGACCGTCTGTAGGGTGCTCCAGCCGTTGTCGACGGCTTCTGTGCGTATCCGGATCAAATCGTCTACGGCCTGGGCGCGGGTCGCCACGTCCACCTTCTCCTGGCTGCTCAGCCGGCGAGCAACAGCGGCAAGCTGGCTCCATGCCCGCGCCAGAGCGGTTTGATTGGGCAGGTAGCCCAGCGCCACCGTCTGTTTGGCCGCCGTGTCATGATCCCTCGCCTCAACGGCGTAGCGGATCAACGCCTGGCGCACGTCGACGTCCTCTTTGAGGTATAGCTCGTGCTCTCCCAGTTGGGTCTGCAGGGTTTGCAGCGCGCCGGCCGGACCCGGGTTGAGGGACGCCAGCAGCGCCAGGCGCAGTGCGCGCGCCTTGATGGTGGCTGCCAGTTCCTGGCGCTCCTTGCGCGCCGGCGGATCGGCCACCTTGAAGGCCTCACGCCGATGCTCCACGGCCGCGTCCAGGTCCTCAGGGTCGTCGCTGTCGGCCAGCTTGACCGCCTCCTGGGCATGGTAGTGCTGTGCAATCATGCGAAACTGCTGGTCGCTGGGGGTGATCAGATTGTTGTCGTAAAGTGGCTCTAGAATGGCATAGGCGCGGGCAAAATTCTCGTCCAGGCTGCGCGTCGCGTCGTCGGTTCCCCATTTGACGCGCTCGGCCAGAGCCAGCGCTTCTGCGCGCCACGCCTGGATACCTGCCTCCATCTCCCGGTTCAGCTCGCCGTGCAGGCTCTCCGGTAGCTTGCCCTTCAGCACCTCGCCCACCTTGTACCAGCGCAGCCACTGCTCGTTGCCCAGGGGTGGGGGCGGATCGCCGGCGCGCGGCTGGCGCATTCTGCGCCAGGTGTTGATCTCGCGCTCGTGCGCCGCGGCTGCCTGCTCCTGCTGCTCGATCAGCTTCAGTTCATCCTCGGCCTCCTTCAGCAGGAACTCGTCCTCCTTGGGCAGCATGCCGCGCAGGGCAAGCATCTGGCGCACCAGCTTCTCCAGTTGCTGCCGGTCGCCCTCGCGCCGCTTCAGGCTGATGATCTCCTGCTGCCACAGCCGCGCCTGCGACTGGTAGGCCAACAGCCGCACTCTCTCGCCATATTTGGGCGATTGCTCCAACTTGCTGTAGTTATCCAGCACCAGCTTGAAGTTCAGCTCCTTGAAGGCGCGCTCGATCTGGCTGTAGAGGGTATCGTCGTCGCTGGCCAGCCCTAGCTGCGCTTGCCGCTCCTGCCCCTCGGGTGAGTTGCGCTCCTCCGGCGTAAGCTGGTCGAACAGCCGCTGCGCCAGGCGCAGGTCGCCCCCTTTCAGGGCCTGGTCGATCTTGGCCATCTTGTTCAACAGATCGGCCAGGTTCTTCTCCCGCTCGCCGATGACCTTCAACATCTGTTCGGCCTCGCGGCGCTTGGCCCGCAGCTCGTCGTTGCTGGCCTCCAGGTTGAGGCCCCTGGACAACGCCTGGTTGCAGTGCTGACGCGCATCAGGGAAGCGGCGCGCGTTGAGCGCACCCTCGGCGTTGGCGATGTCCTGGGTCACGTCGTTGATGATCTTGAGCAGGACCAGGCTCTCTTTGCCCTCAATCAGGCTGTCGATATCAGGGTAGGCCGAATAGAGCTGCTTGGCGCGCATCAGTAGCAGGCGCGCCTCGACAGGATCATCGTGTTTCTGGGCATCCAGAACCAGCTTTTCGGCCTCCTGTTTTTCAGAATTGGCGTGCGTAGCTTTATCCAGCAGATCGTTGACTTGCTTGCGCAGTTCCTCGCCGCCCTCCTCAACCTTACCGGCGAGATCCTGGGCCTCCTTCAGCCAGCGCAGCGCTGCCTCCGGCGCTCCGGCCTTGAGGTTGGCCTCCGCGTCGCCTTTGCGCTGCTTAGCTCGCTTCTTGAGGTCCTCGAAGTAGGCCATGCGAGTTCGTTTCAGCGCTTCTACCGGGTCTACTGGCGTGCCGTGAACGTCATCCACGATCTCGGTCAGACCGTCCAGAATCGCCTTGCGGAAGATGGCCATGGCAAGCTCATATTGCTCTGACCGTTCCGATGAGGTTCCACCCTCGCTGGCTTTGAGGATTTGGTTACGCAGCTCGTCAAGTTTGGCGTAGACATCCTGAACTTCAGCGATCAGTTCCGGATCGCGTAGTTGGCCGCCAGTCAGGAGCTCAGACGCTCTGTTGCGTGCGGCTTCTACATCGGTAATCCGCTTATCGCGCTTCTGCAGCGGCTTGCGCAGTTCGTCGATGGTCGACCGGAGGTTCTGCTCAAACTCGGCTGCCTCGATCTCCTTGATCGCTTCCAGGGCCTCCTGATTGTCGGAATCCAGCGCCAACACTGCCTCCCACTGAGCACGGCGTCCCTTGAAGTCGCGCCGATGGTCGCGTCCGTGTTTGCGCGCTTTGTCGATGGCCTTGGTGATCTTCTCGTATTGAGAGCGCTCAGCCTGCTTCAGATAACGCTGAGCATCTGCGCGCAGATTGGAGCTTTCAGCCCGCTCGGCGACCGCTTCGAAGTCGGCGATGGCTTCCCTGAACCTCCCATCACTCAACGAACGCTTGCCGCGCTCGAGTTGCGCCTCCAGCGCCTGATCGACCTGGCTCATAGACGCGGGCGCGTCAAAACCCAAATCAAAGGATGGCCCATCCTCGGTTTTGCGGGCCGTAACCGGCGGCGGAGGCTTGCGCGCGGACTCTTCCTCGTCGAGATCAGGTTCAGACTGTCTGACTTCCTCGACAAGGCTGGGGGGTGCGACGGGAGCAACTTCGGGCTGCACGGGTTCGACTGGCAGATCTTCCTCATGTAGGACCAACTCCACGCCAGAGAGCTCTTGCACGTCGAGCGGCGGCGGCCCGTGAAAGCCGGATTGCTCCCACTTCTTGGCTGCGTCGATGGCTGAGGCGCAGCGCGCGGCTAATTCGTAATCGCCCTCAGCCATGGCGTTCTTGACGGCCGCTTCCAGCCGGTCGTGAATCAGATCGAGTTGGGACGGGTCGTACATAAAAGTTCACTCCAACCTGGCAGCCGGAACGGATTGGCCCGCAATCCGGCTGCTCGTTTTTCGTTCAGCCCGATCATGCCGGGCTGGCGATTTCTTGCTCGGCGCGTTTGACTTCGCCCGATTGCGCATCTTCATGGGCCAACTGTAGCCGCGCCAGCCGCTCCAAACCTTCCGGCGAGTTGCGCTCCTCGGGGGTGAGCAGATCGAACATCCGCTGCGCCACCCGCAGGTCGCCGCGCTCCAACGACTGGTCGATCTTGAGCAGCTTGTTCATCAGACCGGCCAGGTTCTTCTCCTGCTCGGCAATCACCCTTAGCATCTGTTCGGCCTCGCGGCGCTTGGCCCGCAGCTCGTCGTTGCTGGTCTCCAGGTTGAGGCCCCGAGACAGCGCCTGGTTGCAGTGCTGGCACGCCTCGTAAAACTTACGGGCACGAAGCGCGTCATCAGCGTTGGCGATGTCCTGCGTCATGTCGTTGATAATCTTGAGCAGGACCAGACTCTCTTTGCCCTGGATCAAGCGGTCGATGTCGGGATAGGCCGGATAGATTTGCTGGGCGCGCATTAGGAGCAAACGCGCTTCTGCCGGGTCCACGTAATTCTGTGCAACGAAAACGAGTTTTTCGGCGCCTCGCTTCTGGTCGATTTCAAGATTGACCTGATCCATCAGTACCCTAATATCCCTGCGCAAGTACTCACCGCCCTCTTCCACCTTGCCCAGAAGCTCTTGGGCCTCCTTCAGCCAGTGCAACGCCACCTCGGGCACTCCAGCTGCCAGAGTGGCCTTTGCGTGCTCATAGCTTTGGGCAGCCCGCTTCTTAAGGTCCTCGAAGTAAGCCATTCGAGTGCGCCGCAGCGCTGCCACCGGGTCTACCGGCGTGCCGAGCGCATCGTCTATGATCTCAGTTAGGCCGTTCAAGATCGCTTTGCGATACACACTCATGGCATACTCGTAGTTTCCTGATCGCTCTGCAGCAGTTGCACCTTCACTGGCCCTGAGGATTTTGTTTCGCCACTCATCGAGTTTGGCGTAAATAACCCGCACTTCGGCGATCAGGTCCGGATCGCGTATCTGGCCGCCGGCAAGCAGTTCAGACGCCTCGTTGCGCGCGGCTTCGACATCCGAAATTCGCTTGTCGCGCACCTGCAGCGGTTTACGCAGTTCGTCTATAGTCAACCTGAGACTCTGCTCGAACTCAGCAGTCTCAATCTCCTTGATCGCTTCCAGCGCCTCCTGATTGTCGGAATCGAGCGTCAACACCGTCTCCCACTGGGCGCGGCGTCCCTTGAAGTTGCGCCGCTGGGCGCGGCCATGTTTGCGCGCCTGGTCGATGGCCTTGTTGATCTTCTCGTATTGGGAGCGCTCAGCCTGCTTCAGATAGCGCTGAGCAGATACGCGCAAATCAGAGCTTTCAGCCCGTTCAGCGACCGTCTCGAAGTCGGCGATGGCTTCAGTGAACTTCCCATCACTCAACGAGCGCTTGCCCCGTTCGAGTTGCGCCTCCAGCGCCTGATCGACCTGGCTCATAGACACAAATACGTTGATGTCGACATCGAAAGAGGGCAGTTCCTTCGATGCGGCACGCTGGCTAGCTGGCGGGATGAGCGTATCGTGAGATGGCGTCGACTCAAGCGACGGCTCTTGCGCCAGTAAGATCAACTCGCCGCCGGATAGCTGCTGGGCATCCGGTGGGGGCAGTCCTTGAAGGCCGGATTGCTCCCACTTCTTGGTCGCGTCGATAGCCGAGGCGCAGTGGGCGGCCAACTCGTAGTCGCCGTGAGCCAGGGCGAGATCGACGGCAGCTTCCAGGGTATTATGCAATTGGTTCAACAGGTCCGAAGCACTCATGGCTTGCATTCATCGATCAATTCTGCCCAGCGAACGTAACATCTGACTGGCATCGCCTTACCATCAAGGAATTAGAGCCCTCGCACGCTGGCGCATTGTGTGGCGATCAAGTGATACTCGGCTGCTCACGATCACGGTCGGGGCGGCGGTGTGCTTGGCATCGAAGTTGAAGTTGGAGATGGAGTACTCGCTGTCAAGCTTATCGCAGGCAAGGCCAAATCAGGCAACTCCTCGATCGTGCTGTTCTCATCCAGTTGAAAGTAGTTGGCCAGGCTCCAGCCGCGTCGTTCGGGAACAGGACGACGATCCGGCTGGTCAACCGGCCCAGCCTGCCACAGATACCACGTCTCAATGTCATCGCCAAAGCGATCAGCAGTTAATACTTGGCCAAGGATAGCCACCAGTTCACCGTTGAGTATGCCTTCTCCCGGAAACCTTCCCTGCGACGCCCGCGGCGTTTCGAGTCTGGATATGCCAAAGTCCCCAGGCGACACTACGCGCGCAGACCAACGCAAAGCAGGATCGATCACAAAGCTCACGGCCCTTGACAGACGGTCTGTTGCACCGTTGCCATCCTGGTCCAAGGCAACCTGAAGCTGGTGGGTACCCACAGGCAGTTGGCTGTTGTCGTCCAAACTTAGCAGTTGCCCGATCTCTGATGACAGACGAGGAAAGCCGTCAAAGAAGCCCTCGATAGAGCGAGTGTATACGAAGTCTTCGTCCTGCCTGGGCGAAGAAAACTGATGGATTGGAGTGTCGTTCAGCAACAATGTGTACGATCCTTCAGGCCACTGGTCCAGGCTGCTGCGCACCACAACTTGCCAGGGCGCTACAGCCATGGCTGCGCCGTCCTCCGGCCAGACGATGGCGAAGTCGTCGGTCAGCATCGCTGCCAGGGCTTCGGCGGTAGCCGTGGCCTCGGCGATGACGGTGGCGGTTGGCGCGTAGGCGGCAGTGGTGGTGGCGGCTGCCATCTCTCGAGCAACCGCGGTCGCCGCCGCGTCGGCTGCAGCCTGTGTGGCCTGCGCCGCGACGGTCGCTCTGGCGTCCACCGTCTCCTGCTGCACGGCGAAGGAGACCGCCACGGCCGACTGGACGGCCCGCGCCTGCTCGGTCGCGGCCAGTTCTATCTCCCAGCCGGTTGGCTCGAGCGAGCGTGCCAGCAGCCAGCCGCCCATGAGCAGCAACATGGCCATAGCCAGCGCGCTGACCAGGCCGGACAGCAGGGAGCTGCGCCGCAGCCGGCGTTCGAGGCCAGGATCATAGCGGGCAGGACCAGCCCCCGCGGCAACCACCGGCGCCGCCAGTTGGGCTCGCTGCGCCTGCACCAGCGCACTCAAGGCTGCCAGGCGCAGGTCGGTGCTCTGCGCCTGATCGGCGACGACCTCGAAAGCTGTGATGGCGTCGCCGGTCCGGCCTTCCGCCAACGCCTCCTGGCCAGCCGCCAACTGCGCCGCCAGC
>JBAQCH010000342.1:0-5797 GCA_049294015.1 Anaerolineae bacterium
GGCCTGCTCTATCTGGTGGCCCACGGCATTTTGGTGGACGGCGAGCCGCAGATCTTGCTAGAGGACGAGGCCGGCGCGGGCCGTTGGGTGTCCGGCGTCGAGCTGGCCGCGCGGATGGCCGAGCTACGCGACCAGCAGCGGCCGCGGCTGGTGGTGCTGGTCTCCTGCCAGAGCGCGGGAACGGGCGAGGTCGAGCTGAGCAACCAGGATGCCGGCGCACTGGCCGGGCTGGGACCGCGATTGGCCGCGGCCGGCGCGCCGGCCGTGGTGGCCATGCAGGGCAATTTGACCATGACCACCGCGGCCGCGTTCATGCCCATCTTCCTGCGTGAGCTGCGCCGCGACGGCCAGGTGGACCGGGCCATGGCCGTGGCGCGCGGCGCGGTGCGCGAGCGGCCCGACTGGTGGATGCCGGTGCTGTACACGCGGTTGCAGGATGGGCGGTTGTTTGATCCTGTGGACATGCGCCCTGCACCGGCCTGCCCATATCCTGGCATGGTGCCATTCCGCGCCGAGGATGCCCGCTTCTTTTACGGCCGCGAGGGCGAGATCCAGCAGATGCTGGATCATCTGCGCCATCAGCGCCTGCTATTGGTGATCGGCCCCTCCGGCTCCGGCAAGTCTTCGCTGATCGCCGCGGGACTGCTACCGCGTCTGGAAGAGAGTACCTACTTCCCGTCAGAGTTCTGGCAAGTGCGCACCATGCGTCCGCTCGACCATCCGGTGGCCGCGCTGGCCGCCTGCCTGGAGGGCGATGTCAGTCAGCCGGAGCAGTCAGTGGCTGCATTGTTGACAGCCCACGCACCGGCCCAGCGCCTCCTGTTGGTCATCGACCAGTTCGAGGAGGCATTCAGCCTGGCGGACAAGGCCGAACGCCAGCAGTTCCTGGCGGCATTGCAGGTCTTGCGCCGCAGCCACCAGTGCGCGCTGGTGATCGCGCTGCGAGCTGACTTCTATCCTGACCTGATGAACTCAGAGCTTTGGCCGGTCGATCCCAGCCAGCGGTTGGAGGTCGCCGTGCTGCGCGGAGACGCGTTGCGCCAGGCGATCAGCCAGCCAGCAGCCGACGTCGAGGTGCAGATCGACGAGGCTTTGATCGAGCGATTGTTGGCCGACGCGGCCGGCGAGCCGGGCGCCCTGCCCATGTTGCAGGAGACGTTGGTGTTGCTGTGGGAGCGCATGCGCCGGCGCCAGATCACACTCGGTGACTACCAGCAGTTGGGCGACGCTGAGCGCAGCGGCGTGGCGGTGGCTGTAGCGCGCAAGGCCGACGCCACCGTAGCTGAGCTGACCCCGGCCGAGCAGGTGATTGCCCAGCGCATCTTCCTGCGATTGATCCAGTTCGGTGAGGGGCGCCGAGACACGCGGCGCCAACTGCCGGTCGCCGACCTGCGCAGCGCAACCGACGATGATCAGGCTTTCGAGCGGACGTTGGAGCACCTGGCCCACAACCGGCTGTTGACCCTAAGTGGGGAGGAGGACGACGCATCGCGCCGCGTAGACATATCGCATGAAGCCTTGATCAGCGACTGGCCGCGCCTGCAAGTCTGGCTGCGCGAGCGTAAAGAGGCAGAGTTGGCGCGCCGTCGGTTGGAGGAAAAGGTCAAGGAATGGGTGCGGTTAGGGCGGAAAGAGGGTGGGCTGCTAGACAAGGAGGAGTTAGCTGAAGCCATTGCGTGGCTACAAACACCAGTCAGCGTTGATCTGGGTACCAGCACTGATCTTAAGGCGCTAGTGATCACCAGCAAGGAAGCCCTTCATCCCGGTTGGCATCGGATGGGGTCTCTTGTACTCATGGCGTCTGTCATTTCCATGATGGGGATTGTGGTCTCAATTTTCGTCTCGCTGCAACTCGCCACAATCAGTCCAGCAAGCTGGTACGCAATCCGGCTGTTCCTTGGACTGATCGCCGTAGCGTCTCTTGTATTCACATGGCAGATTGCGCGCCAGGATAGGCGTTTCTTGCCAAGACTCACCCATTTTATAGCAGGTCATAGAGTAATCCAAGGCGGAGTCGCTGCGTTGTCGGTCCTCGCAGTGACAATGAGTTTCAGTTTTGGTTTGCAGCCTCTTCGACTTGCCAATGAGTGCAAAGCACATGGATACGGCACGAATCCCTATAACTTCGAGGTTGCTGTAGTTAACGATAACGTCGAGCCAGCAAGCGCAGAATTGTTTGCCTGGGTCCTAGAGGCCACTTCTAAGGGGGTTCTTTCTGTACACAGAGCCATAGATGGGGATGCAATGCCAGTAACCTGCGAGAACTTCCTACGGTATCGAGTTCGATTGGGAAGACATGAGCGAATCGCAACCACAGGCACAGAGGTTGTATACACCGCGCATGTTCTTGATGTTCAGACGCAAATGGCCACTACTTATCTTTATGCGGGCCCCGAAGACAAATGCGGCTTAATCCTAAACGTTGCAAATCAAGTCGCGGCAAGCCTTAACTTCATAAGAGGGGATTTTGAGACCGTTGATCCTGCTGTGTCGGCGAATACCTGTGCAGCCTATTTGACTTACCAAGACGGAATCCGTGCGCAACAGTCCGGCCAGTTCGCGGAGGCCGTACAATTGTTCGAGAAGGCACTAGCTTCCTTTAGTGGGTATGAACAAGATCCCGTGTTCTTGATAGAGTATGCAAGGGCTTGCTATGTAGCGAATGATCTGAAATGCGCCAAGCACACTTACGAGGCACTGATATCTTTGACACCGACGGACACGAGAGTCTATCAGAATTTGTCGGTAGTGCTAAGAAAACTTGGTGAGTACACGGCTGCGGACTCTATTCTGAACCAAGCAGAAGCGATGTTGCTGACAATACCAGACCAGGCTGAGCGCCAGTATCAGGAGTACCTCTTGCGCAAAAACAGAGGATTCCTTCTATTCGACCTAGGTCAGTATGGAGCTGCCGAGACTCTGTTGTTGCAGGCTCTTGAGATGGAGGACACAACCAAAGGTAGGCAATCATTTGAGGAGGAGATTGCGTACTACTTAGCTTACATTTCCGAAAATATACATACATCGACAGACGCATGCACACGTTGGATGCGTTACATGCAGATAGGCTCAAACGGAATCGTGGGCGAAAATGAAAGGAGCCAGGATGCACATGGCCACATCGACTCCCTGAATTGCAGATGAGCGGTTGCACGTTGATGACTACGATTACTCAATTCACAGTGAATACGGAGGTAACCTATCATGTTTCAGCTTAAGAAGGCACCGGTAATTGATTGCTGCCCGGATTATCTATATCACCCAAATGATCCTATCTGTCAACAACTCCTCAAGAAGGGCAAAATGCCGCTCAAACCATGTATAGATCCGATTATTGATCAAGATGAAACGCCACTCGAGGAAGAGTTGGAGCCACTTCCCGACTGGCTTCTCGAGTTGTTGATCAAGTTGCGTGAAACTGAGAACCCAACCACCAATGAGTACAGGATCTTTGCAGATGGTCTTCAGAATCAAGGCATGAGCCGACGAGCCCAGGCTCTCACCGAGTTCATACTTAGGGAGAGTCTGAGCCAAGTTCCACCTGCAAGTGAAGCTGATCTTGTCGCGTTGGGACAAGTTGCAGTATGCCATGCCCAAGCGTGCCGTGCGCTTGAAAATAACCAGAAGGAGCAGATCTCTCGGGTTATCGCCGCAACTTACCTGACTGCGAGTGATATGAAAGCATCAGGAGGATCAAGTACTGAGATAGAAAACTTGGTTCAAGCTGCCTGGGGGTTGATCGATAGTCTCAATAATTGATCCATCTTTCTACCCCTTATGTTTGACAGTCTGACAGTTGTGATCGGTCAGGCAGTGGCGGCTGCTCCATCTTGAACAGGTGCTCGCCGGTGTCAAGGGTCGCAGCGCCTCAGGCCCTTGACACCGGTTGTGTGTCAACACTTGTTCGATACATGCCAAACACTCCATGGCTTTGAACGTGTGCCTTAACTAGACAATGGGAGTTGCTCTTGCCCCGTAAACTGGACCACATCCTCGTCATCGACGTCGAAGCCACCTGCTGGCAGGGCGAGCCGCCGCCGGGGCAGCGCAGCGAGATTATCGAGATCGGGCTGTGCCTGCTGGACGTGGCGACCTTGACGCGCGGCGAGCGGCGCAGCATCCTGGTGCGGCCGGCCCGCTCGACGGTCAGCGCCTTCTGCACCGAGCTGACCACCCTCACGCAGGCCGACGTGGACTATGGCGTCCCGTTGGCGCAGGCCTGCCAGACCCTGGCGCAAGAATACCAGGCCCAGTCCCGCCTGTGGGCCAGCTACGGCGACTTTGATCGCCAGCAGTTTATGCGCAACTGCGACGAGTTCGGCATCCCCTATCCCTTTGGGCCAGGGCACCTCAATGTCAAGACACTGTTGGCCGTGACGTTAGGCTTAAAGCGAGAGGTTGGCATGCGCGACGGGCTGGCGGCGCTGGGCCTGCCGCTGGAGGGCACCCACCACCGGGCGGGCGACGACGCCTGGAACATCGCCGCAATCCTGGCTGCGATTCTACAGAGGGCGCGCCAGCCGGCCGATCGTTAGCCGCGTGCCGGGACCGGCAACTCATCCCCCTCGATCGCGATATCCGTCCCCGCCTTTTCGATGATGGCGGCGAAATCTGCCGGCTTGGCGCGGGCGGCCCGTTCTCGAAAGTAACGCTCAGTGGGCAGCGCGGCCAGTTTTTCGGCCTCGGCCGCTTCGGTGAGATCGTCTGTCTCAGACATCATCACGCCTCGACAACGACATTCTGTGCCAGCCAGCGTTCGCGACGGCTCCTGACAATAGTATCGACGTGCTCAGGCCAATCGTACAGCACGCCCGGATCGATGTCGGCGCCCGTTGGCCAGACGATGGTGCCCAGATCGCCATTGACCCTGGCCTGCCTGAACAGGCGCAGGTCACGCAGCGGTCCAAACAGGGGCCCAAACAAGATCGGCTCGAAGTCGATGGTGCGCTCGAAGCCATCGTCGAAACGCACAGTCAGCACATAATCTCTCACTTGGGTCACGCCAACCACATCTTGAAGCCGAAATTCATCAGACAATCTGTTCATGGTCACACCCTTCAATCCAGGCCTTTGATCCGCTTGAGAGCGTCGTCTTCAGCCACCCTATCCCAGTCTGGCAGTCACTTCGACACATAAGGAACGTGATTGCAGTCGAGATTATACCGCATCGGATGGACTCCGCCAAGAGCCTACCCCAGAAAACCCAGTGGAGTGTGACCCATGATCCTCATCACCGGCGCCACCGGCCTTTCTGGCCACTTTGTCGTACTCGAACTTCTACGCCGCGGCTATGCGCTGCGCGGGCTGGCGCGGGAGGCGTCCGCGGCCAAGCTGCACGCCCTGGGCGTCGACGTGGCTATCGGCGACCTGTTTCAGCCTCGCTGCCGGTAACGCCAGACCAGTGTGAATTCACGCCCGTTTACGTTTAATCTTATGTAGAACGCCCGCGAGGTACCTTCATCGTGAACCACGCCGATTTCGAACTCTTCATCTTTCGTAGCAGCCCGGCCAGCTATGGCCTGACTATCCGTTTTCGCCAGCCCGCGGCTGGCTTGGACCGGTCCTTCAGCGGGTCGTGGACGCCGGACATGGACGCGCTGCGCGGCCAGGAGATGGACCCGGCCGGCTACGGCGCGAGCCTGGCCGGTCAACTGCTGGCCGACCCCAAGGCGCGCGGCCGCTTCGACGAGGCGCTGGCCGTGGCGGCCAGCCAGCAGACGCCTCTGCACCTGCGCCTCTTCATCGGCGATGACGCCGCGGCGCTGCACAGCCTGCGCTGGGAGACGCTGCGCCTGCC
>JBAQCH010000343.1:0-29352 GCA_049294015.1 Anaerolineae bacterium
GGTTCCGTCTTCTGATCTGCGTTCTCTGCGTTGATCTGCGTCCAAATGAGCGAAGTGTCCAGTTCTGCGCTAGGCGTTGTTGCCCAACATGGCGGCCACCTGCGCCAGAGCTGCGTCCACCCGCTCCAGCAGCTCGGCCGCCAGCGTTTGATCAATGATCAGCGGCGGCAGGAACTGAGCCACGCGGCTGTCGTTGTAGGCGTAGACCGAGAGAAAGCCGTGGTCGTAGGCCGCCTTGCTGAACAGCGGGCCACAGGCCGGATGCGCCATTTCGATTCCCATCATCAGACCCAGTTGGCGCAGCCGCACCAACAGTCGCGGATGACGGGTGCGCAGATCGGCAAAGCCGGCGGCGAATTGAGCTGCCAGCACGCGCACGTGTTGGAGAAAGGCTGGATCCGAAGACAAATCGAGCACCTGCAGCGCCAGCGGGCAGGCCACCTCCGCGCCGCCGAAGGTCGAGATGTGGATGAAGGGGTCGTCGTGGAAGACCGCCTCGCAGCGGGCGCTGATGCAGGTCGCGGCCATGGGATAGAGCCCGCCCGACAGCCCCTTGCCGATCACCAGCATATCGGGCTGGATGTCGAAATGTTGAAACGCCCACAGCTTGCCGGTGCGGCCCAGCCCGGCCTGGATCTCGTCCAGGATCAGCAGCGCGCCAGCTTGGTCGCACAGCCGCCGCGCCTGCGCCAGATAGCCGGGCGGCGGGATCGGCATGCCCAGCGTGGCCGGCACCGTCTCCAGGATCACGGCGGCCGTGTCGTTGTCCAGCGCGGCCGCCAGCGCGTTCACATCGCCAAAGGGAACCTGCACGAAGCCTGGCAGGCGCGGGCCGAAAGGCTCGAAATACTTCTCGTCGCCGGTGTGCAGGGCGTAGCCAGTGTGGCCGTGGTAGCCGCCGCTGGCCGAGACGATCCTCTGCCGGCCGGTGGCCCCGCGCGCCACCTTGATGGCCAGGTCGATGGCCTCGCCGCCGCCCACCGCGAAGACCGTGTAGGGCAGGCCGGTCAGCTCAGCCAGCCGGGCCGCCAGGGCCGCGCGCGGCGCGCTGACCAAGTGGTGGTTGCCGATGTCCAGCGTCTGCAGGCTGTCGATCAACGTCTGCACCAGAGCCGGGTGGCGGTGGCCCAGATTGTAGACCCCGCCGTTGCAGTGGCAGTTGATCAGCCGGGTGGCGCCGTCCAGATCCCAGATGAACGGCCCCGCGCGGCGGCCCATGACGAAGTCGATGCCGGCCGCCTGGAAGAAGGCGGCCTTGGCGGAGGAGACGTGTTGGGTAAAAAGGTCGAAGGTGGCGGGTTTGCTGAGTGGGGGCATGAGAGGTTTGGAGCACGAAAACGCGAAACGCTTGGAGCACGAAAACGCAAAGGGGCGCGAAGGCGCGAAACACGAAGGTCGCGAAGGGGTGGGCTACGACGGTTGAGGTCGGCCTGAGAGACGCCAAAACTGTCGAGGGCCTGGTAGCGGGATCGGGCGTTTGTCTTGTTCATTTGGCAGTAGATGCCTCTGGATGCTGATCGAAAAGGGCATTAACCGAGGCTTGGCATGGTGAGCGCCGTCTTCGCGTTCTTCGCGCTTCGCGCCTTCGCGGCCCTTCGCGATTTCGTGGTCCAAACCCCTCACGCAGCCGGCACACCCGCCGCGCGGTCGAAGCCGGCCCACGTCCGCCGATAGAGCATGGGAGTGCGGCCACGCGGCGGCATGGCCTCGATTTGCGCCAACCAGCGCGCCTCGGCTGCGTCAGCCCGCGCCCAGCAGGCGATCACGAACTCAGCGCGTTCATCGGCCGGCCGGTCGGCGATGGCCAACGCGCCGGCCACGAACTCCTGCTCCAACGCGTCGCGCTCGGCCGTCAACAGCGCGCTACGGGCCGGGTAATCGGCCAGCACGGCGCGGTGCAACCGCTCGTGACGCCAGAAGAGGGTGTGCGGGTCGTAGGCGCCTGTGGGCGCTGGTCCTACCGCGTCGGGCAACGGCGTGTCCAGCCACAGCGGCTTGAAGATCGACGTACAGGGCGCGGCCGTGGCCGTGACGAAGAGCGTCGGCCGTTGCGGGTGCAGGTGGGCGACGAGCGAGCCGGTGGTCTGGCTGCCCCGCGCCGGGCCGGGGCCCGCGTGCATGCAGACCGTGCTGCCCAGCAGGCCGGCCGCCGGCGACCAATTCGAGCCCGCATCCGGATCGTGCTGGCGTAGCACCCTCATCAGGCTCAGCGGCGTGGCCTGGCCGGCCTGGCCGTGCAGCGTCTGCGTGCTCAGCGCGCAGCGCGCCCGGCTGTCGCTGAAGCGGGTGTAGAGGAAGTCAGAGTAGCAGCGACCAAAGTCAAAGTCGTCGGCGCTTTTGCACCAGCCGCGGCGCAGCGCGTTGCTCACCAGGTCGGCCGAGGCCAGGTCGAACTGAGCACCCAGGGTGATGGCGTTGGAGATAGCGTAGACCCCCTGCACCTTCGTGGCCGCCCAGTGCCGGCCGGCCGTCTCCCACACCCAGGCTTCGCGTGGATCGGCGATGAGGAAGCTGTTGTGGTAGTAGAGGGTGTGCGCGAAGCCGCAGTTGCCGCCCTGGCCGTGCTGTTCCAGCAGGTCGATCATCACCTGCAGCGCCTCACGCGCGGTCGCGCCCCGCTCCAGGCCTAGGCGCAGCAGGTCCATGCCCAGCAGGCCGCCCGTTTTGGCATACGGCTCCTTGGTGAACACCGCCTCGTTGCCGATGGCCACGCCGTGCTCGTTGACCCCCATCTCCGCGCCCCAGATCCAGAAGGGCTTGGCCAGCGCCACGGCGAAGGTGTGCGGCGCCTGCTCGATGTCGATAGATGTACAGCGCACGCGGCTGCCCGGCGCGTGGTCCATTGCCGGCAGCAGCACGACCTGGTGCGCCTCGTTCGGCTCGCGGTCGGAGTTCTTGGCCAGGAGGGCGATATTGTCGGCGGAGGCGGTGGGGGTGACGGTCAACGTGTCGCACATGGGGGCGTCTCCGTGCATGCAGGATGGAGTGCCGCCATTGTAGGCGCACAACCATGGATGAAAAAGGGCGGGCTCGGTCGGAGACCGGCCCGAGCGGCTATTTTCAGGTTAGCGCGATTTGCACCTACAGGCGAAAGGAGGTATGATTGCAGACAGAACATGCGTTCGTATTGATCACAGTGGAGACAACCCATGGCCCAGTCCGTCTGGCACAGGCAAGATATCGAGAACGTCCTACGCGGGGTGGAATTGACGTGTCAGCAGATGGCGGCCCAGTGCGATAGCCCGGAGACCGACAGCTATCGCCGCGGGTTTCTGGCCGCTTTGGCTGCAACGGCCACCAGCTTTGGCATCCAGGTCAGCACGTCGCCCTTGTCGCCGCCGCTGGATGCTCCATGGAGGCCAGCGCGTCGCACGGCAGAGATCAAACCGCCGCCCGAGTCGGCCTAGGCGTTGGCAGTACCCTCACGGGGGGGCCGCAGTGCCCGTCAGGCTCTTGAGCGCTTCGATCACATAGAGCCTGCTCAGTGCTTCCAAGTCTTGGTTGGCGCCGCTGGACGGGTCGCCCTCGACACGCTCCATCCTTTCGACGAAGCTCATGGCCAGCAGTTCCTTGGCGTCCGGGCGCTTCTCCAGGGCACTGTTCATGGCGTCGAAGAGCATGGTGAAGGCGTCGCGCCGGGCGGTGGCAGTATCGACCATGATCTTGTTTTGCTGCACCGCCTGATCCCAGGCGATAGCCCGGTCCTGCTGCGCCGTCCAGCGCGCCATCAACTTCTCGGCGGCTAGGTCAGGGGCGTTGATTGTCCCGATACCGGTGACGGTCACGGTCACGCCCATAAATTCTCTGGTGATAGCGTTGATCTTCTCCTGCAGTTGCGTCTTGAACGCCTCGCGCTGATCGTGGTTCAGCGTGACGAGCTGCTCCATCTCATAGCCGGCGATTACGCTGCGGGCCTCGCGCTCGGTCACGGCCTTGACGCCGGCCTCCCAGGTGCTGCCTGATGCGGACCAAACCCGATCCTGCAGGATGTCCTTGTTGAAGCGAAACTTCTCATCACCGAATTGGGGGCTTACGTCGTCGCTGTACACCTTGTGGAAGATCATGAGCTCCAGTTCTTCGATCTGCAGCCCATCCCGCGTGGCGGCGTGTCTGACCACCACTTTGTCACCGCGGCCATACAGGGGCACCAGCATGGCGATGCGTTCCTTGTCACAGACCCAATGCACGCCCGCTGGCAGAACATCAGTCACGACGCCCTCCTTCTCCAGGATGAGTGCGTGGCCCCGTTGGATTTCGACCTCCCCCGGTCCTGTCATTGGCTGCTGCGGCAGCTTTGGTGCCTTGACGGTGATGATCTGTCCATCCCGTATCGCCCACTTAGCAGGCACCAGTCCCAAAGCCCGACGCAGGGATCGCGCATAGGCATTATCGCGCGACTGGCCATCTTTCGGTACGTGACGTGTGGCGTTGGCCATGGCTGCCAGCGAAATCAGCAGACCGAACAGGATGCCTGACACCACGACGCCACCTACGATAGCCCAGAAGTTCTGGAGCAGGTCAGAGCCAGCAAACAGCTGGAAGATCGGCCAGATAGTGTCGCTGGCGGTCAAAGCCAGTTCGATCTGCTTCAGAGTCCAGCGCAAGCCCCAGGCGATTAGCAGGGACATCAAGAGGAAGGCTGTGGAGAATAACACGACGCTTGTTTTGCCCGGTGTATCCTTCAGCAGCAGCATGCCATACACGACCCACGCGAAGGTGATAACCACAATCAGCCCTGGCCAACCCACCCGAACAGCCAGGAAGCCAATCGGCACCAACATGGCAAGCATGACGAGTAGAATCAGACGGCGCATTGGTGTGTTCTCCGGCGTTGTTGAGCTGCGCGGTCGAACCCGGCCAGCAGGGACTTTCTCTCGCCTCTAAACCGACGATGCCAGGACTCTCAAGCTCCGTGGCCCCGCTGTTGCGCCACGCTCACAAGGCGCCATCGTCTTCGTTGCAAAGAGCCGTGGCTTGTGCGGCGCCAGAGTAGATGACGTCATTATAGCACAAAGTGCGCACCTGCGGATATGATACAGATCATCTTTTGGGCCAGTTCGCAGCGGGTTTGAGGAATCGGCAGCTTTGGTTATGGGGGCGGGACGGCAGCTTGTCGTTACGACGTTTGTCGAAAACATGGTCTGCGTGCTAGAATCTTTTCGCCCATGTCCCTCCCTCCCATCCTCTTCCTCACCCCTGACCCGCCCGGCGCCATCTGGCAGGACAAGCCGCAGATCGCGCGGCGGCTGGCGCGCGTGACGACGGTGCTCTACGTGGGTGAGGAGCCATACCTGCGCGCGTGGCCGGGCCTGGCCGGCACGACGCAGCCGGCGCTGACTCACGTCGCCGACGGCCTCTACACCTTCCGCTGGTCGCCGCTCGCCCCCGTCACCGGCGCGCCGCTCCTCGGCCCTCTCACCGCCGCCCTGCGCCGCCGCCGCCTCGAGTCCGCCCTGCGCCGCCTTCCGCTTCCCATTAACCATTCACCAATTCACCAATTCACCATTAACCATTCTCCCCCCTCCCCCATCCTCTGGCTCTTCCGCCCCAGCCAGCAGCACTGGATCGACCAGCTCGACCCGCGCCTGGTCATCTACCACGTGGTCGACGAATACAGCGCCTATCCCAGCCTCTCCCCCGCCCAGGCCCAGCGCCAACGGGACCTGGACCGCCAGCTCACCACCCACGCCGACCTGGTCTTCTGCACCGCGCAGAGCCTGGTCGACGCGCGCCTGCCTTTGAACCCCAACACCCACTACATGCCCAACGCCGTCGACTACGACGCCTTCCAGCGCGCCCTGGCCAACTCATCCGCCGCTGGCGAACCACCAATCACCCAGTCCCTCCGGGATGGTTCCCAATCACCCAGTCACCCAGTCACCTTGTCACCTTGTCACCCCGTCTTAGGCGTCGTCGGCGGCATCAACGCCAAGGTGGACCTGGCCCTGCTGGCCGGGGTTGCGACACGGCGGCCGGATTGGCGCATCGATTTGGTCGGCCCGCTGAGCTATGGCCTGGACGAAGCTGAGCTGGCGCGGCTTCGGGCGCTGGCCAACGTCCATTTCTCCGGCGCGGTGGCGCCGGAGCACGTGCCGGCCGTGATGGCCGGCTGCGCCGTGGGATTGATCCCCTACAAGCTGAACGAGCAGACCCGCCACGTCAACCCGCTCAAGGTCTACGAGTACCTGGCGGTCGGCAAGCCGGTGGTGGGCACGCTCCTGCCGGAGCTGGCGCAGTTCCAGCCGTTGGTGCGGCTGGCCGGCGATATGGATGGATTTGTGGCGGCTGTCGAGGCGGCGCTGGCGGAGGGGGATGCGCCCGATGCCGTGGCAGCGCGACTGGCGGTGGCGGCGGCCAATACGTGGGACGCGCGAGTGGAGCGGATGCTAGCGCTCATCGAGAAGGCGTTGCAGCGTAGAGCCGCCGAACATCCGCGCGGTCAAAACCAAAAATAGCCGGTCACCAGCCTCTTGCCTTTAGGGGTGCAGGTTCGGATTGTCGATCGCCAAGCCCTCGGCCGTGGCCGCAGCCAACAGGTCTCCATCCGCAGCAATGAAGGTCAGAGCAGGCAGGTCGTTCTCTACCAGAGGTCGGTTGAGAGCCAGCGCGCACGCTAGGTGGATCGCATCGTAGCCACGCAGCTTCTGACGGCGCGTCAGCTGAATAGCGCTGTCGATGATGGCTGGGCCTACAGCGACCAGCCGGTAACGAGTTCTTGCATCACGCATCAAGTCGGCGAGAGCGGACTCGTGCTCGCTGGCAGTGATAAACAGGCCGCGTCGTTTGGCTGCGAATGCCGCGGCCGTTTCGACCAATCCAACATGGGCGATGGCGATTGCGACGCCCTCTTCGTCAGCGCAGATGGACTCAACCCAGGCTGAACCGGTCTCGGCCAGATAACGCTTCACCAGTGCGCTGGCGTCCAGGTAGAAGGTGCGCGCTAGCACCGCTGGTTGTCGCCCGCCCGATGCTTGCCGTGTCACAACGCCCCTCGCTGCTCAATAATGATCTCACTGGCCGGCTGCCCCCCAGCCATAATCGGCGTTCGGCGCTTCCGGCCTTGTGTTGGGTGGTCATTGTCGCTCAGGTTCACAGGCTCAATCAGGCCGGCTGCTTCCCATACCCGCTCGATGCGTTCGCGCGGCGTGGTTGGCTTCTGCTTTTGCCAGTGGCGCAGGCCAAGCTCGATGATCTCCGGCAAGCGATCCTGGATTGGCAATACCTGCTGGGCTAGTTGATCGGAAAGTTGAAGTGGAATTGTGATCAAGGGATATCCATCCGTGCAATCCAACGCTCTCGAAAGCTTGACTGGTCACAACGTATCACTCGACAAGTAGCAGACTGGTCTGTAGTATACGTCTGAACAACATCCGTGTCAATTGACCCGGCAAACCGGCATTCGTAGCACAGATGCCGTAAGCCATTGGCCGAGGCAACGGCGCAGACGAAGATGTGGGACGTGCGGGTGGAGCGGATGCTGGCGCTGGTGGAGGAGGCTTTGGGGAGGTCGGAGAATGGTTAATTGGGGAATGGGGCATGGTTCAATCTGTTTCAATCGAGCTTCACAATTCATCGCGGAGTGAGCACCCCCAGGTGCGGCTTGTGTGCGCAAAACCCGCACGTGGGCGTGCTCGACTCCGCGGAGATTGTAAAGCTTCACGCGCCAGTCAATGAACCATGCCGGGAATGGTAATTTGGTGATTTGTTAATGGGGGGAGCGGATGTAACGACGGATACGGTCGGGGCATCTATTGGGTGCTATGATCGCATAGCTGGATGCTGTGTAACGTCGCCGTGCTTGCGTTCCCTGATCTGGACGCAGATTTACTGGATGAACGCAGATCAGAAGACACACCCTGCTCTTCTTCCCACTCTGATCAGCGTTAATCTGCGCAAATCTGCGTCCCATCTATCGCTATTGACGGCAGCGTGAAGACCGTCCCGCTTGATATCTATCATCCGAGGAACAAACATGCAACGCTTGAACTACCGAACTAATCTGGCGCTCGGCCTTTTCATTGTGATCGCCATCGCCGTCAGCGGCTGTGGATCGACCGCCAGCCCGGCGGCTGCGCCGGCTGCTGCTCCGCAGAGCGCCGCCGCCTCGCTCAACCTGCCTGCGACCGTCGACGCCAAGACGGTCAACAGCCTGCGTGGCAACCCCGATGTGGTGTTGATCGACGTGCGCGAGCCGGACGAGTTCGCCGCCGGCCACATCCCCGAGGCGACGCTGATCCCGCTGGGCCAGCTCAGCAGCCGGCTGAGCGAGATCCCCAAGGACAAGACCGTGGTCGCGGTCTGCCGCAGCGGCAACCGCAGCGGCCAGGCGACCGAGCTGCTGCGCCAGGCTGGCTTCGACGCCCACAACATGCAGGGCGGCATGATCTCCTGGGAACAGGCCGGTTTCGACGTCCAGCGCTAGCCGCGACTTGCAGTCTCACGCCAAGGCGCCAAGAACGCCAAGAAGACCAGAAGTTCGACTTCTCGGAGAAGTCGAACTTCTTCATCAAACGACGAACAAGGCCGGGCAGTCCTGTGATGGACTGTCCGGCCTTGTCGTTGTCAAGACCCTGCGGGTTTCTCAGCGCCAACCACGACTCGCTGCAGACGCGGCTATCGTCGTTGGGCCGCAGTCTCCGTTTGCACGAAAAACCCCAAGGACCTGGCCTATGACGCCAGCGTATCCTTGGCCGATTCGACCACGTCGCTGGCCGCGGCCTGCACTGCGTCGGCGGCCTCGCCCGTCTGCTCTTGAGCTTGTTGGGCGAAGTCCAGGACGGTAGACTTGGCCTCTTCGGCCACATCCTCGACGCTGGACTGGGCCTCTTGCGCCACGTTTTGCAGATCGGCCTGCCAGTACTGTGGCCCCGACGGAGCAGCGTACTGCCAGCCGCCGGTGCTATGCGCCGCCTGGCCCCTCAGGCCGCCGACCTTATCCTCAGCCCGCGTCTTGAGCTTACTGCCCTGGCCCTTGATCTGTTCGATGGTCTCGTGGCCGGAGCGCGGGGCCTTCAGCAGGGTATAGGCCGCTGCGGCTAATGCGCCGGCCAGGAAGCCCCGAATAAAGGCGCTCGAATTTGGCTTTTCACTCATGGTAGCTTACTCCTATGCTGGCTGCTGATCCGCAGCATCCGCGGCCGGCCCGCCGTTTGCTGCCTGGCCGGCGGCGCCCCACGGAGGTGGCGGCGCTGTGCGCGACGTTGATCCCTGTGCCGTATTCCCTTGGGAGCCGTGCTGCTGCGCGCCCTTGGTCAGGCTGTCCACCACGAAGCGCAGCGAGCCCTTGACGCGCGCCGTCTTGGCTGAGGCGTCGATAATCGGGCTGCTGACCTCGTCGCTGACAAAGCTGGCTGTGCCGCGCACGGTGCTGCTGGTCTCCTGCAGGCTCTCCAGCACCGGCTTCAACTCGAACAGGAGGAAGTCGATCAGCCGGACGATCTGCCACAGCATGATGATCAGAAAGATGTTCATCACCAGCACCACCAGCGCCAGGAGGATGATCCAGACATCGGTGAGGGCCGCGGTGAAGACTGGGTGGGTAAGCAGGTACCACAGGGTGAAGATCAGCAGCGCAATCGCGATGGCGATACCCATGCCAATCAAGATCTTCTGTTTTTGATTTAGGTGCATCGATTTCATGGGGTGCTCGTTTCCTCGGACCAGGGTGGTTCGGTTACTGCCTGCGTGATTGTAACACACAATGCCAAGCGTGGCAACGCCAGAATAGGTGTGAAAACATGATCTAGATCATTGACTCGCAAATCAATTCGTGGTATAACCTGCCAACGAATGCGCCAAACCCACCTCTGCCGCAAGGATGCAGCAGAGCCAGCGCCGGCATCGTCCGAGCGCCAACGAGCGGCGCAAGACACACCCACCCAGAAAGGATGAGGGGCTTTCCACATGAAACCAACCAAAGTTGAAACTGAACGAGCCAAGCTGGAAGCCGAGCGCGTTGCCATCGTGGATGATATCGGGCATCTCAAGGAGTGGCTGCAGGGCGAAGTTGACGTGGATGCCGACGAGGGCGACCCTGACCTGGCCGAACGGGAGAAGAACCTGGCGTTGCTGACGGTGTTGGAGCGCAAGCTCGAGTCGGTCAACATGGCGTTGCGCGCCATCGAGAAGGGACGCTATGGCATCTGCGAGCGCTGCGGCAACCCCATCGATCCGGCGCGCTTGGAGGTTCGGCCGGACGCCACCCTCTGCCTGGACTGCCAACGCGAGGTCGAGCGCATCGCCAAGAAGGCCGCGCTGCGCTACATGGAAGAGTGATCGGAGACCTACCCGTGCCTGACGTCCATGTCTCGAATCATCCGCTGATCCGGCATAAGCTGACTCTGCTGCGCGACCAGCGCACCGAGCCGAAGAAATTTCGCGAGTTGGTGCGCGAGATCGCCATCCTGCTGGCCTACGAGGCGACGCAGGACCTGGCCGCAGAGTCCACCGAGGTTGCCACGCCGCTGGCTACCGCCCAGGGATCTGTGCTGCGCGAGCATATCGGCCTGGTGCCCATCCTGCGCGCCGGGCTGGGCATGGTCGAGGGCATCTGGGAGATGATGCCCTCGGCCGAGGTCTGGCACATCGGCCTCTACCGCGACGAGCGCACCCTGCGCCCGGTGGAGTACTACAACAAGCTGCCGGTGGCGCCCACGGTGCAAGTCTGCCTGATCCTCGACCCGATGCTGGCCACCGGCGGCTCGGCCGTTGCCACGGTGGACGTGCTCAAGCGCTGGGGCGCCCAACGCATCAAGTTCGTCGGCCTGATCGCCGCCCCTGAAGGAATCGAGCGGCTGAGCAGCGCCCATCCCGACGTGCCAATCCACCTGGCCGCGGTCGACGACCACCTCAACAACATCGGCTACATCGTGCCCGGTCTGGGCGACGCCGGCGATCGCCAATTCGGCACCGGCTGAGCGTCATGACCGAGACCGAGCGCAAGCGCCCCTCCTGGGACGACTACTTCATGGATATCACCTTCCAGGTGGCCAAGCGCAGCACCTGCGACCGGGCGCGCGTCGGCGCGATCATCGTCAAAGGCCGGCGCATCCTCACCACCGGCTACAACGGTTCGCCGGCCGGGCTGCCCCATTGCGACGAGGTGGGCCATCTGATGGTGGATGGCCACTGCGTGCGCACCCTGCATGCCGAGCAGAACGCCATCATCCAGGCCGCGCAGCACGGCGTCAGCGTGCGCGGCGGCACGCTCTACGTCACCCACCAGCCCTGCCTGACCTGCGCGAAGATGATCATCAACGCCGGCCTGACGCGCGTGGTCTACGCGGGCGCCTACCCCGACGCCAACTCGGTGGCCTTCCTGGCCCAGGCCGGCGTGGCCCTACAGAAGTTCACGGTGGCAGAAACAAGAAATGATGAATGATGAACGATGAACGATGAACGATGAAGGCTAGTCCGGATTCATCAATTATCATTCATCATTCATCACTTCTCCGCAGCCGGCGCCGCTCCAAGCGCCACACCCGCCGCTGCTCGGCTTGCTGATAGCGCCGCTGTTCGGCGTCAGTCTCTGGCAGCAGCGGCGGCACAGGCAGGCGGTTGCCGTCGCGATCCAGCGCCACGAAGGTCAGGTAGGCCGTGGCCGTGT
Source organism: Anaerolineae bacterium (assembly GCA_049294015.1). GTDB lineage: Bacteria > Chloroflexota > Anaerolineae > JAAEKA01 > JAAEKA01 > JAAEKA01. The sequence goes on from JBAQCH010000343.1 coordinate 11,606, forward strand.
GGCGGCGCTCGCCGGTCAGCGGGTTCTCGGCCTCGGCCCGCACCCCTACCTCCATCGACGTGCCAAAGGCCCGGTTGACGTGGGCCTTGAGCACCAGTACCTCGCCCACATGGGCCGGCGCCATGAAGTGCAGGTCGTCCATGGAGGCAGTCACCACGATGTTGCGGGCATGGCGCATGGCGGCCACGCCCGCGGCGATGTCGATCCAGGCCGCCACCTGGCCGCCGAAGATGGTGCCCAGCGCGTTGGCGTGAGACGGCAGGATGATCTCGGTCATTTCGACCGCCGACTCGGAGGCCCGTTTGGGTGTGGTTGGCATCGTGTTCATTGCTATGGAGTCTGTCATGCAACAACTCGTTGAGTGTGTACCCAACTTCAGCGAAGGCCGGCGTCAGGAGGTGATCGACGCGATCGTGGCCGCCATCGCCGCCGTGCCCGGCGCGCAGGTGCTGGACGTGCAGTCGGACGCCGATCACAACCGCACGGTCGTCACCTTTGTCGGCGAGCCGGAGGCGGCGCTGGAAGGGGCTTTCCAGGGCGCCCGCCGGGCCGCCGAGCTGATCGACCTGGACCAGCACCGCGGCGAGCACCCCCGCATGGGCGCCACCGACGTGATCCCCTTCATCCCTGTGCGCGGCGTCAGCATGGATGACTGTGTGGCGCTGGCTCGCCGGCTTGGCCAGCGTATCGGCGACGAGCTGGCGATTCCGGTCTATCTCTACGCCAAGGCCGCCAGCCGGCCGGAGCGGGAAAGCCTGCCAGCCATACGCAAGGGGCAATACGAGGGCATTCGCGAGCTGATCGGCAGCGATCCCGCCCATGAGCCGGACTTTGGGCCGCGGCGCATGGGGCCGGCCGGCGCCACGGCTGTCGGCGCGCGGCCGTTTCTGATTGCCTTCAACGTTTACCTCAACACCGCCGATGTCGAGATCGCCAAGAAGATCGCCAAGACAATGCGCTTCACCAGCGGCGGGCTGCGCTACGTGCAGGCGATGGGCCTGTTGGTGGAGGGCCAGGCGCAGGTGTCCATGAACCTGACCGATTTTCGCCAGACCGCCCTGCACACCGTTGTGGAGATGGTGCGGCGCGAGGCGGCCCGCTACGGCGCACTGATTACCCGCAGCGAGCTGGTCGGCATGTTACCCCAGCAGGCGCTGCTGGACGCCGCCTGCTGGTACCTTCAACTGGATGGCTTCACGGCCGATCAGGTGCTGGAAAACCGCTTGGTGGGGCCGCCGTAGGTCACGTTACCAACGTGACGCCCGATGGGGCCGCCGTAGGTCACGTTACCAACGTGACGCCTGCGCGGCGCGGCGTCCGGCTGGTAGCCGGACCTACGAGGCTACGAGGCTAGGCTACGTCTCCCTCGCGTTCCAGCCGCAGCTCCATCTCCTCGATCACACCCAGAATATCGGTGCGCGAGATGATGCCGATCATGTGGTCGTTCTCATCCACCACCGGCAGCGGGTTGGAGCGATTGCTGACCATCACCGTGGCTGCGTCCTCGATGCTGGCGTCCGGGCCGATGGTGTTGACCGGGGTGGTCATGATGTCCTCGGCCGTGATGCCGGTGATGCGGCGCAGGCTCTCCTTGTAGTCCTTGGTGCCCAGGGGCAGGTAGGCGCCCAACAGCGGCAGGAAGGCTGGCATCTGCGGCCGGGCGTGGCGTTTGACCATGTCCAGTTCGGTGATGATGCCCACCAGCTCGCCGTCGGCGTCGATCACCGGCAGGCCGCTCAACTGATGCTCGCGAAACACGCGCGCGATCTGGCCCACGCGCATGTCCGCGCGTACGCTGACGACCTCGCGGGTCATGATATCTGCTACTTTCATCGATCCTCCATCATTCCTTGAAAACAACGGCCCCAGCCAAACGCTGGAGCCTATTGAGGTGGGCCCCCCCGGATTCGAACCGAGGACCAACCGGTTATGCATCCCACTGCGGCTTTCACCGCCCCTTTCGAGTTTGTGGGCTGGACTATCCCTTCACCCCCGTCGCCGGGGGGCCTGCCGTCTAGTCTCTACACCTTCCTCAGAACTGAGGCTTGGCTCGGGATTACCTTATCTGTTTGACTTAGGCTTCCCCGAATTTGACAGGTTATGCTTGAAGATTACTCTCCAAGTAGCCCTTGCGGTAAATCATATCAAGAGTATAATACAGTTATGAATCCATCATCTAACTGCATCATCTGTGGTGCTTCATTGCGGGGAAAGCAAAAGATGTTTTGCTCTCTCAAGTGCAAGAATAAGCATCACCAGAGCTATGATTCTCAGAAGAATAGGGGACTCGCCAGAAAGATCGAACTAGTGAAAGCCGCCGGAGGTCACTGTAGCATCTGTGGTTACAGCAAGAATCTAGCAGGCTTGGCATTTCACCATACAGGCCATGCGGAGAAGGATTTCAAGCTCGATATGCGCTCGTTGTCCAACCGAAAGATGAACTCTGTACTGGCGGAACTCGATAAGTGCATTCTGGTCTGTCACAACTGCCATGCCGAGTTACACAACCCTCATCTTGACTTAGACTTACTACTCTGAGCCGGCCGCTCTAACCGCTGAGCTAGGGGCCCACAGAGCGGGCGAAGGGGATCGAACCCTCACGACCAGCTTGGAAGGCTGGGGCTCTACCATTGAGCTACGCCCGCCGATAGGTCGGGGCGAGAGGATTTGAACCTCCGACCTCATGGTCCCAAACCATGCGCGCTACCCCTGCGCTACGCCCCGAAGCTGCTGCATTGTACCGCATCCCCGCGCTGCCGTCAAACTGTCGGTCTCGATACGGCGCAGACGCCTACTCGACCGACGACTTGCAATCTGCAACTTGCCACTTGCCTCTCACCGCCCCCAATCCAACTGGGACTCATACCAGTCAGGCAGCGTGCCGGGCAGGGCCAACACGCGCTGCGTCTGGCCGCTGGCCACGTCCACCACGTAGATGGCCCACGCGCCGTCGCGGTTGGAGAGGAAGGCCACCTGCCGGCCATCGGGCGACCAGACCGGATGGGCATCCACGCCGGGGCTGGCTGCCAACGTGGCCACACTGCCGCTGGCCAGCTCCAACACGAAGATGTCCCAACTGCCGCCGCGCTCGGCCGAGGCGAATGCGATACGTGCGCCGTCGGGCGACCACGCCGGCATGGTGTCGCCCGGCACATCGCTGATCTGACGCGAGTCGCCGCCGCTGGCGTTGATCAACAGCAGCCCGCAGCGGCCGCTGGCCGCGCTGCAGCCTTGATAAGCGATGGTCGCGCTGCGCGGGGACCAGGCCGGCCAGCGGCCATAGTCCAGAAAGACACCGTCGCCGCCGCCTGCCCCCACCGTGTAGATACGCCAGCGCCGGTCGCCCTCGCGGTTCGATTCAAAGGTGATCTGGCTGCCGTCGGACGACCAGCGCGGGTGTGCGTCTTCGTAGAAGGTGGTTAACCGGCGCCGATCGGCGCCGCTGGACGACATGACGGCCAGACCGGTCTGGTCGCTGCGTTCCGACCGAACGGCCAGAAAATTGCCATCCGGTGAGAAGACCGGCTGCGACGCAGCCTCGGCGATCGACTGAGGCTGGCGTGCGCCCTGCAACGGCAGGCGATAGACGGTCCAGCGGCTGAAGAGCGGATCGAAGGTGGCAAAGGCCAGCCGGCCCGCTCCAATCGGCGTCGAACCTGCGGGCGCAACCGTGGCGCCGGGCTGCGCAGTGCTGCCGGGCTGCGCTGTGCCAGCTTCTTGCGCGACAGCAGGCTGGGCGCATGTCGTTTTGGCCTGGTCGCGCTTCACCTCGATCTCATCGGAGGCGCCCAGAGTCAGCGCCACATCGTAGCGTTCGACCGCATCGCACCACTGGCTGTCGCGCACCAGCGAATCGCCCCAGGCTTCATAGGCTGCGCGCAGTCGCTTGTTCACGTCCAGAAAACCGGGCCGGCGCTCCTGAATAGCCTGCAAATTGCGAACGACGCCGGGCCAGTCCAGCCGCCAGCGCCCCAGCGCCTCGACGTACAGCGCGATCAGCTCGCGGGTGGTCTTCACTTCCTCGTCGTCGGGGCGGATCACCAACGCCTGGTCGAAGGAGCGCAGCGCCTCTTCATACCGTTCCTCGCCGACAAAGGCCTGGCCCTGTTGGGCATAGGCATTGAAACGCAGCGTGCGCACCGCCTCCGGCTGGTAGGCCGGATCCAGCGCAGTCAATTGGTTCAGTAGGGCAATGGCCTCTGGCCAGTCCTTGGCCTTCAGCGCCGTCTCGGCCTGTTGCAAGAGGCTGCTGGTTGGCAATACGACGGGCGCGGGCGTGGGCAGCGGGGTTGCTCCATCGGGCGGCACCAGCAACAGCGGCGCGACCGAGGGCGTGGCGGCCGGCTTGGCGCTCCCTTGCAGTTCCTGCAAGTAGCCGCTGGCTGCCGGGTTGGCCGGGTCGATCTGCAAGACCTGCTGGAATTGAGCCGCGGCCAGCTCCGCGTTGCCTGCCTGCATCTGTTCGATGCCGGCCGCCAACCGCTGGCTGATCTCCGCTTCGACGGCCGCCTGTCGATCGGCGACGCCGCGGTTGAAGCCAGCCAGCGCGGCTATCAACAGTCCGGCCAGCGCCAGGATGATCAGCGAGGAGGCCAGAGCCAGTGAGCGGCTGCTGGGACCGCGCCAGGTCGCGTCGCGCCAACGGCGCTTTGGAGGAGGTGAGGATGTGGTCATGGGCGTTGCTCATAGTTTAGCACTGGCGCGCCGGACTGGTCAAAAAGACGCACGGCAACGCGGCCGCCAGAGCCGCCCGGCGCAGCCAAAACACGCCGCCAGGGCTGCGCGGGGCTGATGGCAACGGCCTCGTCCAGGATCGTCTGTCCATCGACGGCCACCTCGACCCGGCCCTGCACGGCCCGCACCGGAAAGATGCCTAGCGTCAGTGTGTCGCCCGCGCGGCTTAGGTGCACTGCGCCGCTGCCGTCGGCATAGCTGATCCCGCCGATGCCGGCCACCGGAAACCAGGTCTCCTGCCAGGTGTAGGTGGCGCCAGCGGCCAAGGTCGCCTGGTCCCAGTAGGTAGGCGAGACGCCGCCGTGCAGTTCCACGTAGGCCGAGCGGTCGTCCGTATAGACGCTGGGATCGATGGGGGCTGTCCAGCCCAGGGCGAAGATCTTGCTGCCCGGCGTGGCTGCGGGCGGGAAGACGCGCACTATGCCCTCGTCCACGTCGGGATCGTAGACGCCGGCAAAGGGTCCGTGGGCTGCTGGCCGCTCGAAGACTCCCAGCCAGTCGTTCCAGTTGCCCAGCCGGCTGAGATCGATGTTGTCGAAGACCGGCCAGCTCATGGCTTGCTGCGGGGCGGGCAGGAAATCATCCCCGCGGCTGTGGACCGTAACCTGGTCGGTAGGCAGAATGAAGCGCAGGTTGGGGCCAACCAGGTTGGCCGGACCCGGCGCCAGCAGCGCGTCCAGCCAGAACTGATAGGACACGGCTTGTTGCGTGGGGTTGACGATGCGCGGCTGAATCGTGAATGCGGCCTCGCCGGCGCGCAGGATCACATCGACGTCGGCGCGCAGGTGGCCCTCGTCGGGCATGAACAGGGTAACGCCGGCCGCGTCTGGTCCGAACGACGTGGTGATGTGGCCCCAACGGTCGCCCCAGGCGTAGCCGTGCTCTGCCACCGGCAGTCCCCACTCGATGCCGCCCGCCGCCAGCCAGCCGCCTTGCTCAGGCTGCCCCCAAGGCGACGGCTTGATCACCGGGTTCTGATATAGCTCGTTGCTGCCCGTGGGCTTGAAGATCACCTGGTAGATGCGCCCGCCCAACTCCGGCAGCAGCGTGATTCGCAGGTACTCGTTCTCCAGCACTACGGCGCGATACGGCCGTGGCGCAGGTTGCGGATTGCTGGCTGCGTAGGCCACCTGATCGAAGCGGCGGTAGGTCCAGTTGTACTGCGCGTCGGTGGCCTCGCTGGTGAAGGCGGCATAGGGGTAGGTCGGGATGGACAACTCGACCTCGTAGACCTGAACTGGCGCAGCCGAGGCCGTGGCTGGCGCGGCCTGCGCAGCTATGGGCAGCACGGCCGGGTCGCCCTCGACCCTCGCCAGGCCGGCGCTCACCCAGGCCGCAGGGCCGCCGACATCGATCTGCCACCAATCGCCCGCTGTGTTGCGGGCCAACGCGGGAAAGCGCTGGCCTGCGCTGGCCTGGCCGACAATTTCGAAGGTTGTGCCCGGCCCGGCGCGCAGGTTGGCAGTCTCGCCGGTGATAACCACGGCTGCGCCCTCGGCTTGGCTGGTGGCTACAACGACGCTAGGCGGGAGAGTCGCTGTGGGCGGTGCAGGCGAGGCTGTCGCAGCGGGCGACGATGCCGTGGGGGTGGGTGTTGTGGTGACTGGCGTTGGCGTTGCGGCAGGCGGCGTTGGTGGTGGGGCGAGCGGCGCCGCGGCAACAGCCGCCTGCGACACTGTCGGCGCTGGGGCTACGGCGGGCGGCGCCGGCATGCTGACCGGCGGCGTTTCGTCAGCCGGGACGCGCGCACAGCCAGCCAGCAGCAACGCCAGCGCGAGCGATAGGAACAACCTGCGGGGTGAGAGCAATCCGAGCACGCGAACTCCTCAAGTGGGCGAAATCAACTGATTGTCATTATAGCCCGCATAGCCCGGTGCTGTCCAAAGCAGCGCCGCAAGAATATTGTTGCCATAATTGTGCGAATGTGCTAGAATAGCGGTCATGAGCATCGAAATCCGTCTTGGCGACGTGGTGCGGCTGCGCAAACCGCATCCCTGCGGCGGCTATGAGTGGGATGTGGTGCGGCTGGGCGCAGACATTGGCCTGCACTGCACCACGTGCAACCACCGCGTGCTGCTCACCCGCCGCGAGTTCGAGAAGCGGGTCAAGACCTTCGTGCGCAGAGGCGATCCGGCCAGCGGCGCAGCGCCGCATGCTAATCTGCCACTGCCGCCTGTTTGAAAGTCATTCTCTAAGCCCGGGCACAGCGTGCTCGGGTCTATTATTGCTCAACGGTTTTCGTGACGGTGCAAAAAACCATGGCAATTGTCAACTCCTCCCAGGGTTTCTGGCCCGTACTTACCAACAACTCTTTTCGCCGGCTGTGGTCGGCGCAATGGGTTTCGCAAACTTCGCAAAACACCCTCAACTTCGTTTTGATCGTGCTGATCGAACGAATCACCGGCTCCAGTATGCACCTGGGGTTGACTATCCTGGCTTTCACGCTGCCAGGGGTAATTTTCGCTCCGCTTAGCGGTGTGATCATCGACCGGTGGCCGAAGAAATACGTGCTGGTCGGCTCCAACGCGCTGCGCGCCGTGTTGATGTTATGCTACCTGGCGGTGCTGGCGATTGCGCCTGATCCTACCAGCGCCTGGGTGTTGTTGACGCTTTACACGCTGACCTTCCTCATGTCTACGGTCGGGCAGTTTTTTAACCCAGCCGAGGCCGCTGCCATTCCCTTGCTGGTGGGTCGCGCACATCTGCTGACCGCCAACTCACTGTTCAGCATGACCCTGGCTCTGTCACAGGTGATCGGGCTGATTATCATTGGCCCATTGGCAGTAAAACTGATTGGCATCGAAGCGGCTTTCATCGGCATTGCCTGTTTGTATGCGCTGGCCGCGCTGCTGGTGACGCAACTGCCACGCGACGTGCCCAGGCGCAGCCGCAACCGGGGCGGCGCGCAGAGCAGTTGGCAGCAGGTTAAGAGCGAATTGAAAGATGGGGCCACGTTTGTGGTGATGCATCGTCCAGTCCTGATCAGCATGATGCACCTGACGCTAATCGCCAGCCTGGTGATGACCATGGCCATGTTGGCGCCTGGCATGTCGGCGCGTGTCTATCAACTGGCGCCGGAGGATGCGATCATTGTCTTCGCGCCGGCCGGCCTTGGTATGCTGTTGGCAGCCGTGGCCTTGGGACGACGCGGCGGCAGGATACGCAAACAGCGCGTGGCGCGGACAGGAATAGCAGCCACGGCCTTGGGCTTCGCCCTGCTCGGTGTGCTGGCCTGGCGCTTTCAGGCGACCAACCAGCGCTTCATTCTGGATGCTACGATGATCGACCTGCCGGCGGCCAGCGCAGCCTTAATCCTTTCCAGCGTGACCTTAAGCTTCGGGCTGGGCCTGGCCATGGCTGTGGTCAATATCGTCTCGCAGACGCTGATGCAGGAGAACACGCCCGAACAATTGCGCGGCCGGGTTTTTTCGGTGCAGTTCATGCTCAACAATCTGGTAGGCATTCCGCCCATGCTGGCCATCGCCGCCCTGGCCGACCTGATCGGTATTCCCCAGACGTTGGTGGGCATCAGCGGGATCGTCCTCCTGGTGCTGGCCATTACGTTTCGGCTGCAGGCAACAGCGAAACCAGCCGCTGCGCCGCAAGTCCACAGCGAGAGCGCCCTGGATCCCGAACGCGCACCCGCTGCTTCGCTCTCTGCAGACACAACCGACACCCCTGTGGCCGCCGAGCTCAAGAGCGATGCCCTCCCCATGACGCTGCGGACGGCCCCAGTGATCTCCGACTCGTAAGCCCTATCTTGCCGCCATCTGGAGACGGAGCTATGCAACGCGATGAATTAGTACGATACCTGGACCGCTACCTCAGGATCGATGCCATCCCCGACTACGGCCCCCAAGGCTTGCAGGTGGAAGGCGCGGGCGAGGTAACGCGCATTGTCTTCACCGTGGACGCCGGCCAGCCCTGCATCGACGCGGCCGTCAAGGTGGGGGCGCAGATGCAGTTGGTGCATCATGGCTTGTTATGGGGTACACAAGAGCCAATCCGCGGCGCTTTCGGACGCAAGGTCGCGCGCTTGTTGCAGGCCAATCTCAACCTCTATGCGGCGCATTTGCCGCTCGACGCGCATCCCGAAGTGGGCAACAACGTTGAGCTGGCCCGCTTGCTGGAGTTGACCGTGGAGAGCTGGTTCTGCAATGTCAAGGGCACCGACATCGGCGTCATTGGCGCGGCCCCCGACGGGACGACGGTGGAGGCGCTGGCTGCCGCGCTCAAGGCGCGCCTGGGCGTCGAGCCGCGCACGCTGGCCCATGGCCCTGGTCTGGTGCGGCGCGTCGCCATCGTTTCCGGCGGCGGCGTCAGCTACGCCAAAGAAGCGGCCGCGCTGGGCGCGGACACCTTCGTCACCGGCGAGACATCGCACGCTCACTTCTACGAGGCGCAAGAGCAGGGCTTGAATGTCATCTTCGCCGGCCACTACGCCACGGAGACGGTCGGGCTGAAAGCGCTGGGCCGCCATCTGAACGGCAAGTTCGGGCTGGAGACCGTGTTCATCGATCTGCCGACCGGCATGTAGGGCGAGGAGGACTCTAGAAATGACTTTTCTCGGAAGAAAAGTCATTTCTAGGCGCTTATGTGCAGAGGCAGACATGACTTTTCTTCGGAGAAAAGTCACGTCTGGGGCGCCGCTTCGCCAGAACACAAAACGCCGGTCGCTGTTCAATTGAGCAGCGACCGGCGTTCGATTCCGGGGGAGTATTAGCGCTGTTGTGCTCAGGCGCTCCGGGCGCAGCCTCAGCCAATCAGCTATGCAAACACGCCTGGAGAGCTAGGCCCGGGCCTGGGGCGCCCTGTGGCGGTAGACTATTCGCCCGCGCGTGAGGTCATATGGCGACAATTCGACACGTACAGCGTCGCCGAGCAGGACGCGAATATAATGCTTGCGCATCTTGCCGGACAGATAGGCCAGGACTGCGTGGCCGTTCTCCAGCTCGACCCGAAACGTGGTGTTGGGCAGCGCTTCGATGATCTTACCTTCGAGAATCAGCTTATCGTCCTTGGACTCAGCCATTCGCCATCACCTCCTTCCAAACGTGGCTATGAAACGGATTAGGTTGCGTCAACAGGTTTTTCTTGCCGGACAACGGCATTAGTCCGCCATTCTGTCGCGCTTGCGCTGCGCCTGGCGCGCCTTGCGGACGGCTTTTTGTTTCTTGATACGGCGAACTTCGCTGGGCGGAGTGAACCAGCGCTTCTTGCGCGCGGTCGACAACACCCGGCTCTTGGTCACTTCCTTGCGAAAGCGCTTGAGCAACTGCTCCTGAGACTCGCCGGATCTGAGTTCGACATTGGCCATTTCTAATTCTACCTCCTTGATTTGGTTACAGATCGTGCTGAGCGCTGGCAGTCCTGACTCCAGGATAGGGCAAGAACTGTCCGTGCTGTTTCATCGCTTTTCGCTAACAAACAAATGCCCCACTGCATGCGCGAGTGAGGCCGCTTGAAACTACCGCTGTAGAGATGAGTGGCTTCAAGGTCGTTAGTTTCGTAACTTGCCTCTCCTATGCAGTGGGTAGATGAGAGACTGTGCTCGCGTCATCCCTGGTGAGCCAGCCTGAGACACCAAACTGGCACATGTGATTATACCCAGACCGGAGAGGCTGTCAAGACGGCAGGCTCGCGAAACTATCGGAGCAGCGCCGCCTGCGTTTGAAACCGCAGGCTGATACCCGCAAAGCATGCTGAAGCAAGCTGACGAGCGTGACTGAGCTTGCTTTAGCATGCTTCGAATGTGTCAGGCGCTGAATGAATTCAGCGCCGCCTGCCCAGGCAAACCGTTGCTGCCGGCTGCACGGGACTGAGGCAACAGGACCTCGAAGGTCGAGCCTTTGCCGGGCTCGCTTTCCACCGCGATGGTTCCGCCGTGCGCCTCGGCAATCGATTTGGCAATGCTCAGACCCAGCCCACTGCCGCCGGCCGCCCGGGTACGAGCGCGATCCACCCGCCAGAAGCGATCGAAGATCTGCGGCTGATCTTCGGGCGCAATGCCAATGCCCGTGTCGGCCACTGTGACGCGTACCCAGCCATCGGGCCGGCGGTGCAGACTCAGCGTGATGACGCCGTCGGGCGGCGTGTAGGCGACCGCGTTGCTGACCAGATTGAGCAGCAACTGCTTGAGGCGGTCGGCGTCGCCCAGCACCTGAGCCTGGTCCTCGTGGCCCAGTCGCACCTTGACCCGCCCATTCGCCATCAGCAGCGCCTCACGGTACACCTCCAGCAGCAAGGTATCCAGCTCGATGGGCTTGAGGGTGAGCTGCACGCCGGCGTCGGCCTCGGCCAGCAGCAGCAGGTCGCGCACCAGCCGGCTCATGCGCGCCACTTCCTGACCGATGGCCTCCAGTCCTTCGCCCAGCATCGTGGGATCGCTGGCTGCGCCGCGCTGCAACAGATCGACGTTGCCCTGAATGGTGGCCAGCGGCGTGCGCAGCTCGTGCGACACGTCGGCCACCAGCCGCTGTTGGGTGTTGAACAGGTCCTGCAAGCGCTCCATCATCTGGTTGAAGGTGTCGGCTAGTTGCCCCACCTCGTCGTCGGGATAAGCGCCTTCGATGCGTTGGTCCAGGTCTTCGGCCCGAGCGATGCGGCTGGCGGTGTCGGCAATCTGGTTCAGGGGACGCAGGGCGGTGCCAGAGATGATGGCCCCGCCGAGCGCTGCCAGCGCCACAGCCATGCCGCCGCCAATCAGCAGCGCCAGCCGCGCCACCTTGAGCATCGAGTTGATGGCATCCAGCGACTGAGCCACCTGGACTGTGGCCACTACCGCGCTGTCCGGTGAGCGCACGGGCGCGCTGTAAACCCGCATGGTTGCCCCGCCGCTCAGCCAATCGTAGAATGCGCTTTCCCCTTGCAGGTTCTGCTGCAACACGCTATCCGGCAGGACGAGTTGCTCTTCACCCAGGCTGGGCGACGTGTCGATGACAGCGCCTTCGATCGAGGTGGCTTGGGCGTACACCTGCGAAGCAAAGACGATGGCTGTGTTGGGCAGCCGGCTGCGCATCGGGTCGATGTTCACCTCGAAGACGGCCACCGCCTGCTCCGCCTGGCTGCGGATGGTGTCGTCTACCTCGTTGTACAACGCTTGCGCCACCACCAGATGGAAACCAAGCGCGAAAACCAGCAGCACAACAGCCAGCAGGACGGTGTACCAGAAAGTTAGCCGAAAACGCAGAGTCATAGGCGCAGCGCTGGAGGGAGTACGTGGTGCCACATGCTAACTGTGCATCGCCCAGCTTAAGCGCAGCTTATGCCAGCATGAGAACTTGGTAAGGGTCGCTGGCGCCATCATTCCTCGCGCAGCACATAGCCGACGCCGCGCACCGTGTGCAGCAGGCGTGGCTCGCCGTCCTGCTCCAGCTTGGCGCGCAGGTAGCGGATGTAGACCTCGATGATATTGCTTTCCCCGCCGAAATCGTAGTTCCAAATGCGGTCGTAGATCACGTCGCGCGTCAGCACCTGGCGCGGGTTGCGCATGAACAGCTCCAGCACGTCGAACTCTTTGGCCGTCAACTCGATGCGGCGCTGCCCGCGCGTGGCCTCGCGGCTGGCAGGGGAGAGCGTCAAGTCGGCGAAGCGCAACAGTTCCTGGCGCGCTGGCGGCTGGCGGCGGCGCAACAGTGCGCGTATCCGCGCCACCAATTCCTCGAAGTGAAAATCGGCCTTGACCAGGTAGTCGTCGGCGCCGCTGTCCAGACCCGCCACCTTGTCGCCCAGGGTGCCGCGCGCGGTCAGCACGAGGATGGGCACGTCGCTGGCCGCGCGCAGCCTGCGGCACACCTCCAGCCCATCCAGCTCGCCGGGCAGCATCAGGTCCAGCACCACCAAGTCAGGTATTTCCTGGCGCGCCGTGTGCAGCGCTGTCTCGCCGTCGCCCACCAGCTCTACCTGGTAGCCCTCGAATATCAGGCCGCGCCGCAGCAGGTCCGCCATGCGGGGGTCATCTTCTACCACGAGAATTCTTTCAGCCATAGCCAGATTATAGCATAGCACAAGCGCACGCAGCAAAGCCCAACAGGCGGCCAACAAGGATCAAGCGCGCCGTCCAGCCAGGCAGATCACTGCCCCCTGCTGTGCGCGCGACTCCGCTCCATGCCAATTGCCCGTTCAGCTACAGTCAAGGTATAATCAGCCTGCTACAATCTCAGGTGCCGGGCACTTGACGTCGCCTGCAATCTTTTTCCAACCTGGTACACTCTTGCGTCAACGCAGAGCCAAGTGCCCGGCACCTGTGGTTTACCAGCTTCTTCGTGGAGGTCATACACCGTAATGCCCGACGTTTCGATTGTCAAGAACGTTGCCGACCGCATCTGTGACAACGTAGAGAATGTGATCATCGGCAAGCGCAACGAGGTGCAGACGACCTTGCTGGCGTTGTTGTGCGAAGGTCATCTGCTGATCGAGGACGTGCCTGGGGTGGGCAAGACGATGCTGGCGCGCGCCATCTCCCGCTCGATCGGCTGCGACTTTCGCCGTATCCAGTTCACCCCCGACATGCTGCCTTCCGATGTCACTGGCGTCTCGGTCTTCAACCAGAAGACGATGGAGTTCGAGTTCCGCCCTGGCCCCATCATGACACAGATCGTTCTGACCGACGAGATCAACCGCGCGACACCCAAGACACAGTCGGCGCTGTTGGAAGCGATGGAGGAGCGGCAGGTGACGGTGGACGGCGTCACATATCCGATGGAAAAGCCCTTCCTGGTGCTAGCCACCCAGAATCCGATTGAGTACGAGGGCACCTTCCCGCTGCCTGAGGCGCAGCTCGATCGCTTCATGATGCGCATCACGCTGGGCTATCCCCAGCCGAACGAGGAGATGCGCATCCTGGACTCGCAACGCCAACAGCACCCCATCGGCGCGCTGGAACAGGTGGTCAGCGCGGCCGAGCTGGTGGAAGCGCAGCGGGCCGTGACCGACGTCTATGTGGACGAGCTGATCAAAGAATATATCGTCACTCTCTCCAACGCCACCCGCAAGCACCCGGACATCTATCTGGGAGCCAGCCCGCGCGGCTCGTTGGCGCTCTACAAGACCAGCCGGGCCCATGCGGCTGTGCGGGATCGCGATTACGTGATCCCTGACGACGTCAAGGTCATGGCCGAGTCAACGCTGGCCCATCGTTTGATCGTCAGCCCCTCAGCCCGCATCAAGAACGTCGATCCGCGGGCTGTGCTGGGCGAGATTCTCGACTCGGTGCCGGTGCCAGGCACGCGAGTGCGAGCCAAGTAAGGGGCGCCGGTGACGGCACAGCGCGCTCCAGGATGACACCCCATGCGTCGTTCGTGGTGGTTTATTGGTTTATGGCTCCTGTCGCTGGCCTTCGCGCTGTTTGGCGCCGAGCGCAACAGCAGCGTGGCCTGGTCAGTCGCCTACCTGATGACCGGCATTGTGGTCATCTCGTTTCTCTGGTCCTGGCTGAACCTGAAATGGGTGCGCATCGGCCGCTACACCCGCTCGCGCCGTTCCCAGGTTGGTCGCGTGGCCGAAGAGCAGTTCGAGGTGACCAATGGCGGCCGCCTGCCCAAGCTGTGGCTGGAGGTGCGCGACCACTCTGACCTGCCCCAGCACGACGCCAGCCGCGTGCTGAGCTCCATCGGCCCGCGCCGCAAGCGCCGCTGGATGGTACGCACCTATTGCCTGCGCCGCGGCCGCTTTCGCCTGGGGCCGATGACTTTGACAAGCAGCGACCCCCTTGGGCTGTTTCCGCGCCAGCGCCAACTGCCAGCCACGTCGGTGATGATCGTCTACCCGGCTACGCTGGAGTTGCCTGGCTTCTCTCCGCCGCTGGGCATGCTGCCAGGCGGCGACGCCATGCGCCGCCGCACCCACTATGTCACCACCAATGTCTCTACGGTGCGCGAGTATGTGCCTGGCGACAGCTTCAACCGCATTCATTGGCGCTCCACGGCGCGCGCCGGCCGGCTGATTGTCAAGGAGTTTGAGCTGGACCCGACCGCCGACGTGTGGATCCTGCTGGACCTGGACCAGGCCGTCCATGCGGGATCGCCCTGGACGCCGCCGCCGCTGCAGGAGGTAGGCCCGGCCTTTGGGCGTCAGGAGCGGCTGGCGTTACAACTGCCTCCCAGCACCATCGAATACGGCGTCACCGTTGCCGCCAGTCTGGCCCGCCACTTCTTGTTGGAAGACCGATCGGTGGGCTTCATCGCTCACAGCGGCCATCGTGAGTTGATCCAGGCCGACCGGGGCGAGCGGCAGCTTACCAAGATTCTGGAGACGCTGGCTGTGGTCAACGCCACTGGCCGCATCCCCTTCGCGCGCGTCCTGGCCGCTGAGATGGAGCACCTGCCGCGCCACACCACACTGCTAGCTATTTCACCCGCCACTGATCCCCAGTGGGTCGCGGCCCTGCGTGACATCCGCCGGCGCGGGGTGCATGATTTGGCGGTGCTGCTGGCGGCCGATACCTTTGGCGACGCGCCTAACCACCGCGACACCCTGGCCAACCTGCTGGCCAGCGGCATTCCCACCCATTTGATCACCTGTGGACAGGATATCTCTGCAGCACTCAGCCAACGAATCACCTCGTTGGATTGAAGCGCTGGCTCGTAACCTCAGGAGGCAAGCTATGAAAACCCGCACGGTACTAGAGGCGAAGCGGCTGGGTATTGTGAGCTGCAAGGGCTCCGACACGTTGGAGAAGATCGCCGCGCGCATCGCCGACGACGACATCAGCGCACTGGTGGTCACCGACGATCAGGGCTATCTGTCCGGCATCATCTCGCGCAGCGACCTGCTGCGCGCGTATGTGGAGTCGAACGACTGGCGGATGGAGCCAGTCGAAGCTTTCATGACGCGCGATGTCATCTGGGTTACACCGGATACGCTGCTGTCGGAAACTGCCCACCTGTTGCTGGGCCGCCACATCCACCGCGTCGTTGTGGTGCGCCAGGAAGAAGACGGCCTGCGCCCGATCGCCGTTGTCTCCGATAGCGATCTGGTCATCGAAATGGTCAACGGCATGTAAGTCCGACCCGCTGCTGGTTGAGTAGGCGTCTGCGCCGTATCGAAACCCTCGCCCGGCCCGCTGCTGGTTGAGTAGGCGCCTGCGCCGTATCGAAACCCTCGCCCGGCCCGCCGCCGGGTGCGAGCACGTTGATTTCGATACGGCGGCCTACTCAATCAACGTGCTCGCACCCGGCGGCTGAATACTCACAAGTAAGCCCAGCAAATTCGGCCAAAATTGGGCGGAAAAATATGATCTAACGCATACTCCGATTGCCGTTTTAGGGGTACACTGGGGCATCTACACACGCAGACAACCGACGCCCGACGAACAGCCGTGGCGGCCGGCTGCGTAGATGGAGGTGTCCTTTGGTCACAACTGTAGCCGACATCATGACCACCGATGTGGTCACTATCGAACCCAACAACAGCGTTGCAACGGCGATCCGGCTGATGCGCCAGGGCCAACTGCGCCGCTTGCCAGTGGTGGATAACGGCCTGCTGGTTGGCATCGTCACCAGCGGCGATCTGCGACGCATCACCGGCCTGGCTTCGATCCTCAAGGACCCCAGCCAGGACAACTTCCTGTGGCGCCACATCCCGGTGGCCAACGTGATGAACCGCGAAATCCACAGCCTGTCGCCCGACACCCCCATCGCCGAGGCGGCGCGCCTGCTGGTTGAGAACAAGATCGGCGGTCTGCCTGTCGTCGACCACGGCCAACTGGTCGGCATCCTCACCACCAGTGACCTGCTTCAGACGCTGATGACAACCGTCAGCGACGCCAAGGACACTATCCCTTGCGGGTCTTAATCACCGGAATCACCGGTTTCATCGGGAGTCACCTGGCCGAACGGCTGCTGGCAACAGGCGTGGCCGTGCGCGGCCTGGCGCGGCGGCCGGAGGAAGCTGCATGGCTGGCCGCGCAAGGCGCGCAGATCGTGCCGGCCGACCTGGCCCAACGCGCCGGGCTGGTCGAGGCCGTGCGGGGATGTGACGCTGTCTTGCACACGGCCGCCTGGACGGGCGGGCCAGGCCTCAGCGAGCAGCAGGCCTGGTCGGTCAATGTCGCCGCGACAGGCTGGCTGCTGCAAGCGGCTCAGGATGCCGGCGTCCAGCGCTTCGTCTATTTCAGCAGCGTGGCTGTCTACGGCCTCAACGCCGCCCCGGTCATCGACGAGACGGCCCCAACCCCGCCGGTGGACCAGCTATACCCTGACAGCAAGATAGCCGCCGAAACCCTGGTGCGCGCAGCCCAGGCCGAGGGCCTGCCGACTACCATCGTGCGCCCCGCCTCGACCTACGGCCCGCGCGGCGCTGCCTGGACGGTCGGCCCGGTGCAGCAGATCAGGGCCGGCCGGCTGGTGCTGCTGGGCCGCGACGAGGGGCTGGTCAACACCGGCTATATCGACAACGTGGTGGACGGCGTGCTGCTGGCGCTGGACAGCCCGGCCGCGGTGGGCGAGACCTTCAACCTGTGCGACGGCACGGCCATCACCTATCGCGAGTTCTACAGCCGCTACGCGGCCATGTTGGGGCGGGAGCGCCTGCCGGTCTATCCAGCCTGGCTGGCGAGGGGCGCGGTCAGCCCGCCTGGCCGCTGGCTGCGCCGGCTGCTGGGCAAGCCCGTGCCGGGACCATGGAGCTATCACTTCCGCTTCAACCCCAGCCGCTTCAGCATCGCCAAGGCGCAGCGGCTGTTGGGCTATGCGCCGGCCATCGATCTGGACGAGGGGATGGCGCGCACGGAGCGCTGGCTGCGCGAGCAAGGCTACATCACATGAGAAACGACAAACGTCGCGCCTGGGCGTCGCGTTTGTTCTGCAAGGCGCCAAGCAGCATTGGCCTAGCCTGTGCCTGACCTGAGCGCAGCATTTGGCAGTCCTGAAAATAGTACCAAAGTACCATTGACAACCGCGCGGCGTTCTGCTAGACTTACGTTCGTGCGCCGCATGGCAGATACAACGAAGCGGGCGTGTTGGCGGCGGGCCGTGGCGGCCGGCGATCAGCAGGAAGCGCACAGCGCCGCCCGT
>JBAQCH010000344.1:0-6492 GCA_049294015.1 Anaerolineae bacterium
GACCCATACCCACGATTTGGAAAATCGTGGTACGCCATCGGCAACGCCGCCTGGCGTAGGACGATTTTCCAAATCGTCCTTCTGGTCTGGCCCAGACCCACGATTTGGAAAATCGTGGTACGCCATCGGCAACGCCGCCTGTCGTAGGACGATTTTCCAAATCGTCCCTCTGGTCTGACCGATACCCACGATTTGGAAAATCGTGGTACGCCATCGGCAACGCCGCCTGGCGTAGGACGATCTTCCAAATCGTCCCTCTGATCTGACCCAGACCCACGATTTGGAAAATCGTGGTACGCCATCGGCAACGCCGCCTGGCGTAGGACGATTTTCCAAATCGTCCCTCTGGTCTGACCCATACCCACGATTTGGAAAATCGTGGTACGCTTTCCGAAGCACGAGGTCTCATATGAATCATTCATCCTTCGACATGCCCAAAACCTACGACTTCGCTGCGGCCGAGCAGCGACTCTACGCCTGGTGGGAGGCGGAGGGCTGGTTCAAGCCTGAGGCGGCCGGCCCCGACGCCGAGCCGTTCGTGATCGCCATCCCGCCGCCCAACGTGACCGGCGTGCTGCACCAGGGCCACGCCCTATTTGTCACGCTGGAGGACCTGATGATCCGCTACCAACGCATGCGCGGCCGCGCGGCGCTGTGGGTGCCAGGCACCGACCATGCCGGAATCGCCACCCAACTCCAGGTGGAACGCAAGCTGCGCGACGAAGGCACCAGCCGGGAAGAAATCGGTCGCGAGCGCTTCCTGGAGGCGTGCTGGGCCTGGAAAGAGAAGCATCATGGCGGCATTGCCAGCCAGTTGCGCCGGCTGGGTGCGAGCTGCGACTGGGAGCGCGAGCGCTTCACCATGGACGAGGGCCTCAGCCGCGCGGTCAACGAGGCCTTCGTGCGCCTGTATCGCATGGGGCTGATCTACCAGAGCGAGTACATCGTCAACTGGTCGCCCGGCCTGCAAACCGCCGTCAGCGATGTGGAGGTGGAGTATACGGAGGAGCAGGGCACGCTGTACTACTTCAAGTACCCCATCGCCGGCGCCAGGCTGGAGGATGGCCCGGGCCAGGGCTACATTCCGGTGGCCACCACGCGACCGGAGACGATCCTGGCCGACACGGCAGTGGCCGTCCATCCCGATGACGAGCGCTACCGCCACCTGATCGGTAAGACCTGCCTGGTGCCCATGCTCAACCGCACCATCCCGGTGATCCACGACACCTACGTGAGTATGGAGTTCGGCACCGGCGCGCTGAAGATCACCCCTGGCCACGACCCCAACGACTTCGAGATCGGCCAGCGCCACGGCCTGCCCATCATCAACGTGATGAACAAGGACGCCACGCTCAACAGCGAGGCCGGGCCATACGCAGGCATGGAACGCTTCGTTGCCCGCAAGAAGTTGTGGGCCGACATGCAAGCGGCCGGGCTGGTGATCAAAGAGGAACCGTACACCCTGACGGTGCCGCGCGCCCAGCGCGGCGGCGAGGTGATCGAACCGCTGATCAGCAAGCAGTGGTTCGTCAACACCGAAGGTATGGCCAGCCTGGGGCTGACTGCGGTGCGCAGCGGCCGCATCCGCATCATCCCCGAGCGCTTCACCAAGGTCTACTACCACTGGCTGGAGAACCTGCGCCCCTGGTGCATCAGCCGCCAACTGTGGTGGGGCCACCGCATTCCGGCCTGGCACGGCCCCGATGGCCAAGTCTTCGTGGCGCGCAACCAAGCCGAGGCCGAGGCGCTGGCAGCCAGGCAGTACGGCCAGACCACCGCGTTGGAACAGGACCCCGACGTGCTGGACACCTGGTTCAGCTCCGGCCTGTGGCCCTTCAGCACGCTGGGCTGGCCCGACGACACCCCCGATCTGCGGCGCTACTACCCGACCGACGTGATGGAGACCGGCTACGACATCCTCTTCTTCTGGGTGGCGAGGATGGTGATGCAGGGGCTGCTCTACACCAACGACATCCCCTTCCACACGGTCTATCTGCACGGCCTGGTGCGCGACGAGCAGAGCCGCAAGATGTCCAAGACCTACAACAACGTCATCGACCCGATCCAGGTGATGGACGAGTTCGGCGCCGATGCCCTGCGCTTCACCCTGCTGACCAGCGCCACGCCCGGCAACGACATGAACCTGAGCCTGGAACGCATCAAAGCCAACCGCAACTTCGCCAACAAGATCTGGAACGCGGCCCGCTTTACGGCGACGAACCTGGGCAAGCTGGCGGCAGACAGTCATCAGTCAACGGTGGACAGTGAACAGTCGATGGCAACTGCCGCTGTTAACCGTTCACTGGTCACTGGTCACTGGTCGTTGGCCGACCGCTGGATCGCCAGCCGTCTGAACAGCACCATCGCCGACACCACGCGGCTGTTCGACGCGTATCAATTCGGCGAGGCCGGGCGGCAGGCTTACGAATTCCTGTGGGGCGACTTCGCCGACTGGTACATCGAGACAGCCAAGGGGCAACTGGCTAGCGGCGGACCGGCGGCCGCGCGCACGGCTGGCGTGCTGGTGCGTGTGCTGGATCAAACCCTGCGCCTGCTGCATCCCTTCATTCCCTTCGTCACCGAGGATATCTGGCAGAACCTGAAGGCCGCAGCCGAGGCGGCCCAATCCGTGCTCGGGCCGGCCTCTGCCCCCGATCTTAACTTGCTCGGACCGGTCTTTGCAACGCATCCCGGAGGGACCGACCGTGCCCGCCCCTGGCCCGCCGCGCTGATCGTCGCTGCTTGGCCGCAGGCTGGCCCGGTCGACGCCGAGGCCGAAACAGCCTTCGCGCGCGTACAAGACATCGTGCGCGCCATCCGCAACGCCCGCGCCGAGTACAACGTGCCGCCGGGCCGGCGCACCGGCGCGCTGATCAGCGCCGGCGAGCATCTGGCGCTGCTGCAAGACCAGTTGCCTGTCATCGCCAGCCTGGCCAGCCTGGACCTGCAACACGTGCAGGTGGCCGAGACGCTGGAGATTCCCGCCCAAGCAGCCAGCATGGTCGCCGGCGGCGTAACCATCGCTCTGCCGCTGGCCGACCTGGTGGACATGGACGCGGAGCTCAGCCGCCTGCGCAAAGAGCTGGCCAACGCCGAAAAGATGGCCAGCAGCACGGCCGCCCGGTTGGCCAACCCTGGCTTTGTCGGCAGCGCTCCGGCCCACGTCGTCGAGGGCGCGCGCCAGCAGTTGGCCGAATGGCAAAGCAAACAGGCGCAGATCCAAGAGCGTCTGGCTGCGCTGGAGGCGTAAACTATGCCCATCGGGCCGCAAGCAAGCTGCCAACCAAGGTGGAGCGAGCGCCGCAGGCATCGAGCCTGGGCCTCGCTCCTGGCCTTGGTTGTTCTGCTGCTGGCTGCTTGTACACAGCCGGGCAGCGAGCCGGCGCCCGCGTCTGGCGAACAGGCTGCGGCGCCTGTCACGCTGCCCGAGCGCTGCCGCGGGGACGGCGCCGTGCAAACCTGGCAGCTCCTGCCCCTGGACCCGCCGCAGTCAGAGCTGCTGGCAGCCTACCAAGGCCGCGAGGTGATCGAGTTCCAGGCGACGGTGATCGGCCAGGACGACGCCCCTGCCTTGCAGCCCCACCGCCGCTTCATCCTGCGCGAGGCGGCCGAGGGCGTCACCCTGCTGCTGGATTACCAGGGCGACCCACCGCTCTTGATCCAGGGCCAGAGTTACCGCTTCATCGCCTGGGCCGATCAGGTGTCTGCCCAGGATGGGCAAGCCACGGCCACACCATCGAACGATCCGCGTGACGCGATACCGCCAAGCCGCGGCTACGAGCTACAGATCTACGACAGCGCCGGCCTGCTCTTTCTGGGGCGCACCGACGTGGACGAGCAGGACAACGCGCTGGGCCTGCAAGTGAGCAACGCCCCCAGCGAGTGCCCAGCAGCGCCCGCGCCGCAGAACGACTGCGTGCTGAGCCGGCAGGTGCTGCCGGTCACGTTGCGCTGGGGCGACGCCGAGCTGACGCTGTACCCGGGGGAGGAAGACCGGCTGACCTATCAAGGGGGAACTTACGTTGTGGCGCTGTTTAGAAACCGCGCGCTGGTCTATCCTGACGCGCCCTGCCAGGGCTATCACGAGCATCAGCGCTCGCTGCGCATCGACCGCATCGATCCGCTGCCGGTTCTGCCCGCGCTGCCGCCCATCACGGGTACCATCACTGCGACGCTGCCTGCCATCACCGCCACCGTCCCTTTCACACTGCCGTCGCTGCCCGACATTCCATCGCCCTGAGCGCGTTTTTGCTGTTGGGCGCAGTGTGTTACAATTGATGCGCACCGCCTTTGGTGCGCATCTTGCCAGTCGGGAGGGTCCCATGACCGCTGCAACCTTGAGCCTACGACCGCTGGGCACGGGCGAGTTGCTCGACCGTGCTGTGCGCCTTTACCGGCGTCACTTCCTGACCTTCATTGGCATTGTTGCCATCGTGCAGATTCCGCTGACCCTGGCGCAGTTGGGGGTCTCGCTTCTATCGCTCCAATGGGCGAACGATCCTGCCAGCACGGATGCGGCTATATTGGCGGGCAGCCTGGGAGCGATGGCCATCTCGGTCCTCGGCTTCGTGCTGGTGTCCTCCCTGGGCACGGCCGCGCTGACGCGGGCCATCGCCAACAGCTATCTGGGCCAACCGGTTAGCCTGGCCGGCGCCTACCGCCAGATCGGCAAGTCGTGGGTCGTACTTATGACGGCCCTGTTGCTCATCATCCTTTTGTCGCTGTTGCTGGGGCTGTGGACGCTGATACCCTGCATCGGCTGGTTCACTGGCCTGGGGATGCTGCTGTACCTCAGCCTGGTCGTCAGCCCGTTGACCGCGCCCGCAGTGGTGCTGGAGAAGCAGCGGGCCAGGGCGGCCGTGCGCCGGGCGTGGGACCTGTCGCGGCGGCGATTCTGGCCGGTGGTGGGCTTCGTCTCGGTGTTGTTCATCCTCAGCATGATTTTCACCGTCACCCCCAGCCTGTTGGTTAGCTTTATGGTCGGGCAAGGCGTTGACCCCTTCGCTACCGGCTTTGCCGAACAGCAGATGATATCAACGGTCGTCAGCTCCCTCGCGACGCTGGTAATCAGCCTGATCTTCCTTCCCTTCCAGTTGAGCGCCATGACCCTGCTCTACTTCGATCTGCGCATCCGAACCGAGGGCTTCGACCTGGCCCTGCTGGCGCGCAGCGTCGATCTGCCCGAGCCGCAGGAGCAGGCGTTGGCCGGCGAGATGGTCTTGAGCACGGAGCCGACTACAGCCGTCGATTTGACCGAAACCATCGCCGAGACGCCGGCGCCGAAGCGTGAGCCGCTGATCACCGGCCGCGAGCTGGGCTACTTCCTGGCCATCACCCTGACTTTGGGCGCACTCTACTTCGCGCTCGTTTTTGGCGTCACTATCTTAGCCATGGCGGCCTCGGGAGGGATGTGAACGCCTGGACCGATGCTGCGCCGAACCGAACCCTGCTCCGGCGCCTTGCCCTGGCCATCATGGCCGTGCTGCTCTGCGCGCCGGCCGCGGCGAGCGCCCAGTCCCCGCCCACGCCCATCCACGAGTACTGGGCGCAGGTGGAGGTCACCTACGCCGCGGTGCAGGCCATGCATGACGCCAGCCAGGCGGAGCGCGTCGTGCGTCTGGCCGCGCTGGCGAAGCCGTGGCAGCAGATCACGCAGGTGGCGCTGGAGGGCGGCGCGGTCGTGGTCGTGGATCACAGCGCGCTGACGCGTGCCCTGCTGGCCGACCCGCCCAACCTGACGCGCGTCGAGGGGATGCTGGCGGCCCTGTTGGCGGCGCGCGACTATTGGCCCGCAGGCGGCCACAGCGCTGCTGACCTGCGCAGCCTGGCCTCGATCCTGCAGCGCGCCGAGTTTCAGGTCGAGCCCAAGACGCCGTCGGCGCTGCGGGCCTGGTGGAAAAACCTGCTCGACCGCATCGACCGCCTGCTGGCGCCTCTCTTCCCCGAGAGCGCGGGCGGCGGGGCAGCGGCGTTGGTCGCCTGGCTGCTGAACTTTGCCGGCGTGGTGGCGCTGGCTGGCCTGGTGGCCTATGCGGTCAACGAGCTGCTCAAAAGCCTGGCCGCAGAGGCGCACCTGCGCATGGAGGGCGGCGATGGCGGCGCGCCCCTTACGGCCGACAGCGCCTTCCAGCGCGCCCAGGAGCTGGCCGAGGGCCGCGATTACCGCACCGCCGTGCGCTACCTCTACCTCTCGACCCTGCTGACGCTGGACGAGCGCGGGCTGTTGCGCTACGACCGTAGCAAGACCAACCGCGAGTATCTGCGCAGCGTGGCCGGCCAGCCAGCCCTGGCCGCGACCCTGCGCGATGTGATCGACGTGTTCGACCGGGTGTGGTATGGCTTCCAGCCGTTGGACGCGGCCAGCTATGCCCACTACGAGACCCGCGTGGCGGAGTTGCGCCGACCATGAAGCGCCCCGGCCGCGAGTCGCTGATCGCGCTCGGCCTGCTGGCGCTGCTGGCCGCGCTCACCGTGTTGGCAGCCGTGCAGCGG
>JBAQCH010000345.1:0-69933 GCA_049294015.1 Anaerolineae bacterium
GATCGCGATCTGGCTGTCACGCGACCAGGAAAGAGGGCGAGGACGATGGCCAGCTCACGACCTATTGCGGCGGGAGAGACCTACACGCCGAACGACATCAACAACCTGCGCGCCGATGTGTTGGACCCGACCGGCGGCCACAAGCACAACGGCGTGGACGGCGCGCGCGTGCCGTTTGCCAACCTGGACGTGACCGGCGCGGCCGGCAGCACACCGCCGCCCGGCGGCAGCAAGAGCTACAACGACATCGCCAATCACGTGGCCTCCAGCCAGGGCGCGCATGGGCTCAACGCGCTGGCGCACGCCATCGGCGGCCTCAACAGCGGGTGGATCATTCAGGTGGGGGCGTTCAACCCCCAGATGGGTGGGGGCGTCAACCAGGCGGCTGATGGCTCGGTCAACTTCGCCGACACCGGGGTGGCCTTCAGCGGCACACCCTTCGTCTTCCTGAGCTGGGACGGCTACAGCCCCAACGGTTGGGCGCAGGCCCAGGTCAGGAACCGCTACCCCAATGGCTTCGAATGGCGGGCCAGCTGCAGCATCGACGGCGGCCATGCGCCCATTACCACCGTGTACTGGCTGGCCATCGGCCCGAAAGCGCCTTAGGAGGGATTGTCATGCAACGAGGTGTCATCAAGCGCCTGGGAGACCAGACGGTAGACGTACAACTGGCCGGCTCGGCCGCCACACTGCCCGGCGTGCTGCTCAGCGGCCAGATCGACCGCAGCGCCCTGGTTGTGGGCGCAGCCGTGTTGGTGGACCTGGTGGACGAGCGCGCGGTGGTCCTGCACACCCTGGCGGGAGAGCAGCAGGCCTCTTTGGCGGAGCAGCCCTTCGCTGGCGCCAGCTCTGCGGCAACCAACAACGCCCTGCTCGCCGACGGCTCGGTGCCGCTCATGGGCAATCTCGTCGTCGCGCCCGGCGTCCTCATCGACGGCTGCGACATCAGCGTGCTGGGCCAGACCATCGACAACCTGCAAGCCGCAGACTCGGTGGCGCGCACCGGCCACACGGTGCTGACCCACGCCAGCCACCTGGTGGCCACGCTGGGGCCGGACGACACGGAGGTGCTGGTTCGCCACGGCATCTTCAAGGACAAAGAGACGCTCATGGTGAGCAACACCATGGGCGAGGTCGAGACCATGCGCGTGGTGGGCAACGGGGTGGCCACGGTGGACGACCGGGGCGCGCTATGTTACCGCTACACCGTCACGCGGCGCACCGGGATCAACCCACCCGGTATCGTAACCGGCTGGGCGGCGGCCACCCTGGTCAACGGCCTGACCCACAAGGGCTTCATCAGCGTCGATGCGCGCGAGACCTCGATAGCCGCGCCCAACCTGCGCTTTGTCATGCACACCGACATCGACGCCGGCACGACCGAGCAGATCTTCCGCATGGGCAACCTGTACGGCATCCTGGGCAACAACCAGACGGACTTCGGCTTCGCCACGGGCCGCCTGAACACGGGAGACCGCTATCTCGCCTACAACTACTCCCGCAATCGGCTGGCGCTGCGTGGCGCGGATATCGCGGTCAGCGACGACGCGGGCGTGGATGTCTTCCGCGTGTGGGCGGTGGCCGAGGACGATCACCAGACAGGCGACGCCCGGCTGGGACACCCAAACGGCGGCAACATCCAGACCGTGGGCAGCGATGTGGATCTCTACGCCGGCGGCCAGCGCGTGCTCTCCTTGACCCCCTTGGGAAGCCGGTTCCGCGGCATGATCTGGTCGGGCACCCAGCCCGGGCCGCAGGTAGGCATCGGCGAGGAGAACGGCCAGGGGCTGATCGCCGCGCGCAACGCGGCCGGCGTCGGCCAGTTCGTGGTGCGCACCGGCGACGAGAACGTACACGTCCACATGGGCAACCCCGTGACCGAAGGAGGCTATGCCCAGTTTGCCGATGGCGAGTTCACCACCGACGGCATCGTTCGAGCGCGCGCCTTTGAGCTGCTGGGCGGCGGGACGATTGGCTCCGGCGTGGTCTTGACCAACGCCGGCCGCTTCACAGCCGGCACAGGCAACAATGTAGCTGTGATCGACGGCGAAGACGCTGCCTGGCGCATTTATGCGGGGCACGCAACGCCGGCCAGCGCGCCGTTCCGGGTCAACCAGGCGGGCGAGGCCTGGCTGACCAACGCGCATGTGAGCGGAGAGATCAACGCCACTGCTGGCGTCTTTGGCGGGTGGACCCTCAACAGCACCTATCTGGCAAAGGATACGGGCGTAGGCAACACCAGCGCCGGCCTGGCTCCCAATGACTATCCCTTCTACGCTGGGGCAACCTACGCCAATCGGGCGTCGGCTCCCTTCCGGGTGACGCCGGCTGGAGCAATGACGGCAACAGCGGGCAACATCGCGGGCTGGACGATTGCCAGCGGCCATCTGTACGCGGGCTCAGGCGTAAGCCGCACCGGCCTGCAACCGGCTACGTATCCCTTCTATGCGGGCAGCGAAACGCCCTCGGCCGCGCCGTTTCGTGTCACGCAGTCCGGCTCGCTGACGGCCACCAGCGCTACCATCACCGGCACCATCAACGCTGCTGCCGGCAACATCACGGGCAGCCTCTACGTGGGCGCGTCGGGCTACCGCCTGCATCTGGACGGGGCCAACAAGCGCTTCGAGTCGACTAACTTCGCGTCGGGCACATCGGGCTTCCGCATCGAAGGCGAGACGGGCAATGCCGAGTTCAACAACGTCACAGTGCGCGGCGCGCTTGCCGCCACCGCCATCCAGTATGGCTACGTGCTGGCCACCAACGGCTCGATCTGGGTGGTCAAGGCCGCCGGCCGCAGTCTCAACAGCTTCAGCGTGCCCAAGGAAGGGATTGGGACCCTGGACATCGAAGACCCCGATGGCATGACACACGCGGCCGCGGGCGGGCTGTGGGCGGTGAACGACGTAATCCGCCTGCAGGAGCCGCTGGCCGGCGACTTCTGGGGCGTGGTGACCGCCAAGACCGATATGACCACCTACTGGCAGTTGGCCGTCGAGCAGCGCTCCATCTCCGGCAACGGCGCCTTTCCGGCCGGGGCCGCCGTGCTCAACTACGGCCAGGCTGGCGACGGCGTAGTGCGCATCACCGCCGACGCCAGCAACAGCCCCTACATCAGCATCGCCACCCACGCTGGTTCACCCTGGCTTTCGCTCACGGAGCGGGCGCGGCTGGGCAACCTGGCCGGGATCAGCGGCGCCGCGGGGTACGGGTTGTGGACAGACAACGGCTACTTCACCGGCGCAGTCAACGCCAGCGCTGGAGCAATCGGCGGCTGGACCATTGCCAGCAGCCATCTCTATGCTGGATCAGGATCGAACCGCGTTGGTCTCAACCCGCCACTGTATCCCTTCTATGCGGGAAGCGAAGCGCCGTCAACCGCGCCTTTTCGAGTTTCGGCCAACGGGTTCTTGGTTGCAACCAACGCCAATATCGCTGGTACGGTCACTGCCAGCGCAGGCAACATCGCCGGTTGGGCGCTGGCAGCGACCAAGTTGTACTGGGAGGATCCAGCCAACTATCGCGGCATCGGTCTGGCGACCTACGACGACGCGGGCGGCTACGCCTTCTGGGCCGGCGACCACCGGCCGGCCTATGCCGAGTTCAGGGTCAGCAAGAGCGGGGCAATGTGGGCTACCACGGCGACGATCACCGGCAACATCACCGCAGACACGCTGACCGCCAACAGCGCCGGCAGCATCGCCGGTTGGACGATTGCCAGCGGCCATCTCTACGCAGGGTCGGGGGCCGCGCGGGCCGGGATGCAGCCGGCCAGCTATCCCTTCTACGCGGGCAGCGACACACCGGCAAACGCGCCCTTCCGCGTCACGCCGGCCGGCGCGCTGACCGCCTCCAACGCCACCGTGACCGGCACGATCACCGCCAACGCCGGCAGCATGGCAGGCTGGACCATCGCCAGCGGCCACCTGTATGCGGGGTCAGGCTCCAGCCGGGCGGGCTTGCAGCCGGCGTCGTATCCCTTCTACGCGGGCAGCGATACGCCCGGATCGGCGCCGTTCAGGGTCACGCCGGCCGGCGCGCTGACGGCAACCAGCGGCGTGATCGGCGGGTGGACGTTGTCCGGCACCAAGCTCAGCAGCAGCCTCCTCCAGTTGGACGCCGCCAACAACAAGATCCAGATCGGCTCGACCTACTTCCACCAGTTCGAGCCGGGCATCGTCGAACTGGCCGGCGACTTCCGGGTGACTGGATCGCTGGCCGCCGATGTGGGCTTTGGCTGCAGTGGCTTCTCGGCCTACGGCAGTTCCTTCTGGCACACGGGCAACCTGCTGGGCTTTTACGGCGCAACACCCATCACCCGTCCTGCTGCCTACACCTTCAGCAACGGCACGACGGATCGCACCATCAACTGCGACAGCACCACCGTGGCCGAGCTGGCCGACGTGGTCTACACCCTATGGAGCGACCTCAGGAACCTGGGGCTGCTGCAATAGAACCTCGAAGGGGGATAGCCTTGCTACAACGAGTATTGATCATCAGCCCTGACATGGGGCTGGACGTACAGGATGAGATCATCAACGCCGCCTCCGGCTTCGCGCCCAAGATCCTGGCCAACACCGTCACGCGCCAGCGCGCGCTGGAGGAGATCGCCAGCGGCCGGTACGATGTCATCCACTTCATCACCCACGGCAAAGAACACGTCCTCGAGGTCAGCGATGGCATCGTCGAGGAAGACATGCTGGAACACGCGGTCTGCACCGCCAACAACGTCAAGGTGCTCTTTCTGAACGCCTGCCGGAGCGCCCATGCCGCGACGACCGTGTACAACAACACCAACGTGGCCTACTCCATCGGCTGGCCGGACGACGTCGAGAACAGGGTGGCGTTGACCTGGGCCAGGCTCTTCTTCGAGGCGCTGCGCATGGCGCCTGAGGATATCAAGCGGGCGGTCACGACGGCCAACGAGGCCGTGGTCAAGAGCTACCGTATCGACCCGGATCAACTGCCCCTGGTGCTCAACGGCCGGGTGAGCCAGATCCTGAAGGAGAACCAGCGTCTCCGCCAGGAGTTGGAGCGCCGGGGCGTCGTCCGGCTGCCCCTCTGGATGGTGGCAGCCAATCTGGCGCTGATCGCGCTATTGCTGGTCAACCTGCTGATCCTGGCCTTGACCCATTAGAGGAGGGAGACCTATGAGACCTTGCTTCATCCGAGCGCTGGCCGCCGCCGCGCTGGCGCTGCTGGCGCTGGCGGCCTGTGTGCTCAGGCCCGAACAACCCGACACCTTTCCTGTGCGCGCGGTGATCACGCCCGGCGCACCGGCCACGCCGTACGCGGGCGCCCAGCTCGACTACGGCGGCCTGTACCAGTTCTTCGACGTCGCCGGTAGCGCGCCGTCGCCCTACCAGGACGGCAGCCACCAGGTCATCCCCTGGTATCTGTTGGAACCCACACGGGGCACCTACGACTGGACTGAGCTGGACGAGTACGTGGCCGACCGCGCGGGGTATGGCCTGCACATCGGCCTGGGCTTCAACACGGTGGACTACTCGCCCTACCACTGCGCCAGCGTGGGCGGTAGCCAGTGCTGGGCCGGCGACGACCGGGAGGATCGCATCTGGCTGCCGGCCGACATGCTGCGGCCGCAGGACCAGAACGTGACCTACGTGGTCTGCCCGCTGGACAGCACCTACCCGCGCCACCGCCTGCCCAAGTATTGGAGCAGTCAGTATCTGTCAGCCTACGAGGATTTTGTTTACGCGCTGGCCGCGCACATCGACAGCACGCCTGCGCTTGCCAACAACATCGACTGGATCGAGCTGCCCATCGGCGTCTACGGCGAGCTCAACCCAGGCGCGGGCCAGGACAGGGCCTGTCTGCAGGAGCTGGGGCTGACGCAAGACTTGTGGGAGGCGACGGTCGAGCAGATGATCGATATCTGGGTGGACGCGTTCGCCGGCACCGGGATCGACCTGAGCTTCCAGGGCACCAACTTCTACCTGGACAAGGGCAACCGCCAGCGCATGAACGACTACGCGGCCGGCCAGGGGCTGGGCTTGCAGCACGCCAAGTGGCATCCGGACTGGGAGGACATGGCTGTGGCCTGTGCGTCCTGCTGGTCGCAAGGCAAGGGCATGGTGGACGCGCCGCTGCGCTGGGAGAACCAGACCATGTTCGCCATCGAGTATCCTGATCCACCGCTGTGGGGGGAGGGCAGCCGCACGACGCTCAACCACGCCGAGGAGGACTACTGGAACATGGCAGCCTTCCTCGATCTCAAGGGCGACGTCTACAAGGCGCGCCTCTACCCGCGCGGGACGCTCGCGCGCCTGACGACCGAGAATCCCTACGTGCAGGGTATGATGCAGACGCTGCGCGACCTGGCCGGCAAGGACGAGCAGAGCGCGCCCTACGCGATTACCTGGATGCGGGAGACGGAGTGGGACTGGTGGCCCAAGTGCAACAACTTCGACTTCTACCTCTACGCCAGCACCGCCCAGGAGCCGCGCGTGGGATCGAGCTGTCCTGGCCTGAGCGCGCTGACGACCGATGGCCAGGCTGTCGCGGTCTACAACCTGGACGCGACCTATGCCCCCGGCCTCTGCCCCAACGACCGCGTCTACAGCGCGACCTGCGATCCACGCTACCGCTATGCCCGCCAGACCGCGGCCGGCCAGCCCTACATCTACCTGGACGTCGATCCCAGGTATCGCTACGGCACAGGCGTCAACGCCACCGTCTCCATCGACTACCTGGACGTGGGCACGGACGAGATTAGGTTTCAGTGGCACAACGGCAGCGCGGTGCAGACGGAGAGCAGGGCCAAGACCAACACGCGCCAGTGGCGCACCTGGACGCTTGTTCTGGCCAACATGGACCTGACCGACCGCTTTGTATCCGGCGCCTCCGCCTGGGACTTCCGTCTCTGGGACGGCGGCGACGGCGTCGAGACCATCCACAGCGTCAAGTTCCAGCCTGCTAACGGCGGGACGCCAGCGGCTCCCACGGCCACGCCGACGGCGACGGCCACCCCTGCGCCGGCGGCCACACCCTGGCGCGTGCGCGTCGATCCCGCCAGTCACACTTGGGAGGATGCCCTGATCTGGCTGACCAGACCCGATACCATCTATGCCTCCCTGCCCACCTATTCGCTGCGGGCCAACAGCGACCAGGCATACCCCGTACCCGTCTACAACACCACCGTCGCCAGCCTGCTGGTTGAGGTGCCGTTCAGCCTGCCGCCCAACACGACGCTCAACCGCGCCACGCTGTATCTGACCCCGACCGGCGGCTATCTGCCCGACGCCATGACCCTGGTGTTGCGGCCGGTGGTCGCGGAGTGGGCGTTGCCGTCGTGGCGCTATCGCATCAATCCCGATCCTGGTGTGGGCGGCGCAGCTGTCCCCTGGGCCACGCCCGGGGCCTATGGCGTGGACGATGTGGGCGCGTCCTTCGGCTCGGTGCGGATCACGGCTGACGACATCGCCGCTTCTCTCCCTATCGAGCTGGACGTGGGCGGCGCGGTGCAGGCGGGGGGCGGGCTGGCGCTCAAGATCGAGCCGTGGTGTACGCCCAGCCCATCAACGGGGCGCTGCGAGGGCTTTGCCTACTTCGCCGGGAGCGCCAACCAGAACCTGGGCATCCGGCCCTACCTGGAGCTGGATGTGATCAGCAACACGCCGCCCACGGCCACACCCACAGCCACGCGCACGCCGACGCCGGTGAGCGTACCGCCGGGAACGGCTACACCGACGGCCACGCCTGGCGGGCCAACCCGCACACCCACCCCCTACCCGCCCAGCTTGCGGCAGGGACTGGTGATCAACGAGGTGTGCTCCAATCCGGTGACGACCGACAACGTGCCTGACGGGGAGATATCGGGCGACAGCGCGGTGGAGCTGTTCAACTCCAGCAGCGAGCCGCTGGACCTGTCACTGTACCGGCTGTGCGTCAACACCACCTGCCTGTGGCTGGAGGGAACCACCCAGCCCTTGGGTTACAAGGTCTGGTATCAGCAGTGGGACGGTTTGGGCTTCATCGAGGGCGGCGCCAACACCGTTCGCTTGTATCGGGCGGGGGAGTCTCCGCTGGTGTTGGTGGACACGCTGGCTATTCAGAGCCAAACCCCTGATCACTGTTGGGCCGCGGTGACGGATGCCTCGCCGGTGTATGTGGAGAAGTATCCTCCAACGTTGGGCAGAGGCAATAACTGGTTCGAGTAAACACAGGGCGCTTCGTGCGAAGCGCCCTGTGTCATTCTGCGCCGATCTCGTAACCACCGCTCAGTGCGGGCGACTGCCTCAGCTTTTTCACCACCTGCTGCGCCCGAACTGCATCGAGCTGCAAAGCTATCGCTGGATCAGAGTGCCACAGCGGCAACTGAGCAACCAGACGACGCAGGTATAGCTTGCGGCCCTTGCTGATGCAGTAGATTACCATTGAGTACCCAGCCTCTCATGTCATCGGGAGCGCCCGCGCTCGCAGCCTGCCCGTGAGGGCATGATACAGCCAACCCTGCGCGATGGCAAACCAACCCCGGAACCCGGTTCCGGGCCTGCTTCCCCTCTTTCCCAACAAAATCCCAAAAACATGAGCTAGATCATTGGCACCTGCGCCAAAATCGTGTACAATGTCACACGTAGTTCCACCATCGGGTCCGGGAGTTGCGGGCGGGACTTGGTCCCCCCTCTATCCCGCTACAGTCGGGCGTTCATACCGCTTGACCCGCTCTTGCACCGACAGAATCTTACGCAAGTCGTGCAAGCCCATCACCGACTTGTGACCAACCACCAAGGACCGCTAGATGGCTCGTCTTGAAGAACTGACGCGCGGCGCAAGGGTGAAGGGCCTGCTACCCGGCATATCGGTCACCATCGTCGATGTCCAGTGGCACGGCGCATCGGCCGTCGAGTTGACCTTCAAGGATCTTGATGGAAGGCCGGGCAACCAACTGCTCTTCCGCGATGACGAGGCGCGTCTGGAGATCGCCGCCGAGGGCCAGCCCTGGCGCTTCGACGCTGATGCCCGCCTGCTGCGTCTCGTCTCAGAAGCGCAGCGCATCCGCCTGGCCTACCTGTTCGACCCTTACCTGGCCGTCCACACCTCGCAGGTTCAGCCGCTCCCCCACCAGATTACCGCCGTCTACGAGAAGATGCTGCCCCGCCAGCCGCTGCGCTTCCTGTTGGCCGATGACCCCGGCGCGGGCAAGACCATCATGGCGGGGCTGTACATCAAGGAACTGATCGCGCGCGGCGACCTGGCCCGCTGCCTGATCGTCTGCCCAGGCAGCCTGGTGGAGCAGTGGCAAGAGGAACTGGATCGCCGCTTTCAACTACCCTTCGACATCCTGACAAACGACCGCTTGGAGGCCGCGCGCAGCGGCAATGCCTTCACCGAGATACCGCTGGTCATCGCCCGGCTGGACAAGCTGGCGCGTAACCCGGACTTGGTCGAGAAGGTCACCCAGGTGGACTGGGACCTGATCGTGGTCGACGAGGCGCACAAGATGTCAGCCACCTTCTTCGGCGGGGAGGTCAAGTACACCAAGCGCTACCGCCTGGGCCAAGCGCTGGCCGAGGCGACGCGCAACTTCCTGCTGATGACCGCCACACCGCACAACGGCAAGGAGGAGGACTTCCAACTGTTCATGGCGCTGCTGGATGGCGACCGCTTCGAGGGCCGCTTCCGCGATGGCGTGCATACGGTCGACGTCTCTGACATGATGCGGCGCATGGTCAAGGAGAAGCTGGTCAAGTTCGACGCCCGGCCGCTGTTCCCGGAGCGTCGGGCCTACACCGTGCCTTACAAGCTCTCCGACCAGGAGGCCAGGCTTTACCACGAGGTCACCACCTACGTGCGCGAGGAGTTCAACCGGGCTGAGGCCCTGCACAGCAACGGCCGCATGGGCACAGTGGGCTTCGCATTGACCGTCCTGCAGCGCCGGCTGGCCTCGTCGCCGGAGGCCATCTACCAGTCGCTCAGGCGCCGGCGCGAGCGCCTGGAGCGCCGCCAGCGCGAGGCTGAATTGCTGGCGCGCGGGGCGGGCCTGGCTGCGCCGTCCTTCGCCCAGCCCCTGCCCGGCGACGAGGACGAGGGGCTGGACGACTACCTGGACGAAATCCCGGCCGAGGAGTTGGAGGCGCTGGAGGAGGAGGTTGTCGACGAAGCGAGCGCAGCCCGCACCGTGGCCGAGCTTCGCCTGGAGATCGATCTGCTCAGGCGTCTGGAAGGGCTGGCCCAGGCTGTGCGCGCGAGCGGAACCGACCGCAAATGGGAGGAACTGTCGCGCCTGCTGCAAGACCAGGAGGCGATGTTCGATTCTACCAGCCATGACGCGGCCAACCCCAGGGGACGGCGGCGCAAGCTGGTGATCTTTACCGAACACCGCGACACGCTCAGCTATCTGTCGGAAGACATCCGCACGCTGCTGGGTCGGGCCGAGGCCGTGGTGACCATCCACGGCGGCATGTTGCGCGAGGAACGGCGCAAGGCGCAGGAGGCATTCACCCAGGACAAGGATACGGTGGTGTTGGTGGCGACCGACGCCGCGGGCGAGGGCATCAACCTGCAACGCGCTCACCTGATGATCAACTACGACCTGCCCTGGAACCCCAACCGCCTGGAGCAGCGCTTTGGCCGCATCCACCGCATCGGCCAGACCGAGGTCTGCCATTTGTGGAACCTGGTGGCCGACGAGACGCGCGAGGGTGACGTCTACCAGACCTTATTACGCAAGCTGGAGAAGGAGCGCGCCACGCTGGGCGGCGCGGTGTTCGACGTGATCGGCCAGGCCATCGCCGGGGCTGAACTGCGTCGGCTGATGATCGAGGCCATCCGCTACGGCGACCGGCCCGAGGTGCGGGCGCGGCTGATGCAGCAGGTGGAGGGCGCGTTGGACCCGCAGCGCCTGACCGATTTGATCGAGGAACACGCTCTGGCCGCCGACACCATGGACATCAGCCAGGTGCGGGCCATCCGTGAGGACATGGAGCGTTGGGAGGCGCGCCGGCTGCAACCGCACTACATCGCATCCTTCTTCAAGGCCGCCTTCCACCACCTGGGCGGGACCCTGCGCGAGCGTGAGACGGGGCGCTTCGAGATCACCCACGTGCCGGCGCTGATCCGCCAGCGCGACCGGCTTGTCGGCAGACGCGAGCCGGTGATGCCGCGCTACGAGCGCGCCTGCTTCGACAAGGAACTGATCAACGTGGCAGGCAAGCCCTCGCCGGCCGCCTTCCTCTGTCCCGGCCACCCGCTGCTGGACGCCGTCATTGACTTGGTTTTGGAGCGCTACCGCGGGCTGATGAAGCAGGGCGCGATCCTGAAGGACAAGGCCAGCGCCGGCGAGGAGGTGCGGGCGTTGTTCTACCTGGAGCACAGCATCCAGGACGCGCGTGTGGTGGAAGGCGGCCAGCGGCGCACCGTGTCCAAGCGCCTGCAGTTCGTGGAGATGAACCTGTCCACCGGTGAGTTCCGCGATGCCGGCGCAGCGCCCTATCTGGACTACGAGCCGCTCGCTGCGGACGAACAAGCCCTGCTTGCGCCGGTAGTCGAGCCGCTGCTGGCTGACCGGACGATGGAGAGCCAGGCAGTCAGCTACGCCATCAGCGCGGTCGTTCCCCGCCACCTGCGCGAGGTGCGCAGCATCCGTGAGCCGTTGATCGACAAGACAACCGCAGCGGTCAAGGAACGTCTGACCAAGGAGATCGCCCATTGGGATCACCGGGCCATGGAGTTAGCAATACAAGAGCGAGCAGGCCGCACCAACGCCCGCATCAACTCGGCCAAGGCCCGACAGCGCGCCGACGAATTGCAGGCCCGGCTGACCAAACGTATGGCCGAGCTCCAGCAAGAGCGCCAACTGGCCGCCTTGCCGCCCACGGTGATCGGCGGCGCGTTGATCGTGCCGCAGGGACTGCTGGATCGCCTGGCCGGCCAGCGTAGCAGCCCGCCCAGCCTGTTTGCCCGCGAGACCAAGCGCGTTGAACTGGCCGCCATGGCCGCGGTGATGCAGGTCGAGCGCGAGCTTGGCTACGATCCCAAGGATGTGGGCCGGGACAACCTGGGCTACGACGTCGAGAGTGGGGATCGCCAGGCCGAGCACGCTGGCAATGATCCTAGGCGCCTGCGCTTCATCGAAGTCAAGGGGCGCATTCGCGGTGCGGACACGGTGACGTTGACGCGCAATGAAATCCTGTGCGCGCTTAACAAGCCTGATGACTGGCTGTTGGCGCTGGTCGAGGTGCCGCCAGTGGAGGAATTGCCAGCCGACGTACAGGCCGGCCTGTTGCGCGACGACCGGGAGCTTTATGTGACCGCGGTCGGCTGCCAAGTGCGCTATCTGCGCAGGCCTTTCCAAAAAGAACCCGATTTTGACGCCGTGAGCGTCAATTATGACCTGCAACGGCTGCGGGCGCTTGGAGCGGCACCCCACTAACAGGTTGCTCAACAGTCGTTGCATCAAACCCATCGATGGTCAACAAGGAGAACGAAGCATGTCCATTATCTGCAAACTGAGAGGACACGACCTTGGCGACTGGCAATATCAGTCCGGGTCTGAGCGCTGTAACGCCAGCAGGTCCTGTCGCCGTTGCGACTTTGTCGAGCGAACCACTCCCCAGCATGTCTGGAGTGAGTGGAGTCACACTGAGAGTGATCGATGCAAGCAAAGCAGAACGTGCGAAAAGTGTGCAAATCAGGAAGAACGCACGGTACACGTTTGGGGTCCACCTGAGTATGTAGAGGAGCGTGCTTGCACGCAGCAACGAGCGTGCCTTTCCTGCTCAGCAACAGAGCGCATGGGAGAACAACACGATTGGGGAGAGTGGACCTACCAACCCGGAGAGCCTTGTAAGGCAAGCCGAATATGTAGCCGATGTGAGTCGGCAGACGTCACAGAAACCCACTCTTTCAAGTTCCAATACGCGTTTAGAGGTGTTGATCCGAGCACTCACCGATTAGCTCACCAGCTATTCTACGTGTGCTCACGGTGCAACGCAAAGAAAACGAACTGGGAGCCGCATGACTGGGAGGTGAAAGAGGTGAAAAGAAGAGCCGATGGTAGTGTAATTGACGAGCGTGTTTACTGTGCGGTATGCGGCGCATGGGACTGGGGAAAAGAAGTGGCTGGGAGCTGACGACGAGTTTACTCGCTACGCGCCCAGGGGGTTCCGGCCAAACCCGATCCTAACGAAATAACCAAGCCCGACCCTGTCGACCCTTAGCGTAGGACATGACACAAGAAACAAACAATACGCCGATGACACCGCCCAAGAAACTGATCGAAGTCGCCCTGCCCCTAGAGACCATCAACCGCGAGGCCGCGCGAGAGAAGTCGATCCGCCACGGCCATCCCAGCACGCTGCACCTGTGGTGGGCGCGGCGACCGCTGGCTGCCTGCCGGGCCGTGATCTTCGCCCAGATGGTGGACGATCCCGGCAGCCATCCTGAGCTGTTCCCCACCGAGGAAGCCCAAAGAGCCGAGCGCGAGCGCCTGTTCGACATCATCCGCGAATTTGTCAGATGGGAGAACGTCAACAACGAGCCGCTGCTGGAACAAGCCCGGGCCGAAATTCGCAAGTACGCCCCCAACGGCCAGCCGCCGCCCTTGCTGGACCCCTTCGCCGGCGGCGGGTCGATCCCGCTGGAGGCGCAGCGCCTGGGATTGGAAGCGCACGCCAGCGACCTCAACCCCGTCGCCGTGCTAATCAACAAGGCGCTGATTGAGATACCACCCAAGTTCGCGGGCCAGCCGCCGGTGCATCCTGATCAGGAAAAGCGACTGATTGCTCAAGAGTGGAAAGGCGCGGAGGGCTTGGCTGAAGATGTGCGCCACTATGGCCAGTGGATGCGCCACGAAGCCGAGCAGCGCATCGGCCATCTGTACCCAAAAGCGGACGGTAAGACCGTGATCGCCTGGCTGTGGGCGCGCACCGTCGTCTGTCCCAACCCGGCCTGCGGCGCGCAGATGCCGCTGGTGCGGTCCTTTGCCCTATCCACCAAGAAGGGCAAGCAAGCCTGGGTCGAGCCGATCATCGACCGCACGCAGAAAACGCCCCAGGTACGCTTCGAGGTGCGAACGGGCGCGGGCAAGCCGAGAGATGGCACGGTCAATCGCAAGGGAACAACCTGCATCTGCTGCAACACGCCGGTACCTTTCGACCACGTGCGCGCCGAGGGCAAGGCCGGCCGCATGAGCGTACAGTTGATGGCTATTGTGGCCGAGGGCCACAACGGGCGCATTTACCTGCCACCTGATGATGATCATGTGACGATTGCTCGGTCTGCTCAACCTACATGGAAACCCGACAACCCACTGCCACACAATCCGCGGGACTTCAAGACGCCCATTTACGGTATGACCACCTTCGCCGATCTCTTCACCTCCCGCCAACTGGTCGCGTTGACCACCTTCAACGATCTGGTGAGCGAGGCGCGGGCGCAAGTGGAGCAGGATGCGCGGGCGGCTGGATTGTCCACGGAGAAGGCGCAGGCGTATGGGGATGCAGTGGCGACGTATCTGACATTTGCACTAAACAAAGGAGCAGACTACTGGAACACAATAGCTACCTGGATGCCAAGAGGAACTGTTGGTCACGCTTTTTCAAAACAGGCCATTCCGATGACTTGGGATTTTCCAGAAGCCAATCCGATCTCCAATTTCCATTGCGCATGGCATGAGACTTACGAATGGGTCGCAAAAGCGATAGAGGAAGTCCCGAGAGTTGGCGCGGTCACATTGGTCGCACAAAACGATGCGACTAATGTTAAGGCGGGTTCAGGCCAGCTTGTGGTCTCGACTGATCCACCGTACTACGACAACATCGGTTATGCCGATCTGAGCGACTTCTTTTACGTTTGGCTGCGACGCGCGTTGGGCGACATCTATCCTGATCTGTTCGGCACCTTGCTCGTTCCCAAATCCACCGAGCTTGTTGCAACCCCTTATCGCTTCAATGGTGACCGTCAACGGGCGCAGGAATTCTTCGAGACCGGCCTACGCACGGCGTTTGGCCGCATGCGCGAGGTCGCCCATCCTTCGTATCCCCTAACGGTCTACTATGCCTTCAAGCAGACCGAGGCGGATGACGATGACGAGAATGAGGAGCCGGGTAGCAGTGTGGCGGTCTCCACCGGCTGGGAGACGATGCTCGAAGGCTTGATCCGCTCCGGCTTCCAGATCACCGGCACCTGGCCTATGCGCACCGAGCGCAGCGCCCGCAGCATCGGCATCGGCACCAATGCCCTCGCCTCATCCGTCGTCCTGGTCTGCCGGCCCAAGGTTGAGCAGGCGCCGTTGGCCACGCGTCGCGAGTTCCTGGCCGCGCTCAAGCGTGAGCTGCCGGCCGCGCTCAAGCACCTGCAACAGGGCAACATCGCACCGGTGGACCTGGCCCAGGCCAGCATCGGTCCCGGCATGGCCATCTACTCCCGCTACAGTCGCGTCGTCGAGTCCGACGGCTCCTCAATGCGCGTGCGTGCGGCGCTGGCCCTGATCAACCAGGCGCTGGACGAATACCTGGCTGAGCAAGAGGGTGAATACGACGCCGACACCCGCTGGGCGCTGGCCTGGTTCGAACAGCACACCTTCGAGGAAGGCGCGTTCGGCGACGCCGATACCCTCTCCCGCGCTAAGAACACCAGCGTCCAGGGCATGGTCGAGGCGGGCTTCCTTCATGCGCGCGCCGGCAAGGTGCGCCTGCTGCGCCGCGAGGAGTTGAACCCCACCTGGGATCCGGCCAGCGACAAGCGCGTCACTGTCTGGGAAGTCGCCCAGCACCTGATCCGCACTCTGGACACGCAGGGCGAGCAGGCCGCGGCCGCCCTGTTGGCGCAAGTCGGCGGCCTGGGCGAAGTCGCGCGCGACCTGGCCTATCGCCTCTATACCCTGTGTGAGCGCAAGGGTTGGGCCTCGGAGGCGCTGCCGTACAACGGGCTGGTGGTGGCGTGGCCGGAGTTGGTGAAGCTGGCTGAGGAGGCGAGGCGCAGTGGGCCAGTTCAGGAGATGCTGCGATGGTGAGCACAACACTCGATGATCGCCGCAATGATCAGGAGATGAAACATGGGTGAAGTCGACCTGGCAATAGAAAGTGCCAAAAACCTGCGTCACAGCATAGAGGTCCATGGGGGATCGGTCATGCTGGCAGAAGACCGGATGACGTTTTTCGATGACTACGACGCCCTGCGGAACATGCGCCACTACGCTCCTGACGACTACTGGAATCTGATCAGTCAAAAACCAGGTTTCGAGCGCGAACTCATCGAAGCTCGCAACCTGTTGGCAGCAGCGCAGAGCGATCTACGCAAGACCTTGGATTTCTTGCGCAAGCAGACTGATCTCTTACCACAACAGGTCAACGACATCGCCCATCTATTGGATGACTATGACCATTCGGGCGCTCAATTCAGGGCACGGGTGGAGGAAGCTGCTGCTCGTCGGGCTATGGAGGCATCGATCGCAGCAGCACGCGCCAATTGGCAGCGCACGCGCAGTTCGGCGGCGCGCGTGCAGTTGATTGCAGTGCTGACCCAGTACCAGAGGTGGAACGATCTGCTGCCCCTGGCGTTGGAGGATGTCCAGAACGCGCCCAATGATCGCCGGGCCAGGCAGTTGCTTGCCTCGGTGTATGAACATCTGGGAAAGCG
This sequence comes from Anaerolineae bacterium, assembly GCA_049294015.1. Taxonomy (GTDB): domain Bacteria; phylum Chloroflexota; class Anaerolineae; order JAAEKA01; family JAAEKA01; genus JAAEKA01. The sequence goes on from JBAQCH010000345.1 coordinate 16,600, forward strand.
CGACGATCTTCTGGCATTGCTCAAGCAGGACCTGGCCAGCGCGCCGGGGGACGCCGCGCTCCGGCGCAGGATAGCCGAGCTCTTGGTGCAGATGGGGCGTTACGATGAGGCAATTGGCCAGTTGCAGCAGGACATGGCTGCGCCCAGACCGGAGCCATGGGCGGCTGACTTGATGCTTCAAGCGCTGGAACGCGCTAAGAAGACCGATGCCCTGATCCTGTTTCTGCAAGGCCAGATGCAGGCTAATCCTTCGGATCCTCGCCGGCGACAGAAGCTGGAGACCGTGCTCGAGCAAGAGGCGCGATGGGGCGACTTGATTCCTCTCCTGGAACAAGACCTGCAAACAAGTCCGGGCAATAGCGCGCTGCGCGAGCGGTTGGCTGTCAGCTATCGCAAGAGTGGGAGGCTCGACGATCTGCTGAACCATCATCTGTTGCCTGCCGCCAAGCAAGCTCCCGCTGAGTTCCCACCCAAACAGGCCGTGGTAGAGGCGCTTCTGGATGGACAGCGCGATACCGATGTGCTCGGTTACATCAAGCAAGAGCTGGCTGCTTCTCAGACAGGCGCAGGGTTTCTGTCCAGGTTCGTCGCCGTTCTGGCGAAGCGGAAAAGGTCCGATCTGGTCGAGCCATTGGCGATGTCTTGTCTGCCGTCGAGCCTTGGACGGATGGACGCCTACATGGAGATTGCACGCGGCTATCGTCAGAACGACGAGGTAAAGGCAGCGCTGGCCTTCCTGGACGCCATGGGCCAACGCTTCCCTGACGACAAAACTGTCGGGGATCTTCCCGCCGCGTTTCTGGTCGAATCGTTGGAGACAGCATCCTCAACGACGCGCTCGTTCGTGTTGAAACAGCTTTACGCTCGACCCGACAAGACTCGCGCAGTCGTTGCGCTTAACGAGTTGTTCGCAAAGACGAACGACGTGAACGTGCAGCTTGACGTGTTGGCTGCACTGGTGGAAATCCAGAAGGCTCAGGCGCTGCCCTTCCTCAAAGCTTCACTTAGCCATAGCTCCAAGGAGGTGCGTCGCGAGGCCGCCAAGGCTCTTGGCCAGCTCGGCGACAAGCGCGCCAAGCGACCGTTGCGGCGGCAGCTCAAGGTCGAGCAGGATGCCTCGGTCAAGGTTGCACTCAAGGATGCTTTGCATCAGATCGATCCGAAGGCCAAGGAACATCCACCGCTGACGGCTAGCTCGGTCGTCAAAGCCATGATTGGAGGGGGCTTGCTGGGAGCTATATGGGGATGGGTGCAGACATTCTTCTGGATCAGTCCGGGACTATCGGATGGTTCGATCACCTTGATCTTGGGCGCTATTTCTGGGGCAGTCATCTTTGGCTTTCCGATTAGTGTCGTGCGGCCAAGCAAGAGCCAGGACGATGGATGCTTGACTCTTTTCGGTGGCGGAGCTGTGACCGGTGGCGTTGTTGGAATCGCAATGATCTTGCTCATGCCAATTCTGATTGGATCCTCCATGCTCTCGTTCGGCTATATTAACGATAATGTCACGATCATCATGAGCGCAGCGATGGCCGCAGTGCTTTCAGTGCTTGGCGTCATCGTCTTCAAAACCAAGCGCTTTTGGATCTTGCCGGTGACTGGTCTGCTTCTGGTGGCAGTGGTCATTCTCCCGGTCATTCTCCCGGTGGCCGGTTGGACCAGCCGCATGGCCGACGTAATCGCTCAGGGAAGAGCAGGTCTAGCTGCCATGTTCGATAAGACGTCGAACAGTTCGCAAAACGAGGAGATGGTAGTAGCTACGAACACAGCCACTCCTATGGTGGAAGCTACGCGTTCGGACTCACCAACGCCACAGCCAACGCTAACCGTACCCGCTGGCGTCCCGGCGACTGCCCAGAGCGCCAAAGTGATGAGCGTCACTGACGGTCGCGCAATCCGGGTGGAGCTTGTCGATGGCACGGCCACCGTTCGCTATGCTGGCCTGCTCATTCCGACAGGTGACACCCCGGGCGCCGCTGCCGCCGCGCAGGCAAACCGCGATCTCCTTCACAACCAGTCGGTTTGGCTCGAAACGACAAATCCCGTCCCAGCAGGCGCAGACGTCGAAGCCCAAATCTGGCTGGCCGCTGGAACGTTGGCCAATCTGCAGCTTGTCGAAATGGGCTACGCGCTACCTGATCCTACGCTGGAAGATGAAAGCGCTGCATCGCGACTACAGCAGGCGGCCCGTGAGGCATGGGAGGCGCAAGCGGGTTTCTGGGCCGGCGGCACGGATGTCGCGCCCTGGGCAGCGGTGGTGGTTGACACCGCTAACATCCGCCAGGGACCAGGTACTGATCGTCCGGTGGCTGGAAAGGCTACCCGCAGCGACATCTTCGTGATCAATGGGCGCAACGCCAACGGCGATTGGATCCTGGTCCAAACCTCTGCGGAGACAACAGCCTGGCTTTTTGCGGAGCTTGTGCAAACAACAGTGCCGGTAGCGACCATTCCGGTCGTCACGAACTAGACGCATGACGAGAGATCACCATGGCACATCAGTCAACGAGCAAGGAGGAATGGGCAACAGCAGCAGCCGAGAATGCTGCTACCTTGAGACACGAGATCAACCGTCTGAAGTCGGATTACGGTCCATCCTTGATGTCTGGACGCGATTATGCTGGTTTCTTTGCTCATGCCAAGCAAATCTCTGAGTTGTTCAAGGCGCTTAAGCCTTTGAAGTGGGAAGTAAGGGAAGAGCTATGGTCAGATTTCAATCAAACCTGCGATGAAGTACGCCGAGCCAGCGATAGTGAGCAGGAGAATCGTCGTTACAGGTCTGCGGAGGTCAAAGAGGTGGCGCTTCGTCTTATAAGGGTCGCCACTACATCGGCGGAAGTAGCTGCTGATCGTGACGATGTTCAGAGAGCGAGAGATGCCTTCAACGAGGCTCACGATTGGCTCCGTGAGCACGCGGGCGAGTTGTTGAGAAACGACGCGAAATTGTGCTGGGATCAGTTTCACGACGGAAAACGCACGCTTGGCTTTCGAATCGAGCAGCTTCAGGACTGGGCCTATAAAGAGGCGCGTCAAGCGATCCAAGAAGCACGCCGTGCTCTGGGTCGTGACGACCCATTCGCAGCCCTCAAGGAGATCAAAGCTGCGCAACACAGTTGTAAGGGCCTTTATTTGCGCAAGGATCAAAGCGAAGAGATACGCAGCGAATTCACCGAAATCTGGGAACAAGCTCAAGAGAACATTGATGAGTATCGTCGTGAGCAGGCCAGAAGACATGAAGAGTATCTCGAACGTCAAGCTGAGAGAGAGAGAAAGCATCAGGAATGGGTCAGGCGGCAACAGGAGCATATTGAACGATGGTCAAGCAAGGTTGATCGGCTCGAGCAAGTTATCCGAAGCCTGGAGGACCAAATCAGCGATTTGGAGTATAAGCGTTCCACAGCTCGGAACCGCGACTTTGCTGAGAACTGCGCAGATTGGATCCGCGAAAAACATGCGAAGATCGCTGATATCGAGGAGACAATTCGCGACTTAAACAATCGCATCCGAGATGTTCAGCATCAAATCCACTAGCGGACAGGAGGTAGATATGACATATTGATTCTAAGCATTGAGTTTTCCGGCTCGTCGACATGTGGATGCCCCACATCATGGTTGACGCAGGAGATAAGGTGCGCTACAAGCGCAGCCGTCCAGTCGCCAACTAACCCATCAGCAAACAGGAGAGTTGAACCGTGAAGATCAAGCTCATTTCCATCGTGCTCGTGTCAGCCTTTCTGGCAGCGCTAGCAGGCTGCGTTGCCCCGCCCGCGTCAGCTCCCCCTTCTCCACAAGGGGAGACCACAGAATCTGCAGCTGTCGTTTCTACTGAGAGCGCCACGGGCCAGGAACCAGTGAGAATCACTTTTTGGGAGTGGTTTGGCGGCGCGTGGGGCGATTTCTTTGAGGAGGAAGCCCAGAGATTTCACGCCGCACATCCAGATGTTGTCGTAGAAGTGTCCCATTTTCCTGACCAAAGCGCCTATCGTGAAGTGCTCGCGCTCGCTTTCGAGTCAGGTAGCGCGCCGGACACATTCCTAAGGCGCCACACATTCAGCCAGGTTTTCGAGAACGGGTGGGCTCAGTCAATCGATCCTTGGTTAACGCCAGAGTGGCTGGCGAAGTTTCCTGAGGCTTCGTTTGTTGAGACCAAGAACGTCTGGGATGGAAGAACCTACGCGTTTCCCGTAACGGCGCTCAAGTTAGATCGAGTAATCTACGTGAACGAGGACATGTTCCGGGCCGCTGGCCTGACTGATGCAGAGGGCAACATCACGGTACCTGAGACCTGGGATGATCTGAGGTCAATGGCAAAGAAGATCACTGAAACGGGCAACGGAGCCTACTATGGCATCGGAATCGGCATCAAAGATCCTCGCCAGATGAGTTGGTGGTTCGATCTGGCGGACCTTGCGGGAGCTTCAGGTACTTACGAATTTGACTATCGAACTGGTGCCTACAATTTTGGCACCGACCCTGCTTTTTCCCGCGTAATCGAGCTCCTGCTTGGCATGAAGGCTGACGGAAGTGTCTATCCCTATGAAAGCACACTGGATGACAGTAATTTATACACTGGGTTTGGTCAAGGTCAGTACGCGATGTTTTTGAGTGGTTCTTGGACAGCGAGTAATCTGGAACGGGACTTTCCCGAGCTGAAAAACTACCGCATTATTCCGCTTCCGATTCCAGACGAAGGACGCCAAGGGGGGTTACCGTACACACCGGGCAGTGGGCAGTACTACATGTCGGCAACGACCCAGTATCCTGATGAAGCCTGGCTGTGGCTGGATTGGATATCTTCACGTGGATTTCATGAGCGCATGGTCTCCAAGGCATTGGATTACTCTGTATACCCCGACCTAAACACTGCCGACCTAATGACTGATCCAATCCAGCGCCAAGCCTACGATGCCTTGTTCCAGTACCTTGTTTCGTTACCATCACCTACAGTTCGCAATCCTGAGACGACCGCAGTGATACCGGGTCCTGTGATTCCGGATACCGGCGATGTCTTGGTGGGGATTTATACCGGGCAGATCAAGGACTGGGAAAATGCGTTACTAGACCTCGATGCGAGGAAGCAAGCCGCTTTTGATGCAGCCATCGAGAAAGCTCAAAGCGAAGGCGCTGATGTCAGCATTGAGGACTTCGTCTTTCCGGATTGGAACCCCATGGAAAACTACATAACGGTGCCAGAAGGTCCATGAGGAGACTTCACCCACCGTGCAGGGCCGGAACATCGGCGTGATGATGAAGCCAGATCCTAACTAGACCTGGATCGTCGAGAGAGTATGGAAAGTGACTAGGCGGCTGGAATGCTTCTGCCGCCTGGTCACTTCCAGTGGAGTCACAATGATATCTGCTGCCACAGCGAGAATCCGACGGAATCTCTGGGTGTATGTGTTTATTGCGCCGATGTTGTTGCTCTTTGTTTTGTTTACATTGTATCCGGTCTTTGGATCCTTTCGCTACACGCTGTACGACTGGAATGGCATCGGTGAACCAAGGCGTTACGTCGGCATCACCAACTTCTTTGATACATTCAGGGATCCCTGGTTTTGGAATGCATTCAAGAACACTCTGATCTATACGTTGGTGCTCGTTCCCATTCAACTTGCGATCGCTTTAGTGATGGCCGTTATCCTTGACCGACCTTGGCTCCGAGCCAGATACGTGTACCGTGCAGCCTTCATTGCTCCCATAGTCACTTCATCAGCAATAGTAGGCATCATCATCACTCTCCTGGTAACGACAGCCAATCGGGGCGTCAACCAGCTCGTACTCAATTTCGGTCTCTTGACGAGGCCATTTGATTGGCTGGGTGATGCGAGAACCGCCATGCCTATCCTCATTGGTACAGGGATATGGATCGGACTGGGATACCCGATCATCTACTTCCTGGCCGCCCTACAGTCGATTGATAAACAGTTATATGATGCGGCGAAAGTTGATGGTGCAGGCATTTGGGCCAGCTTCCGCCACGTCACTGTTCCTCAAATCCTGCCTGTTGGCGTTGTGGTTGCGTTGCTGGTCGCGCTAAGTAGTCTGAGGGTCTTCGACATTGTGCAAGTGATGACCAAAGGTGGCCCGTATTTTGCCACGGATGTAGTCAGCACATATGTGTATCGATACACTTTTGCAACGGACTTGGCTGATCCAAACGTCGGACGGGCATCAGCAGCGGCCTTCCTGGTGAGTCTGTTGATTGGTGCAGTGACCGTGCTTGAAGTAGGAATGATCCGCAGAATCCGTGCGCAGAAATGAGTGAAGGAGCGTGCTTCAATGCTTCCGTATTCAAAACCAGTCAGGATTTCGAGGTTTGTTCTCTATGCCGTACTATCTATTGTGGCCTTCCTTTACACCTATCCGTTTCTCTGGATGGTATCCGGATCCTTCAAAAAGCCTGGTGAATTCTACGAGCAAGGCCTTCGGCTAGTCGTCGACAACCCGAACTGGCAGAACTTCCTAAGCGTGTGGAACACTGTCGGCTTCGATATCTACTTCCGCAACACCGTAGTTGTTGCCGTTGTGACCACTCTGCTAGTCCTGCTCTTTACGTCCATGGCTGGCTATGTTATTGCTCGTCACGAGTTTCCTGGTCGCAGACTCGTTGTAGGTTGCCTCCTGGTGACGATCTTCCTTCCCAGGGGATACACAATCGTACCTATTTTTGAACTGATCAAAGACTTAGGGCTCTTGAATACACTTTGGGCGGTAATCTTGGTCAGCACTGGAACCAGCATGGTTTTCAATACCTTTCTTTTTGCAGGCTACTTCTTGACCTTACCCAAGGAACTGGAAGAGGCTGCTCTTCTTGACGGCGCAAACCTTCCACAGATCTATGGGAGAGTCGCCATACCTTTTGCTCGGCCAATGATCGCAACTGTCGCTCTATTCGAGTTCATCGAGCACTGGAATAGCTTCTTCATTCCCTTGGTTTTCACCCTTGGCCGGCCAGATCTGCGAACGTTAGCAGTTGGTATGTATGCCTTTGTCGGGCAGCACCACACTCAATGGACGCTTATTTGTGCAGCTGCTACTATCTCACTTCTACCTATCGCCATACTGTTTATGATATTGCAGCGTCAGATCATTGACGGCATTGCGGGTGCAATTCATGGGTGATCCTACGCAGACTGGAATTCAGTCATTCTCTGACCATAGCCTGATGAATCGGAGTAATCAATGGCGCTAACCAATCGTGACCGCGTCGGCAAGGCGCTTGAGCTACTGCAGCAGGGTCTTCGCCCCTACGTCCAGCGCGAGATGGAGGCGGAGTATCGTTCAGCCTGGCTGAAGCAGGCCGCTTACAGCCTGCACAAGGACGAGGGCTGGGCCGACAGCGACCCGTTTCTGGACGCCCAGGCGCTGCTAGTCATCATGTGGGACCAGTGGAATAGCGTCTTCAAGGAGACCTTAGGCTTCGCCGAGCGCGCCATCGTCAGTGAACTACGCGAGGCGCGCAACACTTGGGCGCATCAGGCTCCGTTCACCACCGACGACGCCTACCGCGCCCTGGACAGCATCGCCCGCCTTTTGACCGCGATCTCAGCGCCCGAAGCCCAAGAGGTCGAGCGCCAAAAGCAGGAGCTGCTGCGCCTCAAATTCGAGGAGCAGGCCCGCCACGAGCGCCGCAAAGCTGCCATCGCGCCCACCGAGGGCCGGCCCAGCGGCAGCCTCCTCCCCTGGCGCGAGGTGGTGACGCCCCATCCCGACGTGGCCTCGGGCCGCTACCTGCAGGCCGAGTTTGCGGCCGACCTGTGGCAGGTCTACATGGGCGAAGGCGCCGGCGAGTACCGCGACCCGCTCCAGTTCTTCGAGCGCACTTTCATCACCGATGGCCTGCGCCGGCTGCTGGTCAACGCGCTGCGCCGCCTGGACGGCCAGAACGCCGACCCCGTGATCGAGCTACAGACCAACTTCGGCGGCGGCAAGACCCACTCCATGCTGGCCCTGTTCCACCTGTTTTCTGGCGCTCCCGTAGGCCGTCTCGCCGGCGTCGAGCCGCTGGTGCGCGAGGCCGGCGCCGCGCCGCCGCCGACCGTTCACCGGGCCGTGCTGGTGGGCAACAAGATTTCGCCCGGCCAGCCCAGCCGCAAGCCGGACGGCACGGTGGTCCACACGCTGTGGGGCGAACTGGCCTGGCAGTTGGGCGGGGCCGAGGCCTATGCCCTGCTGGCCGACGACGACCGCAACGCCACCAACCCTGGCGACCCACTGCGTCTGCTGTTCAACCGCTACGCCCCTTGCCTCCTCCTGGTCGACGAGTGGGTGGCCTACGCCCGCCAGTTGCACGACCGGGCCGATCTGCCGGGCGGCTGCTTCGACACCCACTTCACCTTTGCCCAGACCCTGACCGAGGCCGCCAAAGCTGCCGATCGCTGCCTGTTGGTGGTCTCCATGCCCGCCAGCGAGATCGAGATGGGCGGCGAGCGCGGCAAGGTCGCGCTGGACCGGCTCAAGAACGCTATCGGCCGGCTGGAGTCGCCCTGGCGGCCGGCCAGCGCTGAAGAGGGCTTCGAGATCGTGCGCCGCCGCCTGTTCCAGCCGCTGACCGACACCAGCAAGTTCGCCGCGCGCGACCTGGTGGTGGGCAGCTTTGCCCGCATGTACCGCGAACAGCCGCAGGACTTCCCGGCCGAGACGCGCGAGGGCGCGTACGAGCGGAGGATGCAGGCGGCCTATCCCATCCACCCGGAGTTGTTCGACCGGCTGTATAGCGAGTGGTCCAGCCTGGAGAAGTTTCAGCGCACGAGAGGCGTACTGCGCCTGATGGCCGCGGTGATCCACGCCCTGTGGGAGCGCGGCGACAGCAATCTGCTGATCCTGCCGGCCACCGTGCCCATCGACGACGCCAACGTCCAAGCCGAACTGACCCGCTACCTGGACGACAACTGGGTACCCGTGATCGAGCGGGACGTGGACGGCCCGGCCAGCCTGCCCCTCAAGCTGGATCGCGACAACCCGACCCTGGGTCGCTTCTCGGCCAGCCGCCGCGTGGCGCGCACCATCTACCTGGGATCGGCCCCCACTGCCAAGGCCAGCAACCCCGGCATCGACGACCGGAGCATTCGCCTGGGCTGTGCGCAGCCGGGCGAGAACGTGGCCGCCTTCGGCGATGCGCTGCGCCGCCTGACCGACAACGCCACCCACCTCTACGTGGATCGCAGCCGCTACTGGTACAACACCCAGCCCAGCGTCGGTCGCCTGGCCCAGGACCGCGCCGCGCAGATGGATCGCGAAGATCACATCTGGCCGGAACTCAAGCGTCGGCTGCGCGCAGACCGCCAGCGTGGAGAGTTCAGCGCCGTCCATGCCGCGCCTGACTCCAGCGGCGACGTCCCTGACGAGATGACGACGCGTCTGGTGATCTTGGGACCGGGCTACCCGCACACACGGCGCGATCCCGCCAGCAAAGCACTGTCCGAAGCTAGGAGCATCCTGGCCTGGCGCGGCAGTGCGCCGCGGCTGTATCAGAACATGGTGGTCTTCTTGGCCCCGGACAGTAACCGGCTGCCGGAGCTAGAAGACGCCATCCGCCATTACCTGGCGTGGAAGTCCATCGACGACGAGAAGGACACCCTGAACCTGGATACCTTCCAGCGCAACCAGGCCAAGACCAAGCACGAGCAGGCCGACCAGACGGTCAACGCTCGCATCAAGGAGGCCTACGTCTGGTTGCTCTCGCCGCACCAAGAGGATCCCCAAGACCCGCAAACGCTCAACATCGACGAGGCCAAGCTGGCGGGGCAGGACAGCCTGGCGGTGCAGGCCAGCCGCAAGCTCAAGAACGAGGACTGGCTGAGCACCGAGTTCGGCGGCGTGCCGCTGCGCATGGCGATGGATCGCTACAACCTGTGGCAGGGCGCCGAGCGCGTCCTCCTGCGCCAATTGTGGGAGTACTTTGCCCGCTACCCCTACCTGCCCCGCCTGTGCGCCCAAGACGTGCTGCTGGGAGCGGTGCAGAACGGCGTCGGTCAGATTACCTGGCACGAGAACTTCGCTTACGCGGCCGGCTGGGACGACAGCCGCCAACGCTACCTGGGGCTGCGGGCGGGAGAGAACACCAGCGTGCTGCTGGACGGCCAGAGCCTGCTGGTCAAACCGGCGGCCGCCCAGCGCCAGATCGACGCCGACCGTCAGGAGCAGGAGAAACGCACGCCACCGCCGGGAGGTGAGGGCACAGGTACGACCGTGAGGACGCCGCCGCCTGGTGGAGAAACACCACCGCCGCCCGATCCTCAGCCACCTGTCGTTAGGCATCGCCGTTTCCACGGTTCGGTCAAGCTGGACACATTACGACTGTCATCCCAGGCCGGCGCTGTCCACGAGGCCGTCGTCCAGCATCTGCAAAGCCTGGTGGGAGCGGAGGTGCAGGTCACGCTGGAAATCCAGGCCTACCTGCCTGATGGCGCGCCGGAGAATGTGGTGCGGACGGTGACTGAGAATGCGCGGACGCTGAGGTTCGAGGGCTTTGGGTTTGAGGACACGTAAGACAGAGCGACAACCTGTTCTGTGGTCAATCAACATGCTTGCAGTTATGATCACAATGGCATGATTGGGAGAACCTCACTTTCTCTCACTGTGTCTAGGGCCGTTACCTGTTTCGTAGGCTTAGCCATCGCTGATAGTCTGGTCTACAAGAAGTGCAGTACGCTGACAAGCACTGGCACAACCAGGTGTCTGGAGTCTGAGGTTCGAGATGAACGATTTTCGCTCATTGCATTTGGATGAAATAAGAAGGGACCTTTTTTTGAGAGGGTATAGTGGCACAGAAGTGAACGAACTGTTGGATTTCCCGATTCTGCTAATTCCTGGTCCCGTTACGCCTCTCGATCTGGATGAACCCATCCAACAACTGACAAACCACATTGCCTTCCTCTCGAAGGATTTGTCAAGTGAGGGAGTCACAAACGTGGTAGCTGTTCGAAGAGATGTCCCCAAGCATTATGTCGAAGAGCGTCACGCTCATGTTGACTTGGGAACAATTGTGGTTAGTCTCATAAGCTTGCAGCAATTAGATGGCTTTGCAAATATCGCTCAGATTCTCGACTTTTTTCTTAACCTGATGAAGCTGAGGTTCAGTGAAGGACGAACAACAGACCTCACTCCGAGTGTTACGTTTGACCTGCAAGTTCATAACGGGGATAAGGTAGTCAGCTGGCATGTTGAAGGTCCTGCCAATGACCTAATCAAAATGACCACCCCCGCGCGTATTGCTGCCATAACCGCCGGCCTGAAGGAAACCTCCAAAGATGACTATACTCGATGCTCAGATACTTGATGAACTTCACGAAATCCTGGATGCCTCGAACCGGCACTATATTGAGGGAACTCGCATCTGGAACGGATTTGGGTTGGACAATCCGCAATTCGCTAGCGATGCGGCCTACGCTGCTTTGATCCAGTATCAACGGGCAGTTGATCTGATTGATCTTGGCAGGTTTTCCCGTTTGCCACAAGAAGTGATGAATAGGGTTCTTGCATTTCGCGAACAGGTATTAGCCCAGGTCGCTACCATGAAGTTCTACGCAGCAGGAGATAGGGAGGATTGTGAGGAGAGACTGAAGCACGCTAATGACGCGGTTACACATTTGAGAAACGCTATTGGGCGGTTGGAAATGTCAAGGTCAATCGACGAGAGTCACTTGTTCAGTTTGCAGACCGATCTTTTGCATTGCGAAGGCTGTCAAGCCAATATGCTGGCAAAAAGGGCTTCAAGAAACGGTGAGTATGCGGATGCGATTCGGTTTTACCAATACGGCGAGTCCAAGTACTTGACACTGATGGACCTGTGCGAGTCTCGTGCACCAGAACTGGCCGCCGTCCGATCGAGATTCGACGAACCACCTGACCTAAATTGGAACTCAGAAACCACAGTTGATAATTCCGGCATCCGTTTTCGAGCGAGGATTCTGCATACACAAGGGCAACCCTCAATCCTGTCCGATCATGACAAGTATCTTCGCGCGGTAGCGAATTACTATTCGAATGCGGGCAGTAGAAGCAATCTTGAAGCGTTTGAGATTCTATCGAAGGAAAGATTGCCGCAAGCCGCAGAGGACAAACTGGCCAACGCTGTTGATTGTATCTATCGCGCTATGGAAGCGTTTCCTGCCAATCTTGAGTTTCACCGTGACCTTGTGGCTGCGTGGAGGGCACGAGGAGAGCTTTTTGGTTGTCCATTTATCGAGACTGAAGTGGCCGTGCATACCAGGTGCCCAATCGCGATCAAGTATTTAGTCGGTGAATGGTATGTTAGTCCAACGCTCGAATATGACTCGTTGTTATGCAACGTATGCGGTAAGGATATTCTGGAGTGTTCGCATTTTCCAGGACAGGTAGTGGATGGTACCACGGTCGCATACCAAAGAGCCAATCCACGTATCTCCTCGGTTAGCCTTGTAGACATTCCCGAAGACCCCCGATGTGTGATCGAATGGATAAGTCTACCTAAAGACTACTTACCTCCCAGACCCAAGCCCGATAGTCAGTGGCGCTGCTTCATGTGTCAAGTAGAAACAGCCAACGGCATGCTGGTGGGTCCGCCAACTGAACTCCCGTCAAGAGAATTGTCCGTCTCTTAAGGTTGTGATGCCCTCTTCTGCATCGTGCTGTACACCGTTGGCGTAGCAGAAACAGTCATTTCGGCCACCGGCATACTCGCCATTCCGATCAACCGCGCCTCACCCACCACTTCCAACCCCAGCACGCCATGCCCCCGATCTACTGACCGGTCAGCCTACCGCCCCGGCGCGCCACTTCCTTGCCAGTCTTGGTGTTACAATCACAACTCCAAGCCCTCGTATGCAAGCGGGCTGGCACGAGGTGCGGATTCTTGGGGACCGAATGTGATGGGGTATTGCGCGGGCGGTGGAAGAGTGGTATGATGATCATGAGTGTCTGCAAACCGCGGTGAGCCACGCAGGTTTCGGCACGACGCCCCGCATACGAAAGAAAGCGGAATTGCGAGTTGGCGGGAAATGACGACCGGCATTACCTCCAATCACGTAGTTAGGCGGTCCTCCTTTCTCCAGATAAGATCTTTGCGCAAGGAGAAGATTCCATGCAGTTTCTGGCAGATCCTGATTTTTGGAGCACATTGTCCTCAGCAGCAACAATTCTAGGTTTTGCGGTTGTGATTTACACGGCTGTAGTGGCTTTGGGTCAGCTAAAGGAGATGACCAGGGCGAGGCATCTGGAAGCTATGTTGCAGGTGTACGAAATGATTGGCTCAGAAGAGGCCCGAAAACATAGGAGATTCATCTATACTGAACTCGAGTCGAAACCAGAGGAGTTAACCCCCTCCGAGCGCAAACATGTAGAACAAGTAAGCGTTACTTTTGACCGTATCGGGAAATTGGTTGAGTCAGGCTTAATACCAAGAGACGAACTGCTAGAGAGCCACTGTGAGGTCATTATTAGGTCTTGGAAAAAACTAGAACCATACATTCTGTACCATCGACATATAGTGGGCGGACGCCATGCACAATACTTTGAACATCTAGCCGCAACCGCTCAAGAATATCATTCAAGACATTTCCCCGGCCAAGCTCTCAATATTGTTGATCTATGGCCGGGTGCAGTTGCATCCGATGAGACCAGCGCCGCCTAACATTGTTTGGAGCCGACGCCCACCCTTGCGCTCATAACCACCCTGTCATGCTCGCAATGGTGCCAGTGATTCGAGCGTGTCTTGCTAGCGGGGCGGGTGAGCGCGGCTCACACCAACCGTTAGATGCAGGTCACATTGTGTCTCCCCTCCCCAACTTCCCCGTGCATCCGGCGCGCTGATGTGGAGGTGCACTGCAGCCTTGAGGCGGCTGGCGATGCGGCCGTGGTACTGGCTGAACTCGCGCTCCGTCTAGTTGGACGTGACCACCGTGGGCAGGTCGTGGTTGACGCGGTAGTTGATCAGCTGGTAGAGCTTCTCCCGCGCCCAGGCCGGCGAAGCAGGCACTACAACGAGATGCGCTTCGACTGGCACCGGAACCCGGTGCAGCGATTTCGCTAGAACCTCGCCTCTTCCTCCCACACCGGCAGCGCGCTGAAATCCACCAGCACTGGCCGGCCGCGCTTCAGGCCCCTCTGGGCTGTGGCTACCCCTAGATGTCCATGCTGAGCTAGCTGTTGTGCAAACTCCGCCGGCAACTGGTTCAGCACCAGCAGCACTGGCCCCTGCCGGCCGCCGGTCAGCGCCATTCGCTGGTCCAGCAGATCATACAGATAGCCCACGCTCCACTCGGTAGTGCCCTTGTCGGGATCGTCCAGGATCAATACCGGTGCCTGGGTCTGCTGCCACACCTCCGCCTCGCGTCCGTTGCCATTGAAGGTGCCCTTGATCTCGCGCATGTAGCTGCGCCAGTTGAGCCACACGGCTGGCATGCCGTGCTCCAGGATCAGCGCGCGCTGCACGATGCGCGCGAGCAAGGTCTTGCCGCGGCCACTGGGGCCGAAGAAGATGGCGAAGCGGCCCTCCAGCAGGGCCGACGCCACCTGCTCCTGCGCCTGCTGCAACACCGCCGCCCGCGCGCCAACGGCCAGGAAGTCGGTGACCACAGGCGGCGTCGCGCCGTTGCGGCTCTTAGCCAGCGCAGACAGCTCGCGCAGCACCGCTTCATCCAGCCGCTGGCTGCTGGCCAGGGCCTGCCCCACCTGGGTCACCAGGCGTTTGGGATCGCCCTCCATCTGCTTGACCTGCGCGCGGCCCTGCTGCAAGACCAGCTCCAGTCCCAGCGGGTGTAGCTGCCAGTCGGCCCAGGTGTAGGGAAGCGCCTCACACTGGCGCAGCAGCTCCAGCCGGTGTGCGCGGCGGTCGGCCTCGCCGAAGATCAGCGGCTCCGGCGTGAACTGGGAGTAGCGCGGGTTCCAGCCCACCGGGAAGTCGCCGATCTGGCCGTTGCGCGCCTTGGCCAGGATCAGCGTGGCCCGGTTGACGTCGGCCTCGGGCACGAACTGGCTCTCCCGGTGGATGAAGACGATCACCGACGCGTCCTTCTCCCACTGGCTCGATCCTTCCAGGTCGGACATCCTGGGCCGCTTGTCCGCGCGCTTGTCGACCTCGCGGTTGAGCTGCGCCACCACGATCACTGCGATGTGTAGCTCCTTGGCCAGCGCCTTGAGTTGGCGCGAGATGTACGCCAGCTCCTGAGTGCGGTTCTCTGTGCGCAGGCCGGCTGTCAGGAGCTGCACGTAGTCCACGACCACGAACTGGATGGCGTGGCGCAGGTGCAGGCGCTTGACGCGCGCGGCCAGATCGGCCATGGTCAGGCTGGCCGAGTCGTCGACCAGCAGGTTGTCGGTGCTGGCCCGGGCGCGCGCCGCGTCCAGCGCCTGCCAGTCCTGGATGTCGCCCAGCCTGATCTGGATGGCGGTGTAGCCCGACTCGGGCGCGAGAATGCGCTCGCCCACCTGGGTGTCCTGCATCTCCAGCGAGAAGACCGCGCCGCGCGCGCCGGTCTTGGCCGCCTGGTGCGCGATGCCCAGCGCCAGCGCGGTCTTACCGCCGCCCGGGGGCGCGGCCAGCACGATGACGTCCGAAGGCCACATGCCGCCGGTGCGCCGGTCCAGCTCGGGGATGCCGAAGGGGATGGAGACTTCGTGCCCCTCCGCGCGCAGCCGCGCGTGTTCCCTGGCCTGGGCCACGGTGTCGTTCAACACTGCGGTCAGCGTCTTGGCCCTGCGCTCTCCCTTGCGCTGGACTGCCGTCTCCACCAACTCCACAGCGCCGGCGCAAAGCCGGTCGATGCTCTTGACTTCGTAGACCGACTGGGCAATCTGGCCGGCCGCGCGCAGCAGCCGGCGAGCCACCGCGCGCTCCTCCACGATGCGCGCGTAGTGCGTCGCATGGATGGCCGTGGGCACGGCGTTGATCAAGTCCATGACGTAGGCCGGCCCGCCCGCTTCGTCCAACTGCCGGCGGCGTTCCAGCTCGTCGGTGACGGTGAGGAAATCGGCCTTCGAGTCCTTGCCGTTCAGGTCCAGGATGGCCTGGTAGATCCAGCCATGTTTCTGCAGATGGAAGTCGTCAGCGGCCAGCAGCTCGGCGACCTCCACCACGGCGTCGGGATCGATGAGGATGGACCCAAGCACAGCCTGCTCTGCCTCGACGTTGGCAGGGATTGGGGGTTCGTTGGGATTCGGTTCGTACACGCAGGGACCTCTTGGCACGCAGGTGAGATTTCCGGGAACCGGTTCCGACAGGCTCAACCCAAGGGTTTCGCGACCGTGCGCCGCAGGCGCTACAGAGCCAGAGCGACCAGGTCAGCCCAGCGCTCGCCAGTTTCCTCGCCCCAGTGGTGTCGGGACGCCAGCGCAGTCCCGCTGCCGTCGTAGTCGCGTTCGCAGTCATCGCAGGTATTGAGCCAGGAAGATGCCAGTTCCAGCCGCGCGCCGCACAGGCAGCGCGCGATAGCAGGATAGCGGATGGTGCGCCGCTCGCATATCACGCCGTCGAAGATGATGGCGCGGCCGCTTCTTCCCTGGCCTGTGCAGCACATGCGCAAGCTTTCCAGTCCATCCGGGTGCAGAGTTGCTTCGTCCACGTTGCCAGACGCGTCGCAAGGAAAGGCCCAGCCGCAGCCAGGCGCATCGGCCAAGGAAAAGGACAGCCGGTATTCCTCGATGTTTTCCAGGCGCGCGTCTTCAATGATTGACAGTGCCATCATGCCTCCTTGTCGTACCAGTGGATGACGCCAGGCGTCGCCATCAAGCCTTGCAGCCACGCATCCCTTTGCCGGATCGCCGCAGCGCGCTCAGCCTCGATCCTCTCATCGGTCACGCCTGCGTAGTAGTCCGGTTTCTTGGCCAGCTCTTCCTCGATGATCTGGTCGGCCAGCAGCGGATACTTCGCTTTGACCCTGCGGGCCAGACGCTTCTGGCGCACCGCTGCCAGCGCTTTCTGGCTCAGCGGCTTGATAGGCGCTTCGATGGGACACCAGGAGATGACCCAGCCACTGCCAATCACGTGCAACTCAGCCAGCTCAGCGGGACATCCGCCCCAACCGTAGTTGGGGTGTTCCACAGGGAAGAAGACCTCAGCGCGCACGCGTGGCAGTCCATCGCGGGGTGTGGTGTAGGGATTGGACCAGCGCAGCGACCAGACGCTGCCAAGGACAGTCATGGGTGGTCTCCTGTGCGGCTTTCACTGCACGATGGGCGCCACGCGCGCCAGGAGGGCGTCCATCAGGACGGGCGGGTTGGCGTTGCCGATCTGCCTCACCTGATCGCGCTGGCTGCCCAGGATCACATAGTCCCGGGGAAACGACTGCGCCAGCTTGCACTCGGCCGCGGTCAACATGCGGAACAGGCAGTCCTCCAGCGCCGGCCGCTGGGGAGATACGATCAGGCTGTGCCGGTCCACCGTCGTGACTGTGGGCAGCGCCTTTTCGACAGGCTGCGGCACAGAATGGCTGTAGTAGGACATCACCAGGGCGTGGTGCAGGCCGCCAGCCGTGACTGTGCCCAGCGGCCCGTCGACTCCGATGGCTGTCTGGTGGTTGCGCAGCTGCGCCAGGAAGGGCACAGCCAGCAGCCCGTGCTGGATGGCCGTCACCTGGGTGCTGAGCGGCTGGTCTGCGCCGGTGGTCTTGAAGTGGTCTGCGCCGTCCACGTTGCGCATGGCGACCACAGCCGGCGTGGCCAGCAGCCATTGCTGGATGCCAGCAGCCACCTGGGTGGGCAGCGGACCCTCGACTGGCTGCACCTGGTAGTGATCGCGGTTGGCGTCGCGCATGGAGACGATGGCCGGCACAACCACGCCCAGGTTCTGGCGGGCAGTCTGAGCCGGCAGCTCGCGGGTGACCTCGCGCGCCGGATGGCTGTTGTCGCCGTGGTCGGTGTAGACGACGAAGGGGCTGACCACCAGGCCCACAGACTGGGTGGCCGCCTGGGTCGGCATTACTCCACAAACATGCCGCACACGTTGGGCCGGGCTGTTTGTCTGGCTGATGTTGACGGTGAAGGCATCCCAGAACTTGTCCAAACCGGCCTGGATGCGTTCCATGGTGCGAGGCTTGAGCGGCCGCTGGCGGTCGCCAATGCGCTGCATGGGCAAACGCCAGTCGATCACGTTGGCCGCAGCGTAGTAGTATGGCGTCACCACGTTGGCGCACATAGGGCAGCGGTAGACATACTGGCCGCGTTCGCCCCAGCGGCCCCAGCGGCTGCCTGGCTTCTTCCAGGATTGGACGGCTTCGATCTCGACGCCGCAGTGTTGGCAAGGCGCCAGCGGCCGGAAGTCCAGATCGGGCTTGGGCAGGCCCTTGCGCCAGAGCACCACGAACATGCGGTCGCGGGACTGAGGCACGAAGTCGCCCACAGCCAGGCCAGCGTGGGGACGCATGTGGGCAAACATGGCGTTGATGTAGACCACCTGCCACTCATAACCCAGCTTGTGCAGCGCGCGCAGCCACTCTGGGAACAGCCGCCACTTGCGGAAGTCCACCACGTTCTCGACGATGATGGCGTTGTAGCGATGCACCTCGGCGAAGCGCACCACATCCCAGGCAGTGGCGCGCGAGCGTTCGGCGGCCGGGTCGAACTGGACGTTGCCGAACAGATCGGCCTGCGCCTCACGCTTCTTGCCGCTGGCCAGGCTATGATTAATGCACTCAGGGCTAGTGATCAGCACGTCGGTGCGGCCGTAGCGGGCCGGATCAACCTTGCCCACGTCAGCGCAGTCGTGGAAGGTATCAGGGAAATTGGCGCTGTGGCTTTCCACGGCCAACTGCCAGTGGTTGACGGCGTACACGACGCGCAGACCGCGCCGGGCCGCGCCAGCAGACGAGCCGCCTGCGCCGCAGAACTGGTCGAAGACCGTGGGGGTGACGTTGCCGCCGAACTGACGAATGTGTGTCATTGGTCGTTGTGTGTCCCGGAACCCGGTTCCGGCTGTGCGTCCTGGGCAGCGCGTCCATCACCGCCCATCGCCGCGTCGCGCGCCAGCCGCTCGTTTTCCATGCGCCGCGCGAGAGGCGGCTTGCCGAACATGAGGCCCAGCGTCCAGCTTGCCGGGTAGCGGTTGGGCGTCATGCCCAGGGCCGTCAGAGCCGCCATCGCGCCGGCAAAGAAATCAGCCTCGTTCATGCCGGGCTGGGCCTTCATGCGCTGTAAGCCGATCTCTTCCACCTGCTCGACGACCTGGCGGTAGAAGGTCTTGTCGTCCCAGTCGATGGTCATAATCATCTCCTCGCGGTGCTCAGAACAGCGTTGACTGCTGTGGCCTGGTCTTCAGTCCCACCGATCCAGCCGATAGTCGAGGCTGCGTCCCGCGCTCCAGACGCGCAGCGTGGCGTTCCATGCGTTGTCGCCCTTGGTCAGCATCACGCCTGCCGCGTGCGGCTCGTTCATGCCCTGGATGCTGGCGCTGCGCGAGTAGGCCTCGATCACCGAACGGATGCCGTGAAACTCGGCCTTCAGTATCTCTGGGAAGATGGCAGCGCCGGCCTGCCTGCTCTCGCGCGCGCCGGCGATGACGAACATCACACCAGCGCCCTGGTGCTCGAAGCCGCCGTTCCACATGGATGGCTTGAGCGTGATGGCTTCCACGTCATGGAACTGGCCGCCGCGCAGGCCAAACGAAGCGGCCGTCGAGCCGCCGTGCCAGAAATACCACGACACTGGGTTGCGCGCGTCCGCGCGGTCCCATTGCAGGATCGGCGGCGCGTCAGGATGCACAGCCGTCACCAGCGCCACGTAGGAACCTCGGTCGGGCGCCAGGATCTGGATGCGCTCAGCAGTCGGCAGCACGGTGCGCTGGAACTTCTCCCAAGTCATGGTCTGCGCCGGGATGCGGATGTTGGTCGCCGGCTGAGCAGGCTTCGGCTTCAGGTGGCCAAACACGCCATCGGCCGGCGCATCGTTCTTCTTGGGCGCCGGCCGCCAGAGCGCCTGCAGCTCGTCCACGCGGCAGAAGCGCCGCAAGAGCGAACCCTCTGCATGAAGCTGTTGCACCGTCTTCTCGGCCGCGGCAATCGCGCCGGCCGTCGGCGCGGCCTGCGGGCGCTGGTAGCGCAGGGGGTGCATCTTGGCAGCGAAGCGACTGGCGACCTCTTCGAACCTCATGCCGGCGGCGATGTCCTCCAGCAGCGTGCCGATCATGCTGCTGCGCGGGTGGCAGAAACCGGCTGGCGCAGTGGCCACCGCGCGCCACACCACGTTGGCCTTGCGCGGGCCGTGGGCTACGGCGCGCGCGCCGTGCAGGGCGTGCAGCCATTCCGCTTGCCCCAGCACCTTCTCGCTGCGGTACAGCGCGTCAGTCTGGAGCAGGGCCAGCGCCATCTCCAGGTGGATCTGCGTGATCTCGCCCAGCGCGCGCGTCACAGCTTGGAAGTCCTCGCGCTTCTCGGCCATCGCCTGGCCGGCCGTCTGCGTGGCGCGCTGGAACACCATGCTCGCAGCCGGCTGCACGGCGAAGTGACGCCACACGCCGGTCTCAGGCGTTCCCCACACAGGGTTGGACGCCAGGAACACGCCTGTCACCCTGGCGCGGCGCACCAGCTTCGCCATGGCGGCCAGGGCCGGTTTGTAGGCGTCCGGCGCATCGTCCTCGTCCCAGATGGCCGATTTGGTTGCGCCTTCCTCATCGATGGTCACCAGGCTGCCGAAGCGCTCGATGAACTGGCGGCACGCATGGCAATTGTGGTACTGCCGAACGTCAGGGTCGGCGAAGCTGCCCAGGTAGGCGTCCCACAGCCCTTCAGCGTCGGTCGTGAACAGCGGCTGCGCGCCGCCCGCGCAGTTGGCCAGGAAGCGCGCGTTCACGCGGGCCAGGAAGTCGTTGTAGCCGTCGTCGTCGTGGTTGCCGTGGGCTACTGCGGTTGCCGATACTTGAGTGCTCATGATTGCTCCTTACTGAATGGGTGGTACTGCTCGTCGTAGCAGTCCTGGCAGATGAAAACCCAGCCGGCCGCGCGGTGCTCGGCGAACCGCATGGTACGTCGGCTGTGCCAGCGGCCGCAGGATGGGCAGCGATGAGGCAGGAAGCCTCTCAGCCGCCACCACCAGTTGCGGACGCGCCAGGGTTGTAGTGCATAGCCGGCCAGGACGCCCAGCGTGAAGGTCAGAACCGGGGTGTAGGGATCGATCATGTGTCGCATTCCTCGTCTTGATCAGAATGGCGGCTCGCTGTTGCGCGCTGCCAGCACTTGCTTGCGTTCCACCTCTAAGCGCTCGTCCTGCCACCGCTCGTACTCGATCATCACGCGTGCCACGTTGGCGCACGCATCGGCGATCTGGGCGAACGCGATGCGATCTGGCATCAAGTAGCGCATTGTGTTGCCGGCGTTGTCGCAGTAGTCGGCTGCTTGTTTCAACAGCTTCTCGATGTCCATCGGTTTCTCCGGTACTACGATGGTCAGAACGGCAACCCGCGCGGGCAGATAGGGCAGAACACGCCATCAGCGCACTGCACCGCGCACTGGGCGCAGACCGGCCTGCCGCAGTGGTCGCAGGTGGTGTGGACGCCGGCGACAGCCACCTTGCCGCACAGGGCGCAGGTGCGGTTGGCCGCCAGTTGGCGGTTCAGCTCATCCGCGGCCCAGAGCAGAAGGTGAGTGTCCGTGATTTCCATCATACATCTGTAGTCTTCCGACAGATTTCGTGGAGGTTTGCAGGCAAAACACCACACGTCACCGTCGTATGGCGACACCTGCCAATGGCGTTCATCATGCCGGCAAACCGTGTTTCTGCGTTCCATCGTCTCTTAGTCGCTGGGCCGCTCGTCCAGGCCCCAATCAGGATCAGCCGGCTGAGGCTCGCTCACCCGCTCGGCCGCATAGCAGTCGTTGCACAGCGTGGCGCCTTCCCACAGCGGCAGCTCGGGACCGGCATAGTTGGCCTCGGCCATGTTGATCTCGTCGCCGCAGCGGTCGCAGATGGTGGTGCGATCGGTGTCGTCGAAAGGCGGTCTCATGGTTCACACTTCCTTGGCTCTACCGCCAGCACGGATGGTCAGGGTACCAGCGATCTCGCGCTCAGTGCGGTACGACGCCAGCAACAAAGCCAAGCTTGGCATGGCAACTTTCAGCTTGTCCAGGCCCTTGGCGTCATAGCTGGAACGGATGCTGGGTGCGGTCACATAGGCCACGCCGACAGCGGTCTCCAGGCGATCCGCGCCGATCTCGGCCAGCACGTCGGCGAGGACCTGCTTGGCGCTGGAGCGGATCACGTCCAGCTCGGCGATGCGCTCGCCCATCTCCAGGTAGATCGTCATAGCCTCGGCCGCGGCTTCAGCAGGCTGCAGATCGCGGTCGTAGATGGTGGCTAGCTGCTCCAGGGCGGTCTGTGCGTCCAATGGGTACTCCTTATTGTCGTCTTGCCAGTCATGCGCCGTAGGCGCTACGTGGAGGATCAGCCAATCTCGCAGCCGAAGTCAGTGAAGCTACTTGGCGCCGAATGACTCGCCGTCGGTCGGATCGATGTCGCCCATCCAGTCATCGCCCAGATCGTCGAGATAGAGCAGATCACGTTGGGCTGCGACGCGTGCATCATCGAAGTGCTCGGAAGCCGTTGCCTCCCGCCGCCACGTCCAGGCCAGCGGTGGCTGCGCAGGGGCCACGACACCGATCAGCTCGAAGACCATGAACCGATCGTTCTGTTTGCGGGCCAGCCACTCAGCCTCGGCCTTGGCCGCGTCCAAGCTGCCGTGCGTCACCGTCACCTGGGTTGGCAGCTTGTCCCGGCAGATGATGTACTGAGCTTGAAGTTGAGTAGACATTTGACGTTCCTTTCCGTTGTCGCTATCATAATGCGCCGCAGGCGCTACTGCTGGTCCGGAACCGGTTTCGGCAGGCTCAACCTAAAGGTTCCGAGATTGCGCGCCGCAGGCGCTGCTGTGTTGAAACAAGATCACGCTTTCGTAGTCCACCCTGGCGTCGCGGTTCTGGCCAAAGCGCATGCCGGGACAGTCGATGTGAACATGCTCCAGCACCCGGAAGCCCAGGCCTTCCAGCGCCTCGATGTGCCAGTCTGTCACCGGCTGCACGACGCCGCGGCGGATGTGATCCTTGATGTTCAAGACAAACAGCCCGCCTGGCTCCAGCACCCGCCGCGCTTCCGTCCAGGCCGCCAGATGAAACGACCTGTACTTCGGTCCCCAGGGCAAGGCGCCGCCGTTGTCCGGGTGCAGCTCGCGCGCCAGCTCGCTGGCGTAGGTCTTGCGCTTGTGCCGATCACGCAGCAATTTATCACAGAGGCGATTCCCATATGGTGGGCTCGTAACCAGGGCGTCGAAGTAGCCATCGGGCCAGGGTAGATGCAGCGCGTTGCC
Source organism: Anaerolineae bacterium (assembly GCA_049294015.1). Classification (GTDB taxonomy): domain Bacteria; phylum Chloroflexota; class Anaerolineae; order JAAEKA01; family JAAEKA01; genus JAAEKA01. Next base: position 39,866 of record JBAQCH010000345.1, read on the forward strand.
CAGCGTGGTGCGCGGGTGCTGCTCTGCCCATTCGCGCTCGATCTCGACTCCGGACACCTCGGCGTCGGGCAGCCAGTGGTTGAGCAGGAACACCTTGCCGGTGCCGGCGAACGGATCGAGGATGCGCTGCCTGCCCTTGAGCATGCGCGCAAACGTGACCAGCAGGGCGTCGGTGTACTTGGCTGGGTGTTTTCGCTTCTCGGTGGGCAGGGCAAACAGTGCAGTGTCCATGGGCTCAGTTCCCTCGGAACCGGTTCCGCAGCATGTCGCCCAGGAAGGTGACGCGGCGCACGCGCTCCTCGTTCTGGACGTAGGTCTGCAAGGCCGACTGAGCCGAGATCAGCACACAGTAGGTCTTGGCCCTGGTCAGCCCGGTGTAGGCCAGCTGGCGCAGCATGAAGTCAGGGCGGGTGGTGGGAAGGGCCAGCACCACGTGGCCATGCTCGCTGCCTTGGCTTTTGTGGACGGACAGCGCATAAGCCAGCTTGAGATAGCCCAGGTCCTCGCGCGTGTAGGTGGTGACGTCCGGCTCGCCGTCGAACTGCACGTCGAGTACCGGTGGCAGCTCGTCGTCGCCCTCTTCCCTGCGCCGGATATCCATTCCGCGCTCTTCCTCGTCGCTGGCCACCCACTGCACCATGCCCACCATGCCGTTGAGCACAGTCTGGCCGCGAAGATCGTAGACGTTTCGGGTGTGGATCACCTTGTCGCCCGGCTTGAAGGGACAGCCCTTGAGCGGGAACGGCCCAGGGTTGTAGCGCTCCTGCAGGCGCAGGTTGAGCGCGTGCTGGCCCCAGGGATGGTTGTTCAAGGGTGTCAGCACCTGGATGTCGTGGATGGACAAGCCGCAAGCGATAAGATCGCTTACCCACCGCAAGAGATGTGTGGGCAATGATGCATTGCTGCTTGCATACTCGATCTCGATGTCGTCGTAGCCCGACAGATCAGGCACCAGGCCGCGGTTGAAGCTGTGGGCCGCCACGATGATGCCGGAATGCTTGCCCTGGCGGTGGATGACTGTGAGGCGCGCGACAGGTACCACACCGCTGTGGATCAGCTGGAAGAAGGGTTCGCCCGCGCCCACCGGCGGCAGCTGATCCACGTCGCCCACGAAGATCAGCCGCGTTCGGTCGTTGCACGCCTTGACGATCCGGCGCATGAGGGCCGCATCGATCATCGAGGCTTCGTCGATGGTCACTGCATCAGTCTGGAAGCTGTACCTGGCCTCTTCATCGCCGAAGATGCCCAGGGTGCGGTGGATGGTGGCGGCCGGCAGCCCGGTGGCCTCGGTCATGCGCCGCGCAGCCTTGCCGGTGGGCGCGCACAACGTCAAGCTCAGGCCATGCGCCTGCATGATGTTGCAGATGGTGCGCAACACTGTCGTCTTGCCCACGCCGGGCGCGCCGGTGATCACCACCAGCCGATGGGCCAGCGCCAGCCGCACCGCCTCTACCTGATCGGGCGAGAGGGCGAAGTCGCTGTATTCGTCCAGGCAGCGGCGAATGGTTTCCCAGTCGCCCACCGCCGCGCCAGGGTTCTGAAGCATCCGCGCGATGCCGGCCGCAGTCTCTTCCTCGATCTCGAAGTAGGGTGCCAGGTACAGCCACTCGCCTTGTAAGAGCAGGTAGTCGTCCTCGTAGCGCGCCCGCACCTTCTGCTCGAAGCCGTCCAGGCGGGGCCTGGCCAGCTGGCGCGCGCGCTGAAGGGCATCGGTCTCAGCCAGCGCCATGTGCCCTTGGGTGTAGGCCTCGCGCAGCACCTCCCGCACAGCCGCGCCATAGCGCCGCGCGTCGTCGTGATCGATCTTTGCCTTGCCCGGCCAGGCCAGCGCCGCGATCTCGTCCGCGCGCTGCCAGGTGACGCCATTGATCACTGTGAGCAGGTAAGGGTTGTCGTTGATGATCTGCACCAGCCGCTCGCCGAAGCGCTGGTAGGCTTCCCTGGCCTGGCGCGTCGTCAGCCCCGCGCGCACCGAAGCAAGCGCGGCCTGCGCCCAGTGCCGCTGCGCTTTCCACGACTCCACGATCCAGTAGCAGTTCTTGGGGCCGATGCCCGACACTACCCGCAGCTTGTTGGGATCGTCCAGCGCCTCGTCCAGCCGCGCGAAGGTTGCCGCACCGAAGGCCTGGGCGATGCGCTGGGCCATGGCGACCTTGACGCCCTTCAAGAAGCCGCTGGCCAGCAGCACTTGCAGGGCGCTGGCCTGGTCAGTGAGCATCACGCTGGACGCCTTGAACTGCCGGCCATAGTGCGGGTGATCCACCCACTGGCCGGCCACTGTTACCTGCGCGCCTGGGGCCAGGAACATGGCCGTACCCACCAGCGGGATCTCGCCCTTGCCGCGGCGCAGCGTGGCCACGAAGAAGCCGGTGGCGGGATCGCGGTAGCCGACCGCCACGATCTCGCCGGTGATGACCGGCTCGTCGGGAAGGGCGTCGCTGGGCGCCGGGCCTGGCCCATAGCTCACCGTCCAGGTGGGCGCTGGCTCCAGCAGCTCCAGCAGGTTGTCTGGGTCGGGTGTGTAGAACATCATGAGATTACCACGTTCTCCCAGCCGCGCGGCACATATTTGCGCTTCAGGGCCTCGTAGCTGTCTGGGTCTTCCTCTTCCGGAACGGGCGGAGGTTGCTCGTGGGCGCGTAGCCGCTTGACCAGGTAGCCCACCGGGCGCGCCATGTCCTGGGTGGCCAGGTACGCGATCCAGCCGTCAACCATCGCCCGGTCGACGCCGTTGCGGGACAGCTCGGATAGCGCGGGCTCCGCAACGCCGAATTCCCTTAGGGCCTGATAGACATCCGGTTTCACAGTTCCCTTGGCAGCAGGAGAAGCGCGGGGATCGGGCTGCACGCGCGTGCGCGAAGAAGTGCCCGGCAGCGCCTTGCCCAACCCACTGCTCCTGGGATCGGGCTGCCCGCGCGCGCGCGAAGAAGTGCTGCTGCTGCTGTTTTTCACAGAAGAATCTTGATTCTTAGATTCTCTGCCATTACTTCTCTGAGCAGCAGAAGCAGCAGACGCGCGCGCGACGCGCGCGCGCGTTGGCGGCGCGTTGGCGGCATCACTGTCGCCGTTGCGCTGTTTCGTGACATCCGCGCCGGAGTCGTTGTCAGCGTTGCGCTGTTTCGTGACATCCGCGCCGGAGTCGTTGTCACCATTTCGTTGTTTCGTGACATCCGCGCCGGAGTCATTGTCAGCGTTGCGCTGTTTCGTGACATCCTTGCCGGCATCACTGTCAGCGTTTCGCTGTTTTGTGACATCCTTGCCGGCATCGTTGTCGCTTGAATCCGCTATGATGCCGGGATCGGCCGGTGTGACTGGGGCAGCGGCAGGCGCCAATCCAGTCAGAGCGTCATCGACGCGGATCAGCCCTTTAGCGGTTCGCTCATAACCAGGAGGTGGAGCAAACATGCTGGGCGTTTCGCGTGCGTAACGACTGATCAGCTCTTGATTCTTGAAGAACAATACCGGCTGATCGCTGTCGGGGTCGTGATAAAGGACAACCAGATCGGCGGCAACCCACTCCTGGATCAGGTCGGCCATAATGTTTACCAGATCGGAGGCGCACAAGGGTGCTACCTGTGCCATTAGCAGCAGAGGCTCGCCAAGAATCAGCCTATCTCTGTCCAGGTGGGGGATGGTCATCATGTAGACCGCCTTAGCCTGCCAGGAGAGGCGGTTCAGGGCTTTGTCGGTGGTTATGGTCTTGCTCAAGAATCGTCCAGTGGTCATGCAGCACCTCAGAACCAGAGGCCGTCATCACTGGGCGTGACGGGGCCGCAGATATCGGTTGTGATCCAGTCAAGCAAGGCGGTGATCAGTCGTCGCACGGGTGTTCGCCTCTGGTCGCTTGTCATGAGTCGACCTCCAGCAAGCACCCTCCGAGCCAGTTGATGTCGTCAGTGATGGCACTCAGAGTGCGCATGACCTGATCAACCCACAAGTAGGCGGATGACTTCAGGGTGTTGCGGATGTACTCTCGTTCATCGCGGCGCCCGAGTTGCCGTGCCGATTCAAGTTGCTCGTGAAATCTCCCGGCCAGATAGGTCAGGTCGCACGAATGGCCATTGACTGTAATCGCGACAGCATCAATCTCACAGATGTCTTCATCGATGCTTGGCGCGTCTTTGGCCAACATGACAACCACCAGCCACTGTTCCAGCTTGCTCAAGTCGTCGAAGGGGCGTCCATTGATGGTTGTCATGGTGTTCTCCTCGTACGCCGATTCGCCCACAGCATCTGCCGAAACATCCCGTAGGTCATGGGACTGCTGTTGCGGCCGGCGCGCAGCCGATACCAGCGGTAGCGCAGACGGGTGAGCAGGGTGTCAGGGACTTTGGACGTCATAGGAAGCTCCTTCGGTGGCGGCTCTCAGCGCTCCGCAAAGGAGAAGGTGTCGCGCGCGCGGAAGGCACACAGACAGGTGGTGCAGGTCACGCTGGCGACAAAGGCGTTCAGCCCGGCCCGAATAGCCGTGGGCCGCAGCGCTGCGCCGCAGAAGGGACAGGAGGGCAGTTCCATGGCCATCAGCTCCTCCGAGCTGACGTTGTCCAGGATGAACAGCCGCTCCTTACCTGTAGGCGTGATCGCGTCGCTCATGGAGCAGCTCCCGGGCCAGCCCTACCTGCCGGTCCATGTCCGCCGCGGCCTGGCTGCGGGCGATGTCCATGTCAGGGCGTAGGGCCTCCCAGGCCGCGACCAGGGCGCGCAGCCGCCCTGCCGTCTGGTTCGCAGCCTCCGGCAGGCGGATGCCGCGCGCCACGCCGGGATCGCGCTGGATGGCGCCCGCTTCAGCCAGGCGGACGAGATCCCTGGTCAGCGTATGCAAGGCGCACAGGCCCAGGGCATGGATGTCTCGCACGCTGGGCGCATAGCCTTTGCTGGCGATGTGCTGTTCGATAAAGGCCAGGATGGCCTGCTGTCGGTCGTTCAGGTCTAGCATCAAATGGTCTCCTCGACGATCTGCGCCAGGTAGGTTGAGATGATCTCCTGCATGCCTTTGCCTTCTTTGAGCAAGGTGCGGATGCGCTGGATGATCTCGCGGAAGTAGGCGAAGTCCACGCCGGTGAGCTGTTCTTCCCAGACGCGCGGGTCGTCCCAGTCCAGTCTGGCCAGCTGCAAGCTCAGCACCAGCAGGTGGCCCGCGTGAGGCCGGGTGAAGCCGCGCTGCACGAACTTGAAGGCGCGCAACAGCGCGGCCAGCGGATACTGCGAACCCACGTAGCGCAGCTCGCGCGCCAGCAGGCATTCCAGGGCCTCGGTGTTGGTCACCAGCCCATCCTGGAAAGTCCAGTAGTTGGTGACGTGCGCCCAGTCGAAGCTCTTGTGGATCTCGGCCGGGTCGCCACTGAAGCGCAGGATCACCTGCACCGGTGGCAGCTTGCGGTTCTCGCGCGCCAGGGTGATGGCGTTGCCGGACAGGGCCACCGGCCAGTAGTCCTTGTCCTTGCCGTAGTCCGAGCGCCGGTCGACGCCGAAGATCACCTGGGCATACTCGGCGGCCCGCTCGGGATCGCTGTCGGTGAAGGCTTCGAAGTAGTGATACTGCGCGTCGCCTGAGTGCTCGGTGAGGACGCCGGCGCTCTTCACCATCACCGCCACGTGGTCGCCGCGCGCTACCACCTGCACCTGGCTCAGGATCGGATTGCCTTCCAGGGTGGCAGGCGGCGCGGCGATGAACTGGCGCACGTAGTGCTCGGCGATCCGCCTGGCTGTGGCGCTGTCGCGGAAGTAGACGTCCCAGTCGTTGACCGCCTCGCCCAGGAACAGGTTGGCGATCGCACCGCCGGTCAGGATCAGGTCGTCGGTGACGGACTGTTGCAGATCCTGAGGCAGGGATGCTACCCAGCCTTCCATGGCCTTGCGGCAGACGCGTTCGATGGTCTTGGTCTTCATGTTTGGTTCTCCTTGGCTGAAGTTTGCCAAGGATGCGCCCGCCAGGGCGCTACACTGGGAACCGGTTCCGGTGTGGCGCGCGGAACCCTTGGGTTGAGCCTGTCGAAACCGGTTCCGGCGCTAGCCCTCGTCGCCTTCGAAGGGCGACTCATCGGTAATGCCCAGCAGCCACTCGATGCCGATGCGCACGCCCTGCTCGTAGGTCATGCCGGGGTACTGGGATCGGCCCTCGTCCTCGGCGTCGGCGCACCGGTTGAGCACGTCGTCGATCTCCGCTTCATCGCGGGCCATCTGATAGGTGTTACGGTACATGGGAGTTCTCCTTTCAGGGATCAGACTGGATCGAAGCCTTCGATGGTGATCAGAGGCGCGCTCATGCGTGCCCTTCCGCAGCAGGCTGCACCAGCGAGGCCAGCTCAGGCGGGATTTCGAGCGCGTGCCGGCTGCCGGTCAGCATGCCTACGATCACGGCCAGCTCGATGGCGCCGAGCAGCGGGTCCGGGTCTTCCAGCAGCAGGCTGGGATACATGGCTACCAGACTGAGCGCGATCGCAGCCTGCACACTTCTCAGCTGCTCTTCCCGGATGATGGGCGCGAACAGGCTCTTGTGGTAGGCCGAGGCGACCGATCCGAGCACAATCACTCGCACCTGGCCTTCCCCCAGCCTGGCTGCTCCTTCCTTGAGCACGTCGGCGATGGGTTTGTCGGGCATGGGAGACTTCCTTTCGGGTGGGATTAGGATGGACTTGTCATCCGTGGATCGCAGGCGCCGATTTGGCGCATCGAGAACAACTGGCAGCGTTGCTTGCAGGTCAGGGTTGCATTCGTAGCAGCAGCCTGAATGGCACGCTGGATGGCACAGGTTGTGCGTCCGAGGGTATCGATCTGCGCGGCCGAGACCCAGACGGATGAGCTCTGCCAGACAGTCGGGTGTGAGACAGCGATGGTAGTCGAAGCCCCACATGGGCTCGCCACAGACGAAGCAGGGCGTCCCTTCGAGTTCCTTGAGTGTCAGTTCCTCAAACACTTGGGCATCCTTACCTTTCGGAACCGGTTTCGACAGGCTCAACCTGAAGGTTCCGAAAACAACAGAGGCTGCACCCAGCCAGCCGGGTTTTTGTTGGGTGCTGCGGCTGCGGCCGAGCAGCGCCCGTAGCCGGGCACGACCTCCATCGCCAGCCGGTCCCGATCTGGGTGCGGCTGGCCGCCGTACGTGTCGTGGCCGCTGGGTCGCTTGCACGGCGTGCCAACGGCCGCGCGGCACACCGGGCACTCGACTTCCAGAGCAGGATCGCGCGGCCACTGCCGGCCGCAGAGAGAGCACTTGATGGCCATGGCCTACGGCCGATACACCAGCCCGGCTTGGGCAAAGCTGGGAAAGAGCGCCACGGCCGCCTCCTCGGGCAGCTTGTCGCCGCTGGCGAGGACCTCGTCGTCAGTCCAGTAGCTGAAGCCCTTGTAGGCTGCCCAGTCGTTGTCGAAGCCGCGCGTGGCGCAGACCTTGATCAGTACCGCATCGCCCGGCCCTAACAGGCCCGGTCCCTCGCGGTAGTAGGCAGAGTAGGGAATGATCACGCCGCGTCCTCCTTGATCTTCAGGCAGACGGTGCAGCGCCAGCCCGGCTTGGGCTTGCGCATCGCGTTGTGGACCCGCATGTTCTGGCCATAGCGCTCGTCCTGGAAGGCGTGCTGGCAGGTGCAGCGCATGACGCGCGTGTTGGGAGTGGATGTCTTCTCTTTGGGCATGGGTCGCCTTCCTTCCTACACGCTGAACCTGCTGGCAAGCTCGCCGGGGTCGTCCAGAGGGATGCCCTTTTCCACCAGCATCCTGTCCTCGGCCGGGTCCAACCAGATCACCAGCCAGGGATCGCCGAACTTCGAGTAGGCGCGCCTGGCTCGCTCGTATACCAGCTCCGGCGGATGGATCACCACCTTGCCTGGCTCAATGCGCCGCTCGCGCGCCACGCCGATGGGCGCCAGGGCCAGGATCGCTTGTTCCTTGTTGATGCCGGTTGTACGGAGGATTGCATCCACCGCGGCCGCATAGTCGGCCGGGTCTGCGCCGGCGTCAGCCCAGCGCTGGCTGCTGACGGCCACCGCGCGCACCAGCTTGGTGCTCCAGCCGTCGATCTCGTCCAAGGTGAACCTGTCCCTCAGCATCGGCCAGGACACCAGCCAGAAGACTGCGCAGGTGCGGATGAAGCGAAACTCCCAAGTGTCCCGGCTGGGCCTCACGCCTTCGGGCCAGGCGTCCAGCACCATCTCCCGGATCTCTCGCGCCCGCATTTCCCAGCTGTCCTGATCGGACTGGTTGGCCAGGTTGCGCAGCACCAAGAGACGCACGCTGCGGAAGATGGTGACCATCAAGAGCTCGTCCACCACCAGGCGGCTGGCGATGGCGACCTCCAGCCCGCGGGTGGTCAGCCGTCGCTCCCATTCATGTCTTGCCAGCAGTCCCAGCGGTTCTTCGAGGGCAAGGCCGCACTGGGAACACATCGTCTGTCCCGGCTCGATCAGCTCGCCGCAGGCAGCACAGACCGCGGCCGCGCCCTGGCAGTAGAAGGCGTAGAAGAAGGCCGGCTGCGCCTGGATGGCTCGCTCGATGGCCGCGTCGTCAGCTGTCTCGTGCAGTCCCAGCAAGGCCAGCGCGCGCCGCCGGCAGTGGCCGTGCCGGCCGCGCTCAGGGCTGAGGAAGCAGTTCTCTGTGATCAGGCCCAGGGTGGCGATGGTCGCCGTCTGCTGGCGCATGTCTTGCACCGAGCCGGACAGGATGATGTCACGCGTCACGAGGCATGTACCTTTCCAGCAGTTTGTCTCTGGTGCGCAAGGGAATGTCAGGGTCTTCTTTCAACAGCCGGGCGATGCGCTCAGGCGTCGGTTGTGGCAGCCAGCCCAGCCGGGCCAGTTCCTCGCTCAGGTCCGCCTGCAGCAGCCAAGACTCGACGAAGGCCAGTTCGGCGCGCGGCAGCTCGTCGAAGGAACGCACTCGCCGTCGATAGCCCTCGCCGTCGGAAAGGGCATAGCCGGCCAGGTCCAGCCGCGCGGCCCGGACGAGCCGGCCCTTGAAACCGGCCAGGTCGCTGGTTGGCATAAGGCGCTTGATGCGCTCGTCGATGCGATCTATGGCCACGCTCAGTTCCTCAGCTTCCGGGAAGGTGAACCATCCGTGCTGCGCACGCAGGTCGTTCAGGCTCTTCATGGCAATGGGTGCGAGTCGAATTCTGACAGAAGCTCATCCGGAACCCGGTTCCGCGATCTAGCGCGCGGCGTAGCTGACGATCACCCTCGCAGCCACCTGGGCCACTGCGTCCACGTGCGCGGCCGTGGCGTCGTCCGTGCCATACTCGACGTGCGCCGCCTCGTGCAGCCAGGTGGCGACAGCATCCTTGAGGTCGTCCAGCACCGAGATGTCCAGCGCAATGCGGCCTTCCAGCGCCTGGCCCAGGATGCTGGGCGGCAGCATGTAGGGCTGCACCTCATGCTGGATGCCGGCCCGCTGCGACAGCCGCCGCACCAGGTCCAGCACCCGGCGCTGCGCCGCGCTCAGCCGGCTCTTGGGATAGAGGGTGGACGCCCGGCCGGACAGCGCAGCCAGCTCCTCGCGGTCGGTGCCGATGATCTCCTTGGCTGTCTCTTCCAGGCCCCATTGCAGATGCACAGGCTTCAGGCCGCGGTACTCGGCCTCGCGCTGCGTCACCGCGTCGGTAGCCACCACCGCGCGGCTGCCAAAGGCCTGGCGCAGGGCCGCGGCCTGGGCCTTGGGCGCCTGCACGTCACGGAAGGCCATGTGGGTGTCCGCCTCAGCCTGCCGGTCGGCCACGGCCTGCCAGAAGCGGGCGAGCAGCTCTTGGTTCGCGACGTTGGCCCACAGCCGGCCGATCTCGCGGCTGGCCTGCCAGGCGTCGGCCAGCTGGCGGTCCTCGGCCAGCTTGAGGTTGAGGTTGTAGCCGAAGGCGCAGGACGTTCCGTAGGGCCGCGCGGGGCCGATCCAGAGGCCCTTGACGTAGAACTGCGGCTCAGCCTCCTCCAGGATCATGCGGCCGGCCTCGTCGGTGAACAGCACGCGCTCATCTCCCGGCCGGATCACGCGCTCCTGCCACAGCTCGCCCGCGTAGGCCAGCTCGTAGCGAGAGCCGTCGAAGAACGCGCCCTCGTCCCAACACACCTCCATCACCTGCTGGCCGTACAGGTCAGCCCAGCGCGCGTGCAGGCCGTGGAACTCGCCCGAGGTGAGGCTGAAAGGCACACCCTCGCGCAAGAGCACCAGCCAGCCCAGCTTGGTGCCCTCGCCGAACTGGCCGCGCTGCTGTTCGGTCTTGTCTGAGCCGCCCAAGAGCAGGTGGCGCAGGGCCATGTGCGCGCCGCGGCCTTCGATGACCGTCTTGCCATCGGCCTGTTCGACGGTCCAGGTTTGGAACAAGTCGAGGAACTCCTGCCAGATGCATTCCCGGAAGGCGTCCCACAACTGCCACTGGGCGCGGTAGTCGCGCGTGATTGGGTAGATGATGCTCGGCATAGTGCAAACCTCCTCAGTCAGATTTGGCTCGCACTGCGCCTTCGGCGCTACGTGGCAGGTCATGGCTAGGTGTGCAGGCAACATCAGAGCGTAGGGCAGGTGTTGGACAGGCGCGGCTGCGCCGATTTGCAGAAATAGAACGTTTGGGCTATAACAGGTTCATCTGCTTTTCGCCTTGCCAGCGGGCGGCGGCTGGTCTTGCTGATCAGACAGCAGCTCAACCGCCGCCTCCGGAAAGGCCTCTGAAAACTTGGCCCAAAAAGTGCCGGACACATGCTCGCGGGCCAGCGCTCGGCTCACCGAGGTGCGCAGGTAGCCGATCCGATTTGCCACCACTTGCTGCGTCAGATGGTGGGTGACGATCCACTGTTTGATCCGGGCGCTTCGCATATAGGCTCCTTAGCAGAGGTCAGATTTCTTAGAACGCATGTTCTGTTGAAAACTATATCATGGCTGAATCTGTCCGTCAATACCCCCTGTCGCGCAACTGAAACATATTGGTCAACCAATTTTTCGGCGTAGAACTGAAATAGATTTGAAGACGAGATTCGGGCTGATCGCCTGCGCCTGTTGATGAAGGAAAAGCGCCTTTTCACCGCTGGACTGTTGGCCCTGCTGCGCTGCACGGATGGCAATGAACGCGTTAACCGGCCTACCCTATCCAAGTTGGTCAACGGCAGCTACGGCGCTACGCCCTCGGTTAACGTGGTGCGCGGCCTGGCGCAGGCCCTGAACGCCACGGCAGACTACCTGCTAGGGCTATCCGACGAGCCACAGCCTGGCGCGATGGCCTTCCTCCGTCGCTATGGGCTGGCCGACGAGGAACAACTGCTGAGCTTGCTGGCGGAGCGCAACGCGGAGATGGCTAAGATCATGCGCGCCGTCCGTGACATCCCCGATGAGGAACAGGAAGTGATCTTGCAGCATCTTATGAACGATCTTCTCTTCATTCGGCACATGGCGGCCGAGCGCGCGGCGGCACAAGCCAACAGTGGCGCCAACCGCCGAGACCCGCCTGCCAACAGCCCACTATACCTATCTTGGGATACCGACGATGACCACTGAAACACCTGATACTCCTGGCAGCCGGCTGCGCAAGGCGCGCGAGCGCCTGGGATTGCAGCAGATCGAACTGGGCAGGAAGCTGGGCGTGTCCGGCTCCTACATCTCCCGCATCGAACGCGACGTGGTGAAGATCCAGCCTATGGTGCTGCGCCTGGCCGAGGCGCTGGACGTGAGCGTGGACTACCTGTTGGTCTTACGCGACACACCGCAGCGCGACGCCACAGGGACTGCGCTCTACGAGTCCACCCAGGACGAGCTGGTGGCCATACGCCTTCTGCGCATGGTCATCGACGGGCTGCCGCCGGAAGATCGCGTGCGGCTGATCCACTACCTGATCAAGCAGGCTGGCATCTACAAAGAAACCTTCCAAGCGACGCGCGACAGAGACTGACGCTTCACTTGGCTGGGCCCAGAACCCGGTTCCGGCCTGCCGCCGGCTGCATCCAGCCCGCCTGCGCACGCCGTAGAGCCTGTTCCGATGACGATGGGAGGGCGCCCTAGTGACCTTCCACGCTGTCTTTGTTTCACGACGTAACTTGATCGATTATCAAAGTAGTTATATAATCCTATCTGATGAAACCGTTGCGATTTATTGGCTCAAGTCTGGATGATTTGCGTGACTTCCCTGCCGAGGCGCGTAGGCAGGTAGGTTTCGAGCTCTATGCCGTGCAGCGCGGGTTGGAGCCAACGGACTGGAGGTCAATGCACGAGGTTGGGCCAGGTGTCCGCGAGATCCGCATTCACGTTCTTGGTGAATGGCGTGTGCTCTACGTGGCCAGGTTTGCCGGGGCCATCTACGTGCTACATGCCTTTCGCAAGAAGACGCAGAAAACACGGCGTGAGGACATCGAACTTGCGCGCCAGCGCTGTCGTCAGATCGAGGAGTGAACCATGAGTGAGATGATCATCGAGTCCAGCGGCAATGTCTTTTCGGATCTTGGATTTGAACCTGGGGAAGCAGCGATTCTGCAGATGCGGGCCAAACTGATGAGCGACCTCCGCATGCGTATCGAGGCCAGCGGCATGACGCAGACGGAGGCGGCGCACAAGCTGGGCATTGCCCAATCGCGTGTGTCTGACCTGATGCGCGGCAAGTGGGAGAAGTTTAGCCTGGAAATGCTGATCACTCTGGAGGCGCGGTTGGGGCGCCAGGTGCATCTCGAATTCGCCGCCGCTGCAGCTAACTGAGACGCGCAGCAGCTTTGACCGAGGTTAAAACAGTGGCTGCCGAGCAAGATGTTCAGCGAATTGTCCCCATCGTCCGAATACCCGGCGTGCATGGCGGCCGTCCCGTGTTGCGCGACACCGGGGTGAGCGTGCAGACCATCGTGGAGCAGTCGCAGCTAGGTCGCTCCCCGCAGCAGATCGTCGAAGACTTCGAGGATGTACTGACCCTGGCGCAGGTCCACGACGCGCTCAGCTACTATCACGAGCACCCGACCGAGGTCGATCAATTCATCGCCCAGAACCGCGAGGCGCTGTGGCAGGGATCCCCGGTAACGGCACCTGCCTGCCCTCAGAGTTGACGCGCCCGATGAAAACATGATTGTGGTGGATTAGCAACGGGAGTTCACGGAGTGTGGCAGTTTCTTCCCATTTGACACACACCGCGAGCACGACGACGGCATCGGCGCAGGGACGATATGAGGCTTGCCATGACGCTAAAACCGATCAAGAGTGAAGAGGATTACGCAGCAGCGTTGCAGGAGATCGAGCAGCTCTGGGATGCCGAGCCAGGCACGCCGGAGAGCGACACGCTGGAGATTTTGATCACGTTGGTCGAAGCTTATGAGCGGGGGCGCTACGACCTTCCCTCTCCTGATCCGATTGCTGCGTTGGAGTACTTCATGGAGAGCCGCGCTTGGACGCGCAAGCAATTGGAGCCCTACATCGGCAGTCGCGGCCGCGTTTCGGAGATTCTCAGCCGCAAGCGGCCACTGACGTTGGCGATGATCCGTCGTCTAGAACAGGCCACTGGGATCCCGGGTTCGGTGCTCATCCAGCCCTATGAGACCGAACACGGCCATTCCGGCGTGACATCGCGCAATCTCTCACGCGTCAGCCAACTTGCTACCAGGTAAGCTGTTTTCGACCGCCCTGAGACCGCCGCCGTTGTCGGTCTAGCCGCTGCAATGAAGATGATATGGCCCTGAACGATCTGCCCAGCGATATGGAACGGCTAGAGGAAGAACTTCGCCACTTCGAGGCTAGGTTCGGTATGAAGTCCCAAGATTTCCACGACGCCATGCGGCGCGGCGACCTGGGGGAATTCGACGCGCTGGACGACTACCGCATGGAGTTTGTCGAGTGGCTTGCACTCTACAAGACGCGGGCCAGCCTGGATGAGAGGTATCGCCGCTTGGCCGGCCCAATGACGCCATCAGACGCTCCCTCGTGGGATGCTGCTGGCTAGGCAGGAACAGCCAGCGGTTGTATGCGCATCAGGTCCGCCTGGCTGCGTCGCTCCGACTCCCAGAGGTCCCTGGCCTGCTGAGCGTTGAGCCAGAACGCAGCCGAGTTGCCGAACAGGCGGGACAGGCGCAGCGCCATCAGCGGCGTGACCGCCCGCTCCTCGCGCAACAGCTCGTGAACGGTCTGGCGCGACACACCCAACGCCGTAGCCAGCGCACTGGTCGTCAATCCGTAATCCGGCATGAAGTCCTCGCGCAACATCTCGCCCGGATGCGTCGGTGGGATCTGTCGTGGTTCTGTGTTCGCGATGGCCATCGTTCTTACACCTCAGTGATAGTCCGCAATCTCAACATCGTAGGCATCACCAGCCACGAAACGAAAGCAGATGCGCCATTGGTCGTTGATCGAGATGGCGTATTGCCCTTCCCGATCATCCTTCAGGGCATGAAGGCGGTTGCTCGGCGGTACTTTGAGATCGCTCAATTCGCTTGCCAGGTCGATGTACTCCAATCTTCGCACGGCTCGCTTCACCAGGTCAGGCGGCAGTCGCCTTGACTTGCCGGTGACGTAGAGTTGTTGCGTTTCTCGATCGGCAAACGTTTTGATCATGGAATGATTGTAACGCGTCACGTGACAGTTGTCAAGCTGCAAAGCTGTCCAATGTCGGGCGCAGCGGAAAGAAGATGCCCACCAATCTGCGGCCTATCCGACCACGTTGACCACATGTTTGACAGGAAGAAAGCAGGCGAGTACAATCTGCGTCAGGCCCAGTTAATGGTGCCAGAAGGCGGCCAACACCCACCAAGGGACTATCGTGCTTGAGAGGTGCCCGCCCAACCAGTGAACCACTATATATAGTGGTTGTCTAACCAAATAGACACTACATATGGGCATATTGCTTGGACAACTGAACTTAGGGCTTCATAATCCCTAGGTCGGTGGTTCGAGCCCACCCGTCGCCACCAAGCACAATATGTAGTAGTCCGAAAATCCAGGCGCATACTACATCTAGTGGCTCCCGCTGCAAAGCGGGAGTTCGTTTTTTCGCCTGCCAACAGAAAGAAGTGCGCGCCTGGGAGAGCAACGCCTACATCCCGACGCAGGAGCGGGGCCTCTCCTCGTCCTGCGTCAGTAGCTCGGTGCTGGTTTTGTGCGCCTGGCCGAACACTACCTGCCCACGATGGTCGCATCCAACTGGACGGAGCGCGAGTTCAGCCAGTATCACAGCCGCATCGCCAGCCGCCTCAAGGCCGCGGTGCATGTCCACATTAGCGCGCCGGATGCGCGGGGAAAGATTGGGAGAGGAGGATCGCCATGACCAATGCCCGGCTCGCCTTGTCGATCGAGCGGCGCGGTCCTATGCGACTGCTCCGGCAAACTCCAAGATCACCTGGCGTCCCATGCGAGCTTCCAGGGTGACCAGCATCTCAAGACTGAACTTCTCCCACTTGCCGCGCATCAAGTCAGACACGCGCGACTGGCCGACGCCCAGCCGTTGCGCAGCTTCAGTCTGCGTCATGCCGCTGGCCGTGATGCGTTCCCGCAGATCGTTCATCAGCTTGGCCCGCATCTGCAAGATCGCTGCCTCGCCAGGCTCAAACCCCAGATCAGTGAAGACATTGCCGCTGGACTCGATGATCACCTCATTCATGACTCACTCCTCAATCTGCCGAAAGCGCTGGCGCGCCAACTCAATATCCTCACGCCGCGTCTTCTGTGTCTTCTTGCGAAATGCGTGCAACACGTAGATGGCGTCGGCAAACCGGGCGACGTACAGCACGCGCCATTCGCCCAACACGTGGACACGAATCTCCCGAACACCGGATCCGACCTCGTGCATCGGCCGCCAGTCCGAAGGCTCTAGCCCGCGTTGGACAGCATAGAGTTCGAAGCCGACCTGCCGCCGCGCCTCGGCAGGAAAGTCGCGCAGGTCATCCAGGCTAGAGCCGACAAAGCGCAGCGGTTTCATTACGTCTGATTATATAACTACTTTGATAAGGGGCCAAGTTACACGATTACCGCGTGCAGCAATGCACCACGACCTGCCCACGGTGGTTACATCCAACTGGACGGAGCGCGAGTTCAGCGAGTATCACAGCCGCATCGCCAGCCGCCTCAGGGCCGCGGTGCATGTCCACATTAGCGTGCCGGATGCGCGGGGGAAGATTGGGAGAGGAGCCGTGTTGTGAGCTACCCCTGCATCTGCCTTATCTGTCTTGCCCGCCAAGGCGCGCCTGCAGGCGGCAAACTGGTCAACCAGGAGATCGGAGTCCTGTCAGGATGCAAAAAAGTGAATAATCCAAATACCGAAGGAAACCCACCACCCACCAAGGAGCAACCACCATGCCACGCGAAAAACAGGGCGCCCAGACGGCCACCATCGCCGAGACCATAGCCGCCGCGCTGATGGACCCCACCGCCGTCCAGATACAGCCGCAGAGGGAGTTGCGCCCAAAAAGCCAGACGATCCGCAGCCGGGAGGAGCAACTGCGGATCGTCGCCACAAAAGTGGCCTGCTGCCGGCAGTCAGGACCGCGACCGGATCCCGAACCTGCCAGTGTGGGTGTGCCTACGGATGATTGATCACCACATCCGCCCTTAAGGCTGGCTGCTGGCCTGCGCCGTCGGCAGCAATGTGGTGGTCGTCACGATGTAGCCCGCGCTGGTGCTGCTGATGACCAACTCGAAGCCGGCCACGTTGCGCTGACCGGCGGCCGGGTCGGGCAAGTACAGCACGCGCGCCTCCTCGAAGCTGGCGCCTGCCGTGGGATCGAGCGATATGCCGCTGATCTGAGCCTGGAGGCCCAACGACGCAGCGGTCATCTGCACAGTGTCCACCGTGACACCAGCCTGGCCAGCGTTGATGCCATTGGCGGCCAGATTCCAGCCGGCCGCGCCTAAGGTGGCGCTGCCATCGACCAGAGCGAAAGAGGGCTGGCCGGTCGCCCGATCGTAGGTAACGACTAGCTGACCGCCAGCCTGCGCCAGGTCGCCAGCGTTGAGCTCGATGGTCGTCGTGCCGCCGACCGGGGCCGTGCTGGCCGCGCTGGGGCCAGGAACGGCGATAACGTTGTTGGACAGCTTGACCGCATTGCCCAGTTGGAACTGCTGGCCAACCCACGTCAGCGACTGCCACTGCGGTTGGCCGCTGGCGTTGCTGAACCCGTCGAGGCGGAGGCCGATGCCTGCTTCCGGCAGCACCACCTGCGCCGTGTCGACGGCGATCACGCCGTCCGTCGTGCTCAGACCGCCAACAGCGACCTTGGCCGGCCCCACCGCCACCTGCGCGTTGCCGTCGGCCACGGCCAGCCCAGCCTGGCCTGCCAGGCCGTCATAGCGGAACAACACATCGGCGCCGGCCTGCACCTCCGGACTGGGATGCACATCGATACGCGTCGACAGGTCGGTGCTGAAGTTGGTTGCTGGGCCCTGCACCACGACCTGGGTATCGGCAATCGTCAGCGCGTCGCTCTCGCGCGGTCCCACCTGGTTCACGGTGATGGCGTCCCAGCCGTAGGAGCTGTCGCGCAGGTTGAAGGTGAAGCCGTCGACGGTGGCAGTGGCGTTGAGCGCCGGCAGGTCGACTTGGGCGCCATCTACCACCAACATGTTGTTACGAGTGCTCAGCCCCTGCCCCAACCATAACGAGAAGACGCCGGGAACAGAGATGACGTTTCTGTCCGAGCCAGCAGGCGCGTTCGGATCCTGCTGGGTTGTGTTGGTCTGAGCGTGATCCGCCGCCGCTACCACCAACGGCGACCCCATCGCCAGCAACCCCGCCAGCAGCAGCGCCAGGCAGAGCGTCGTCCATCGTGAGCGTTCCATATGAGACCTTCCTTTCGCCTGTGTCTTAGCCCTGACGTGGGGGGCCGATACCCATTACCCCTGTGTGTCGTATGCGTTGAAGAGAACGATTGTCACGCACCTATCATACCACGACATGATCGGCCTGTAAAGCATGATTCCGCCATCTTAGCCGCTCCCAAGGATCATGCCACTCGCACGGCGCTGGCAAAAACACGCTGCTGGCCAACCTCGGCCACAGCGCCGATGACCTCAAACGCAGCGCTGAGCGGCAAATCCACCGACGAGGTTCCAACCATCACATGAACCTGGCCGGGCTCGACGATCCAGCGCATGTCGCGATCGAGAAACGCTAGCTGGTTGACGGCCAGATCAAAGGTGACGGTGCGTCTTTCGCCCGGCGCCAGGTGAACACGACAGAAGCCCATCAGTTCCTTGAGCGGTCGCGTCATACTGGCGGCCGCGTTGCGAACGTAGAGCTGCACCACCTCGTCGCCAGCGATGCTGCCGCTGTTGGTCACATCCACTTGGACAGCTACAGTCTGGCCGGCCTCGGCTGCCGACCGATCGAGCCGCAAGTCGGATAGCTCGAAGGTCGTATAGCTCAGCCCGAAGCCAAAGGGATAAAGCGGCTCGTTGCTCAGGTCGACATAGGTCGTCTTCCAGTGCGAGCGCCCGCCCGACGGCTTGTGCCCGTAGTAGATCGGCACCTGCCCGACGGAGCGCGGGAAGGTCATAGGCAGCTTGCCGCCCGGATTGACTACGCCAAAAAGCACGTCTGCCAGCGCGCCGCCGCCTTCTTCGCCCGGCAGCCAGGCCTCCACGATGGCCGGGACGTGTTCAGCGATCCAGGTAATCGACAGCGGCCGGCCGTTGACCAGCACGACGACGGTCGGCGTCCCGGTGGCGGCCACCGCCTCCACCAGCTCCTGCTGGACGCCAGGCAGGCCCAAATCAGCGCGGTCGCGCGCCTCGCCGCTGGTGCAGTCGTCGGTCAGGCCCGACTTGTCGCCCACGACGACGATGGCCACGTCCGCTTGCCGAGCAGCCTCGACGGCCGGGGCAAAGCCAGCGCGGCGGTCGCTGTTGACGTCGCATCCCTGCGCAAAATGCACGATGGTCCCGGAAGACACGGCTGCCTGGATCGCCTCCAGCACCGAGGCGATCGGGACGAAGTCCTCCACGATTTCGATATCATTTGCAATGGCTGCGCCGAAGGCGTTGTCCTTCTCGCGCGCCTCGATCAGCGTTTCGACGTGGCAGATATAGGTGTAGTCGCCGACCAGGTTGCGGGACACGCCGGCATTGGGTCCGATGACCGCCAGCGAGCCGACCTCTTTGGCCAGCGGCAGCAGGTTGTCTTGGTTCTTGAGCAATACGATTGACTGCTGGCCGATGCGGCGCGCCAGGCCGCGCTGCGCTACAGTGTCGAATTGCGCCGCCGCCCCGTCTTGATCAACATAGGGGTTCTCGAACAGCCCCAACTGGAACTTAGTGCGCAACACCCGGGCGACACTCTGATCGATCAGCGCCACGTCCAGCTTGCCCTGCTCGACCTGGTGGCGCAGCGGCTCGCCGTAGCAGTTGGTGCTGGGCAATTCTACGTCGATGCCGGCCTGCAAGGCCATCCGAGCCGAAGCGCCTTTGTCCGTGGTAATCAGATGGGCCAATTGAAGCTGGTCGACCGCGAAGTAGTCGGATACGACAAGCCCGTCGAAGCCCCACTGCTCGCGCAGGATCTCCGTCAGCAGCTCGTAAGAGGCAGCGCACGGCACGCCGTCCAGCTCATTGTAGCCGTTCATGACGCTGTAGAGGTCCGCCTCGCGCACCGCAGCCTCGAAGGGGCGCAGGAACACCTCGCGCAGCTCGCGCGGCGGGATGTGCGCCGGGTTCCAGTTGAGCCCACCGTCGGTCAGGCCATAGCCCACAAAGTGCTTGCCGGTGGCGATGACACCCTGGCGCCAATCCTCCGTCTGCAAGCCACGCACATAGGCGACGCCCATGCTGGCAACCAGGTAGGCATCTTCGCCGAAGGTCTCCTCGACGCGGCCCCAGCGCGGGTCACGCACCACATCCAACACCGGGGAAAGGCCTTGGTGCGCGCCGACGGCCCGCATCTGCGTGCGCACCACCTCGGCCATGGCAGCCGCCAGCTCCGGCTGCCAGGTGCTGGCCAGGCCGATGATCTGCGGAAACACGGTCGCGCCGCGCGCCATGTAGCCGGCGCAGCACTCCTCATGTACCATCGCCGGAATGCCCAGCCGGGTCTGCTCGACCAGGAAACGCTGGATGGCGTTGGCGGCGGCCGCGCTTTCGGCCGGCCGCAGGTTGCTGGCCCCGCCGATGCGGGTAATCTGGCCGATGCCATGATGCATCAGGTGGCTGGCGCGCTCCGGGTCCGCCAGCTCGTAGATCCAGGCGCTGCCGAGCTGGGCGATCTTCTCGTCAAGCGTCATGCGCGCCAGCAAGTCTGCCACGCGGACGTCAACGGGTTGCGAAGGGTCTCGATAGATACCGGAGGTGAATTGGTGTTCAGCTTTGGATTGGAAATGGGTACTCAAGGTCTCTATTCCTTCACTGCGCCCATCGCGATACCGTTGACGATGAATCTTGAAAAGATGAGGTAGATGACGATGATTGGCACAATCGTCACAGCCAGCCCCAGGTAGATCGCGCCGTATTCGGTGCGATAGACGTCGCCGCGCATCAACTGCACCAACATGGGGAGCGTGTACTTCTTGATGGAAGAGATCAAGATGAACGCGTTGAAGAAGTTGTTCCAGGCGGCCACAAAAGCGAAGATTCCCAGCGTAACGGCGCCTGGAACCGCGATGGGCATCATGATGCGATGGAAGATGCCAAACTCACCGGCCCCGTCGACGCGGCCAGCATCGATCAGATCGCGCACAACCACCGATTCAAAATACTGTTTGCCGAAAAACACGGCGCCGGCCGAAGCAATCACCGGCAGAATGAGCGACGCGTAGTTGTCCGTCAGCCCTAATCTCGACATGTACTGATAGAAGCCAATAATCGAGAGCTGCATCGGTATCAGCACCAGCAGGATGATGAAGCTGGTGAAGACCTGTTTTCCCCTGAAGTCATACACGACGATGCCGTAGGCCGTCAGCAAAGAGAAGTACACGGCCAGCACAGTCGAACACACGGCCACGAAGAGACTATTAGTGAAGCCACGCCCGAGGTTCAAGCCTCTTCCCTCCAAAATGCCGTAATTATTGAGCAAGTTCGTGCTGGGCAGCGCGCTGAGTCCTTGCTGAATCTCCACGGTCGAGCGGGTGGCATTCACCAGTACCAGCCAAATGGGAATGACGGTGACAATCGCCAGAACGACGAGGAAGATATAGATCAATGCACGTGAGATCGTGAGGGTTGCTCCATGGTTGGCTTTCATCTTGACGTCTCCTTAAGTCAGAGCAGTTTGGCGGCTCGTGCCCTAATTCTTCTCTCGCAGAAAGTAGAAAATGCCCAAAGCAATCACCGATGTCATGATAAAGACCAGAACTCCGACAGACGAAGCGGCCCCGATGTGGCCCTGAGCGCTGCTAAATTTCAGGTACATCAGCATGTTGTTCGTCAGGATCGAACTACTTGGCGAGCCCCTGCCGTCGGTGAGCAGAAAAGGAATGTCAAACATCTGCATACCGCCGACCAGCGATGTCACGAAGACGTAGATCAGAATGGGCTTCAGCAAGGGCACCGTGATCCAGCGGAACATCTTCCCCTCATCGGCGCCATCGATCATAGCTGATTCGTAGAGGGAGACGGAGATCGAAGTCATGCCGGCCATGATGAGAATGATGGTCGCGCCAAACCACATCCACCATTGAATGAAGATCACCAGACCGCGGGCAACGGTCTGATTCTGCAGCCACTGCACCGGTTCCGCCATTATTCCGGAGCGAACCAGGGCTTGATTGACGGGGCCAAAGAAGGAGAACAAGCTAAAGAACAGCGCGGCGATCGCCGCCGGCATCAGCAGATTCGGCAGATAGAAGATAGCTCGCCAGACGCCCACCGATCTGATTTTCAACCGAATGCTCGTGAACCAGACTGACAGCAACAAAGCAATGCCAATCTGTGGAAGGAAATTCAAAATCCACAGCAGCCAGGTATTGCCAATGGCCTTCATGAACTGGGGCGTGGCAAACAAGCGCGTGTAGTTCTGCAGGCCGACAAAATCACCTGCGCCGCCCATCAAGGTTGTATCGGTGAAACTGAGGCGAAAGGTGTTGTAAACCGGATAAAGGCCAAACACCAAGAAGGCAATGATGAAGGGGGCGATGAAAAGATATCCGTAATAGTCCTTCTTGAACCTGAAACCTGTCTTGTGGCTATTGGTTGCGGCCATGTTCGCCTCCTTAATAGCCTGAGCCAGCATAGTTCTCACTATGCTGGCTCAGGGTGTTCCAACGGGTTAGTTGACGATCAGGTCAGGGAAGTCGATGGCCAGGTTCTCTTTCCACGTGGCCCACATCTGCTCCTCGGTGATAGCGCCGTTGAGGTATTGGTTGAGCGGGTCGTTCATCGCACGCTGAATGGCATCGTCCGAACCCTGCATCAGTTTGGCATTGACGGAAGGCGCCGCCTCGGCAAAGCCGGCGTAGGAATTCTGCCCGGCCAGGAAGGCGCTGAGTTCGGAATTGTCAAAGGAGGGGATGATCTTCTCCACAACCACCTGGCTGGAGACGAAGTCGCCGGGGGCCTGCATTTGGTCAGCAGGAACCGCCGGGTCGATGGCTTTCAGAAATTCGTTGGTGTAGACACCGGTTGCCCAGTTGGTCAGGTTTTCCTGGTCCAACGTCGCAAACTCGATGAATTTCTTGGCCAGATCCATCTTGGCGCTGCCTTTCAGCACACCCAGCCAGGTGCCGCCCCACTGATAGGGCAGCGGCCCGGTGATGACGCCCCAGTCGCCGCTGGTATCGCTGCTGCCATCGGCCGACTTCGCATTGGGGGCCAACACGTAGGGCAGGCCCCAGGTGGGCAGGAAGTAGGAGAAGACCTTCTTGGGATTGCCTTCGGCGTCGACCAGGCTATCGTTCATGCCGGCGAACCAGCCCTCTTGCCATTGCGTCGCCTGGGCCTCATAGCCCTCGTCGCGGAAGAGCTTGGCGATCTCGACGTACTTGTTGACCATGGGGTCGACAGTCAGCGTATTGTCGACAACCCAAGGCTGCTCGCGATTGGCAAAGAAGGGGTTCTGGAAGTCACCGCTGGATGCGACCATGTAGGTATCGCCGCCCGACTTCTCTTTGACCACCGCCGCGGCTGCCGTGTATTTGTCGAAATCAGAAAGCAGCGCCTGGATCTCGGCCGGATCGTCGGTGCCGAAGTATTCCTTGGCCAGGCTGCGGCGATAGAACAGGGCGCCTGGAGTTGCCTGGTAGGCAAAGGCCTTGGTCACGCCCTCATTGCTGCCGACGTCGAGGACAAAGGGGTAGGTCTGGGCCGCTTCCGCAACGGGTAGCAGCTCGCCCAGGTCGGCCAGCATGTCGGATTCGACGAATTGCTTGACGAAGGCCGCTTCGAGAGCGATGATGTCGGGGGCATCCGCCGTGCCGAGCGCAGCCTTAAGCTTCGTCTGGTACTCGCCGTTGGTCATCGGGATCATGGTGTACTTGATGTCGACGCCGGGATTCTTCCCTTCGTAGGCAATGGCCATGGTCATGATTTCGTTGGTGAAGGACCAGACGTTCAGTACCTCTGTACCAGCCGGCGCGGGCGCGGCAGGCGCTTCGGCAGCAGGCGCTGCGGTTGCATCGGCGGCGGGCGCCGCGGCCGGCTCAGTCGGCTGCGCAGGCGCAGGACAGGCAGCCAAGACCATGGCTACCAGCATCAACAGTACCAATAAGCGAGAATGGGTCTTCATCGGGTTACTCCTCCTAAAGAGTGTGAAATGTGGAACATCGCAAGAGAACCAACAGTGTGAGCAAGTGAAGCTATTTGGATTGGGAATGCCTCCTTGTGTGAGATCGCCGGTACAACATGGTGAACCGGGCTGCCACCTGGCTAACCGGCCGGCGCAATCGGCTGGCAGGAGTTGCGTAGCACCAATTTCGTCGCCAGTTCGCGGTATTCAAATGGCCGTCCCGGATCATCGATGCAGGCCAGCAGCATCTGCACGGCCTGCCGGCCCATCTCGTGCAGAGGCTGATGCACCGTTGTCAACGCTGGCGAGACACCGGCTGCCTGCGGTACGTCATCGAAGCCCAGGACGGAAACATCCTGCGGAATGCGCAGACCGACATTGCGAATGGCGTCCATGGCGCCAAAAGCCATCACGTCGTTGGATGCAAATATCGCGCTGGGCGGATTGGGCAATGCCAGCAGCGCCAGCGCGCCGGCGTGGCCGGCTGGCTGCTGATAGTTCCCCTCGACCACCAGCGCCGGATCCTCGGCCAAGCCGTGATCCGAAAGCGCCTGGCGATAGCCGAGGAGGCGCGAGCGAGCGGAACCCATCGCCATGTTGCCGGTGATGAAGCCAATGCGCCGATGCCCCAAGCTGAAGAGATAGCTGGTGCCTTCATAGACGCCCTGGCGGTTGGTGCAACTGACGGCTGGACCCACAGCCGAACCTTCGTAATCGATCAATACATAGGGAAAGCGGCGCTGAGCCAGAAGCTCGCCATAGGGCTCCACATCGAACGGCAGCACCAGCAGCAGTCCATCGGCCATACCGCCCACGATGGTGGCCACGTACTCTGGCTCGCGCGCTTGTTGATGGGTCGTGAACAACAGCATTTCGCGATCGGTGCCGGCAATCTCAGCGTCGATGCCGGCCACGATCTCGCCCACATAGCCGGTGCCCAAATCGCGTACCAGCAGGCCGATCATTTGCGAGCGGCCGGTTCGCAGGCTGCGCGCCTGGCGATTGGCGACGTAGCCCATGCGGTCCAGCGCGGCTGAAACCCGCTCCCGCGTTTCCAATTTGACATAGGGATCGTCATTCAGCACGCGCGACACGGTCGCGTAAGACACGCCTGCTGCACGGGCTACGTCGATAATTGTGACTCGGCTGGAGGTGGCGGTGTGGCTCATAGGTGAAGAGGGCAGAGATCAATTCCTTCTGAAAACGTTTTCTGAAAACGTTCACAGAAAGAATATCACAAGTCTTTGCCTTTGTCAATACCCCCTGCTGGGCCAAATCCATGGAAACCCGAAGGGTCTCAACCCACTTTGAAACACACCCCTCTCAACGGAGTACAGCGTCAACAAAGTAACTGCGCATCGGCGCCCGGCGCTTTTACGACGATTCGCACATGATGACAAGCGCGGTTCAAGCGCCGGGCGCCTCAATTGCTTCGTTTACAGCGTGCTGAGGGCCATCGAATGCTCGACTAGCTGGCTTCCAGGCTGCCCTAAACATCGACCGTGACCTGTATCCTCTGCACCCACCCATCACGATCGAGAATGCGCCGCGAAGTTGCCACATCCAGGCAGCGCCCTGGCACGGTCAGCATTTGTCCGTCAGCACAAGTCACTTCCACTTTCGCTGCGTCACCGTAAACATAGATCACTGGTGTTTGGCAAACAGTGAAAGCCAGGGAAGCCGGCGGGAGTGACATGGTTCTTGGGGTGTGGGCTACGTCGACGTAGCTGAACTCGCCCGCTGAGGACAGGAATTCAGCGCGTTGCAGCAGCGAAGGCGCAAAACACAACGCCCCAGCTTGTATCGACACACCCAGTTCCCCGAAACGCGTCAAGATTTCCTCTTTGACCTGGCCGGTCATACCTGGCTGGCGAGCGCCATTGCCCCAGGGTGTGTGCGAATAGGGATCGGTAGGGAATGCGCCATACGCGTCAGGCGATTTGTTGAAGCTCAGACCTTGCCGGATGTCGTAGTAGGCCGCGGCCAGCGCGGCTGTGGTAGACGCGTCTGCGTTGGCCGCCAGCGCGTGCTGGTAGTATTCCTGCGCGGCCAGCAACAGCTTCGACACCATGTGCCAGTAGATGCTGCCCAGCCCCTCGTAGGCGAAGAACGTGCCCGATCGGCCGGTGAACGCGCGATGATCGAAGGTAGTCTCGAACAGGTCAAGCATGAAAGCGCGTTCAGCCGTCACCAGCGGCGCGAAGGCTGGTTCCTGGGCCAGCTCGTCCAACGTGCGCGCCACGTCGTCGGCGTTGCGGAAGTTGCCGTTGAAGTGATAGACGCCGCCGTCATCGCAGAGCAGCAGGCGCCGGTCGTTGGCGGCCGTCAGCGCCGCGACCAGCGAAGAAGCGGCAACCGCTGCGGCCGGCGTCTGGTTCTTCTGCAAGAAGCCGGGCAGTTGGCGATTGGGGTAAAGCATGTAGGAATGCTGGTCTGGGCGATAGAGCTCACTCTGGCGCATGCTGCGCAACACTGCCAGCGCTTCCTCCGGCGTCAACATGCCCGACGACAGCGCAGCAACCTGCCCCTCCAGCATCAGATAGAGGTGATCGACCGCGGCGCCCTGGTCGTGCAGACGCAGAATGTTGTAGCTGTGGAACATGTCGTCCGGTCGCTGGTTGGCGCGCAGCGTCTGCTCCACGTAGCGCTGCGCCAAGGCCAGAAAAGCGCGCAGCGTCTGGCAGTCGATCCCGACCTGCACGGCAGGCACGCCGTCCCGATACACGGTGGTTCGATAGGCTGTAGCCACTGCTCCCAGTTGATCCATGATCGCCCGGCGCGCTTGATCGGTGAAGCCGCCTGCCAAGTGAGACTGGTGGGCGTGCAAGATATCATGCACGGCGCCAAACAGATCGGCCACGGCCGGGTTGACGGCCACTGTCTCCGTCTCCTCCTGCGCCAACTGCGCCTGCCAGAAGGCAATGAAGCGACGCAGGTAGCAGACAGTGACCACCGATAGTCCCTTGCCCACCAGCGCGTTGTTGGCGTCGTTCCATTCGGGGCGCTGCGTGTTCATCCAGATGCCGCCCTCAGGCGCCAGATTGGTGAGCTTGGCCAGCAGCAGCACCAGCAGCTTCTCGGCCAAGGTCACATGAACAACCGCGCCGTTGGCCGCGCGCAGCAGCCGCCCGTCCGTGCCCAGAGAGGCCACGGCCGCAGCGATCGCCTCCTCCTGCTGGTAGTCGAACTCGATGGTGTTGTTCCAGTCGGCCAACATCTGCGGGTAGGAGCGCAGCCGATAGGGCACGTTGGCGTAGGAGAAAATCGGCCGGTTCCACAAGGCCGGCAGGGCTGCGGGATCGACGTGCGCCGTGATCTCCAGCAGCTTGAGCAGATAGATGATCTGGTGGTCGCTCCAGTAGCCGATGTTGGACCAGGGATTATGCGGCTCCGGCGTCTCCCATTCGATGCCGTCGCGCGTGATCCGGTAGGGATTGTAGCCGTCCACGGTGGTGGCGTTGAGGAACTTGACCACCATACCCTCGACAAAGCGCGGAAAGCTGAGCGCCAGCGGCTCCCAATTCTGGAAGATGTCGCGCCAGTTGCCCTGATAGTCCAGGCGGGCCGAGCCGTCGGGCTTGGTCACGTTGATGGAGAAGCGGTTCCAGGGGCGGCTGGGGTCGCCGTGACGCCGGCTGAACGTCAGGGGCAAATACTCGTAGCACAGCCGGATCAGATCGGGCGCGCCGCTGTCGGCAGCGCGGGCATAGAGGTCCTGGATCGAAAGCTTCGACGGCAAGTTTGCA
Source organism: Anaerolineae bacterium (assembly GCA_049294015.1). Lineage (GTDB taxonomy): Bacteria > Chloroflexota > Anaerolineae > JAAEKA01 > JAAEKA01 > JAAEKA01. Next base: position 67,187 of record JBAQCH010000345.1, read on the forward strand.
AACCAATCGGCATGATCTGCCAGCACAGCGCGGTTGCGAACGCGCACGAAGTCGCACAAATCCTCGCGCTCGACCTGGTAGTTGTCGACGAAAATGCCGCCGCGCATGATGTTGAAGAGGACGTTGGCGAAATGATGAGCGGTGGTTGTCTCCTGAGCGGTAACCTGCAGGCCATCGGCCGAGCCCACGAAGCGCATCAGATCCTCTGTGCCGCGGGCGATATCTGCGTCGATCTGCGCCTCAAGGGTGGCTCTTTCCCGGCAGAGAGTCTGCATCTGCCGGGAAATGGCAGCGTGATCTTGATTAACGTCGGCCACAATGTGCCAACGGCGGGCCTGACCGGGTGTCAAGTCGATCGCAGCGACAGCAAAATAGGCGGCCGGCTTGCCGCAGACGTCCCGTTCGGTCGTGATGGCGCCGCCGCGACGAAAGGCATCGATCTGATCGGAGCAAAGTAAATGACGGACGTCGTCCAGCCCCACCTGCCAGGCCACGGTTGCCTTGAGCGACTCGCTGGGCTCGGCGCGGTCGCTCAACGTGGCGCTGAGGGCGAAGATGCCCAGCCCGCTGGCCGGCTCCAGCTCGTTGCGCTTGTAGGCGTCCAACAGGTTGCTCATGCCGTTCTGCAACTGGCTGGTGGCGCCAAAGGGCAGGATGTTCTGCAGGCCATCGAGCAGCTCGACGCGACACGCGTTATCGCCCCGGTTTTCCAGCCAACAGCTTCTGATGAACCCAAAGCGGTCGCCGGTGCGCCACGCCACGCGCATTGCCAACTGCAAGTCGTGGTTGATCTCCTCGAAGATCAGCTTGTTGCCGTAGACGTTCTTGTACAGGTGGCGTTCGCAGCGATAGACGCCGGCGTAGCGCTCCGAAAAGGGCTCCCACAGGTGGGTGCGTCCGCTGAGCGTGACCCGCAGGATGGTCTTACTGCCGGTCTGCTCGCCGTGCGCTTGAATTTTATCCACCGTTTCATAAGGAAAAAGCGCCGAGTCGGCGTTGGTGCGTCCGGCCGTCAATCCACCGTTGCTGGCAATGAACAGCCAGTGGTTCGCGCTGCTGACCAGGCTCATGAAGAAGATAGGCATCTGGTCGACATGAGCGATGCGGTAGTATTCCTCGCCGAGGAGATGCACGTACTCCCCAGTGACTGACCTGGCTTCATCGATCAGCGGCGTATTGCCGATCCAGATAGCGGTTTTTGCGTTGCTCGTCATGATTCAACCTGCAGTGTCGCAATAGAGTGGGCCAGGCACTCGAACAGAGCCCGCTCGCCGTTGAGGGTAAGTGTTACCCGTTCTGTCTGATCCGAGCGGTTGAGCGCCACGACGATGACTTGGCCGTCCGGGTTGAGGAATGCGGCCGCCTCGAGCAGTTCGTGGGATGTGGCGCAGAGAAGTCGCTGCGCGCCGGGCAAGATGAAACGGCTGAAATGGCCGATGGCGTAGTAGCTGCTCTGATAGTGTAACGCGCCAGTCTCGATATTGGCAAGAATCGGCGCGCTGCAGAAGTTGCCCACGTGATTCGGCCCGCCCTGCGTGTCCAGCAGCAAGTTCCAGTCGATCCAGCCCACCGTCCAACGGTTCAGGTCGTTGATCATCGAACGGGCGTAGCGCTCGGCCATCGACCACTCGCCCAGGTGGGGGCCGCCCTCCTGCGTGCCCTCGGTGAAGAGCAGCTTCTTGTCGGGGAAGGCGTCGTGAACCAGTTGCACGTTTTCGAATTTGTCGGTCACATACCAGTGAAAGGCCGTGCCCCAGACGTACTGCGCCGCCTGCGGGTCGCTGAGCACTGCGTGGGCCCGCTCGACCATGCGATCGCGGTTGTGGTCCCAGATCAGCAGGCGCACGTGGCTCAGGCCATGGCGCGCCAGCGTCGGTCCCAGGTAGTCGCGCACGAAGTCGCGCTCCTCGTCGCCGCTGTAGAGGCAGGACTCCCAGGTTTGGACGGCCTCCGGCTCGTTCTGCACGCTCAGCGCCCAGATGGGGACGCCTTCCTGCTCATACGCGCGCACGAAGCGGCAATAGTACTCGGCCCAGGCTGCGCGGTATTCGGGCTTGAGCTGGCCGCCGTGGCACATGTCGCCGTTGGTTTTCATCCAGGCTGGCGGGCTCCAGGGCGAGGCCAGCAGCTTGAGCGGCCGGCCGGCGGCCTGCTGCGCCGCCTTAAGCAGCGGGATCAGCGCCTGGCGGTCGCGGTCAAGGGAGAAGCGGCGCAGCTCGACGTCCCCGTCCACCTCGGCGTAGGCATAGTTGCCCAGCGAGAAGTCGCAACTGTTGATGTGGGTGCGGCCCAGGGTGTAGCCGTGGCCGCGCAGAGGATCGAAGTAAGCTGCGAGAACCTCAGCCTGGCGTTCGGCCGGCAGCTTGGAGAAGGTCAGCGCGGCCGCTTCGGTGAACGCGCCGCCGAAGCCCTCGATCTCCTGGTAACGCACGCCGGGGTCGACGAAGATCGAGGCCATCTCGGCGTGGGCCATATCGAGCGACGGAACGGCAAGCTCTGTCAGGCGATAGGGAGTATGCTGGGCTGTGCAGTGGACGTTGAGTTGCAAGGGTGGGTCCTCACTGGTGGCGTCGCCGCCGATTGATGGAGGTTAAGAAAATGTTCCGGTAATTGCGCTGGGGCGTCGCCGCCGAATGAATTCGGCGTCTGACACAGCAAAGCATGCTAAAGCAAGCTCAGTCGCGCACACCAGCTTGCTTTAGCATGCTTCGGGTGTGTCAGCCTGCGGTTTCAACCGCAGGCGGCGC
>JBAQCH010000346.1:0-9466 GCA_049294015.1 Anaerolineae bacterium
GGTCAAAACGTTGGTTTCGATACGGCGCAGACGCCTACTCAACCAACGTTTTGACCACCGCCTGAACAGTTACACCCAGCTTATGTAACGCTGGCGCCCTCAGCGGCGCCAACCAGAGACGCGGTTCAGATAGACCTGCTGGCGCAGCTCGTCGGCTGCCTCGCGCAGGGTGTCGCGCGCCTGGAAGTAGGCCGCCTCGCTGAACTGCATGTCGCCGTGCTCCAGGATAGCTTGTAGCGCCTCCACCACCACCAGCACCCGCCCCTCGATGGCCTCGACGCTGGTGCCATAGACAGAAGGCGGCACCAGGAAGACCAGAAAGATCAGCGACACCGATATTCCCAGGGCAAACAAGGCGGGAAACTGCGGCATGACACGGATGCCAACCAGCACCATGGCCAGCCAGAAGGTCAGCACCGCTGCCAGCATCATGGCGCGCGTGATGGGCCGGGCCGTCTGAAGATGCATCAGCCGCGGCCCAAGCTTGTCATACGCGCGCACGCGGGCCAGAAACTGGTTGAACTCGTGGCACAGCGCGCGCTTGACGCTGTCCTGGTCGTGGTTAGCCAGGCGCATGGCATAGTCGCGGCATTCCTTGACCAGAGTGTAGAACTCTTTGCGGGTTAGCTCTTGGGGGGTATCCATGGGGGTAGCCAAGTAGGCAAGTAGGCAAGTAGACAAGGGAAGAAGGGGGAAACAAGGATAGATCGTTAGCTGTCAAGGCCATTTTACCCGGATGTGAGGTAGCCGTCAAAGGGATGGCGCGTGGCTAGTGGCGTCCGCCACGTGCCGCCTACAACTTGCCACCTGCCACGTTTCACGTTTCACCTTCCCTTGACATTGCCCCCAGGTGCATGTACTATAGCGGCCATGTCCTTCCTCGATCAGGCGTCGCTTGCGGCGCAGATGCGAACTTCCGTCTTGGGCCGCCCGCTGCATTATCTGGACAGCGTGGAATCGACGCAGGACGTGGCGCGCTCGGCCGCGCTGGCCGGCGCAGCCGAGGGGCTGGCAGTGGTGGCGGGCCAGCAAACGGCCGGCAAGGGCCGCTCCGGCCGCAGTTGGTGGTCGCCCCCGGCCGGCGGACTCTACCTGTCGCTGTTGCTGCGCCCTGAGCTCCCCAGCGAACACACGTCATGGGTCACCATGGCGCTGGCCCTGGGCGCAGCCGAGGCCATCGAGCAGGTCTGCGGCCTGGCTGTCGACATCAAATGGCCCAACGACCTGCAATGGCAGGGGCGCAAGGTGGCCGGCGTGCTGGCCGAGGGCGCATTCAGCGGCGAGCGGCTGGACTATGTGATTGCGGGGATTGGTTTGAACGTGGCCATCGACTTCAGCCCCCAGCCGGAGCTGGCCGACATTGCCGTCAGCCTTCAGACCGCTGCGGGTCGACCGGTCGACCCAGCGGCGCTGCTGGCCGCGCTGCTCGAGCGGACGGAGCAACACTATCTGGCCGTGCAGGCAGGGCAAAGCCCGCTGCCGGCCTGGCAAGCGCGGCTACATACCCTGGGACGCCCTGTCAGCGCCCGCGCCGCCGACGGCGTGATCATGCACGGCGTGGCCCGTTCAGTTTTGCCCGACGGCGCGCTGCGTATCGACCTGAACGGAGGCGGCAGCGCCGTGGTGCGGGCCAGCGATGTGAGCCTGCGCGAGCAAAGATAGGAGCTACTACTCAGCCACCGGGTGCAGGCACCCGGCGGCGGGCCAAACGTTGGTTTCGACACCTGCGCCTGTGCACAGTGCAGGTGTACGCCACAGATGGGTTTCGATACGCCGCAGACGGCTACTCAACCCGCGCCTACTCAACCAACGTTTGGCCCGCCGCCTGAGCAGCTATAGAGAGAACAGGTCTGACCGTATGAGTGTGGAACTGAATTGGCACGAAGGTGACGAGCAAAGCGGTGTGGCCTGGGAAGCCCCGGCCGATCCGCTGCCCGCGGCGGCGCATCCTTCCCAGGAGATCGTGCGCGGCGCGGCCGCCAGCACGGAGCCCTCGCGCCTGCAATTGCTGCTGCTGGGCGCAGCGATCGGCGTTGTGGTGGGCCTGCTGGTGCTGGGCGCGCTGCTGCTGTGGCGATCCAACCAGGGCAGCCAACTGGTGCGGCGCGACGTGACGGCCGTGTCCGAGCACCTGCTGGCGGCCCAGGCCGCGGGCGATGTGCTGCGCTACGCTGAGCTGCTGGATGGTACGGATCAGGTGTGGAAGGCGCGCTTGGTGGCCGGGCTGCGCGGCGCCAACGCAGCGCCGGTGGATGAATGGACGGTGGAGCAGGTTCGCTTGCAGGGCGATATGGCCGAAGCCGAGGTGGCGGTTAGCGGCGACGACGGCGGCACGCTGCGCCGGCTGGTCTATTTTCGATTGGTCGACGACCTGTGGCGGCTGACCCCGCCCACGCCCGCGTCCTTCGGCGATGAGCAGCAGACCACGACGCAGCACTTCCGCATCCTCTACCGAGCGCGCGATCAACGCTTCGTGCCGGGCCTGGTCAACCTGGCTGAGGGCGCCTATGTGACGTTGTGCGGCGAGCTGCTGTGCTCAGCCGACAGCCGGCCGCTGGAATTGCGCCTGCTGTACGATGCCCAAGCCGATGATCCGGCTACGACGGCGGGCGTTGTGGCCGTGGCCTCACCCAGCCTGGCTGGCTGGCAGGCCAACAACCAACCAGGCGAGCTGTTCAGCCAGCGCCTGACCAGCCAGATCGCTGCGCAGATGGCGCTGGCGAGCGTCCCCAGCGCCTCCCCAGCTTTCTTAGCGGCGGTTGGCGATTGGGCGGCGGCCGAGCTGGCCGGCGGCCCTGCAGCGACGGACGACCTCACGGCCGAGACGCGCGTGCCGCTGTACCGGGCCTGGGACGGCGCGGTGCAGGGCGACAACGACAACCCACAGGCTCAGAGCAGCCTGGCCAGCGTGCTGGACTTCGTGCAAGACACCTGGGGCAGCGACGCCGTGGGCTTGCTGCTGAAGCACGCCTCCGGTTCTTTGGACGACATGGCGCGCCAGGCCTTCCAGGTCGACGGCCGGACCTTCGAAACGATGTGGCTGGCCTGGTTGGCCGAAAAACAGGCCCCATTGCCTGGAACTTCGAGCGGATAGCTTTGCCCCCATGCACTCATCATTGCAAACCAACCATTTCCATTATCTGGGTAAAGGGTCGGACCCCGCCATCGAGTTGTGGAACGATGATGCGGTCCAGTGCAGCGTGCCTCTCGCGTGGAGCGGCAGCGGCCGGCACAGCGACGAGAGCCTGTGGTTAGCCGACCTGAGCGGGCTGTTGCCGGCCGGGGAATGGCAGTTCCGCGTCAACCTGGGCGATGGCCGTCTGCTCCACCCGGAGTTTGCGCCCTGCTACACCACCACGCTGCGCAGCCTGTGGATGCAGGATGGCCATCTCTTCGACTACCGACCCGCGCCAGCGGTGTCGCCTCCCTGCGTCGTCAAAATCATGGATTTTCCCGGCAGCCTGGGGCCACGGCCGCTGTACGTTTATCTGCCGCGCGGCTATGACGAACACGTCGACCGGCGCTACCCGGTGCTCTACATGCACGATGGGCAGAACTGCTTCGACGCGTTCGTAGACGACAGCTACGCCGGCGCGTGGCAGGCTGACCTGGCGGCCAGCTTGCTGATCCGGCAGGGGCTGATGCAGGAATGCCTGCTGGTGGGGGTGAGCAACGGCCAGGAGCAGCGCATCCTGGAATACCTGCCGCCCTACGCGCGCCATCTGCCGCCGCCCAGACGGCCCACGGTGGCAGTGGACCACGGCGACGAGCAGCCGCCGCGCCAACAGCGCCCCCTGCGACCCGTGCCAGGGCGCGCCGACGCGACGTTGGCCTACTACCGCGACGAGGTGGCGCCCTTCGTGGCAGAGCGCTACCGCACGCGCACAGGCCGCGAGCATACGGCGACCTGCGGCTCCTCGCTGGGCGGGTTGTTTTCGGTCTACATCGCCTGGCAGCACAGCGACTTTGCCCGCCACCACGCCGCGCTGTCCACCTCGTTTTGGGCCACGCGCACAGCCAACGGCCGGTTGGAGGCTGTGGAACGCATACGCACAGCCCCACGCCGCGACATCCGCCTGTGGCTTGACAGCGGCACTTTGAGCTCGCCTGGCCGGGGCAACGATGGCCAGCGCGAGACGGCGCAGGCGCGCGCTGCGCTGCTGGAGGCGGGCTATGTGGAGGGCGTCGACTTCCAGTACTATCTGGCGCAAGGAGCAACCCACAGCGAAGATGCGTGGGCCGCGCGGCTGCCGATGGTGTTGCAGTTTCTGTTTCCGACGCCCGGCTAGAAAAGTCAGTTCTTCCGCAGAAATGACTTTTCTGCGAAGGAGACGACTGTCCCGCCAAAGAAATGACTTTTCTGCGGAAGAAAAGTCATTTCGGTGGAAGAAAAGTCATTTCTGGGAGGTCGAGAAGACTTGCCGCTGCGTCGCTTCTGGGTACAATGCCCTCATTCCCAATCTTCCTGTCGAGCCGTCTACCACCGCCATGCAACGCCGTTACGAGACTTTCTACAGCCCTGCCTTGGGACGCAGCATGGAACTGCTCCTGTTTGGCCACCATGGAACGCCGCTGCTGGCTTTTCCGTCAGCCGGCGGTCGCTTCTATGACTGGGAGAACCAGGGCATGGTCGAGGCCGCCCGCCACTGGCTGGATGCGGGCACGCTGCGCCTCTTCTGCGTCGACGGCATCGATCAGGAGACTTGGCTTAACCATAGCGCTGATCTCGGCGCGCGCGGTCGCCGTCATCGCGATTACGAGGACTGCATCCTCAACGAGGTCGTGCCTTTGATCCGCCGGGAGTGCGACCTGCCCACTGGCGGCATCGCTGTCACCGGCTGCAGTCTGGGCGCGCTGCACGCGGCTAACTTCGCGCTCAAGTTCCCTGAGACCTTCAACTATGCGCTGTGCATGAGCGGGCGCTACGACCTGGAGGCCGTGGTCGGCCCCAGCGCGGCGCTGGAGGTCTATTTCAACAACCCGGTGGCGTACTGCGCCAACCTGCACGGCGCGGCGCTGGCCCAGGTGCGCGACCACACGCATCTGGCGCTGGTTTGCGGCCAGGGTGCGTGGGAGAACAAGTGCCTGGCCGAAACCCATCGCCTGGCCAACATCCTGGCCGCCAAGGGCATCAGTCACGAACGGGACCTGTGGGGCCATGACGTGGAGCACCATTGGTACTGGTGGCGCCGCCAGTTGGCGCATTATTTGGGCAAGGCGCTGGGATAGACTGGCTGGGTCTCGGTACGCCGCAGACGGGTTTCGACACTTGCGCCTGCGGGCAGTGCAGGTGTACGCCGCAGACGGCTACTCAACCCACGGCTACTCAACCCGCGCTGGATGGACTCATAGGACAAGACAAGGTACGGAGACAGCTATGCCTACAAAGAAACTTGGTTTGCTGATCGGCGCGGAGGAAGAGGACTGGCCCAGCGCGCTGGAGGCCATGTACCGCCGCCATGCGCCTGTGGCTACAGTGCACGGCCAGCCGCTACACGTCGATGTGGAGCGTGTGCGGGTGCATCCCTTCGATCTGCGCGCGGACACGCATTTCGACGTGGTGGTCGACCGGCTGGGCCACTGGCAGCTCAACCCGCGCGAGTGGCTGAAAAAGGCGGCGCTGTACAACGGCGTCTACCTGCTCAACAATCCCTTCACCTTCCAGAGTATGGAAAAGCACTCGGCCTACGTCGCCATGATGCGGCTGGGGCTGCACGTGCCCAAGACCTGGCTGGTGCCGCTCAAGTCCTATCCCGACCGGCCCGGCTATCAGGAGACAGCCAATCGCTACTACGATTGGTTCGACCTGCCTGGCATCGCGGCCAACGAGTTCGGCTACCCGCTCTACATGAAGCCCTTCGACGGCGGCGGCTGGCGCGGGGTCAGTCGCATCGACAACGAGTGGGAGCTGATGCGGGCCTACGACGCCTCCGGCCAGACCATGATGCACCTCCAGGCGGCGCTGGAGGGCTTCGATGTCTTCGTGCGCGCGCTGGGCATCGGCCCGCAGGTGCAGCCCATGCGCTACGATCCCAGCCAGCCGATCCACGCCCGCTACGTGATCGAGCAGGACTTCCTCAGCCCGGAGAAGCGGCTGGAGATCACCCGCATCACCAAGGTGATCAACGCCTTCTTCCGCTGGGAGATCAACTCGTGTGAGGCGATCCTGAAAGACGGCCTCTTGCAGCCGATCGACTACGCCAACGCCTGCCCCGACATGCATTTGTTCAGCCTGCACGTCAATTTCCCTTGGGCTGTCAAATCGCTGCTGGCCTGGACCAGCTTCTGCCTGGCCACCGACCGGCGCATGAAGCTGGACATGAACACGGCCGACTACTTCGCGATCGCCGACTCAGAGGGATCCTACGATGAGAAGCTGGCGGCCTACGAGGCGCTGGCGGATCGCTACTTCGAGACCGAGCGCTTCCTTGAGTTTCGCGCCACGGAGCTGAGCTGGCTGGACGAGGCCATGTGGGAGTTCGTGCAAACGCCGGAGTTCGACGCCATCCTGCAAGGCATCGTGCGCGAGAAGTTCCCGCCGCATGAGCACGAGCAGTTCTTCGCCCATTATCGCGGGATTATGCGCTATTGGGTCGAGCAGAATGATGAACGATGAATGAGGAATGATGAATGATGAATGATGAATCCAGACCCCGGAATCCGGATTCATCGTTCATCGTTCATCATTCCTCGTTCTCTTCCGAGGATCTCCCATGAACACGAAAAAGATCGGCCTCCTGCTGAGCGACGAGGACGACTGGCCGGTGGCGTTCGAGCAACTGCACCGCCGGCTGGCGCCGCGGCTGGCGCTTGCCAATCGGGGCAGCGCGCTGCAGACCGAGGTGGAGCGGGTGCGCATCCATCCCTTCAACCTGGCCGCGCCCACAGCCTACGACCTGGTGATCGACCGCCTGGCCTACTGGCACTTCCACCCGCGCGAGTGGCTGAAAAAGGCCGCGCTGGTCAACGGCGTCTATCTGATCAACAACCCTTTCACCTTCCAGAGCATGGAGAAGCACTCGGCCTATTGCGCCATGATCCGGCTGGGGCTGCCCATCCCTGACACCTGGCTGATCCCGACCAAGATCGGTCCCGACACCGAGAAGTTCCGCCGCACCGCTGCGCGTTACCACGATTGGTTCGACCTGCCCGGCATCGCCGAGGAGATCGGCTATCCGCTCTACATGAAGCCCTTCGACGGCGGCGGCTGGCGCGGGGTCAGCCGCGTGGGCAATCCGTGGGAACTGACGGCGGCTTACGACGCTTCCGGCCAAACTATGATGCACTTGCAACAGGGGCTGGAGAACTTCGATATCTTCGTGCGCGCCCTGGCCATTGGGCCGCAGGTCAACATCTTCCACTACGACCCCGTGCGCCCCATGCACGACCGCTATCAAGTGGACAGCGACTTCCTCACCCCAGAGTACGTGGCTGAGGCCACGGCAGTGGTCAAGACCATCAACGCCTTCTTCCGCTGGGAGTTCAACTCGTGCGAGTCGATCCTGAAGGACGGCGTCTTGCAGCCCATCGACTTCGCCAACGCCTGCCCCGACGTGGCCATCGTCAGCCTGCACTACTACTTCCCCTGGGCCATCAAGTCGCTGCTGGCCTGGAGCCTGTTCTGCCTGGCCACTGACCGGCGCATGCAGTTGGACATGAACACCCGCGACTACTTCGCCATCGCCGACTCGGAGCGCAGCTATCCTGAGAAGCTGGCGGCCTACGAGGCGCTGGCCGACGCCTACTTCGACACCGAACGCTTTCAGGAGTTCCGCGCCACGCAGCTCGGCGAGCTGGACGCGGTGATGTGGGAGCTGGCCCAAGCGCAGGAGTTCGACGACATGCTGGTACACAACGTGCGCTTGATCTTCCCGGCGCACGAGCAGGAGCAGTTCATCGGGCACTTCCGCGGGCTGATCCGGCTGTGGGTGCAGGCTGAAGGCAGGTGAAGTCAGGTGGAACGTTTGTTGCGGGCGTCACGTTGATAACGTGACCTACAGAGGCGTCACGTTGATAACGTGACCTACAGAAGCGTCCGCGCCTTAGTACGGAGCGCTGCTATCGGCTATAATGGTTCTGCCCGCCAAGCCAGCTTTCTACACTGAAAAGGTTGCACTGTGAAAGACCCTGATCGCTCCAGCCTCCACCGCAGCCCCAGGCCGCGGGAGACGCTCATCCTGGCAGCGCTGGCCGTGGCCGCTCTCGTCATCGGCTGGAGTCTGACGGCCGGCGGCGCAGCCCTCGCCCGGCCGCTGGTGCAGGATTCACCGATTGCAGCACCCCAGGAGCAGCTTTCGCCCCTACCCACGGGCCTACCTGCCGTCGAGCCCACGCAGCCAGCGCCGGCCGCAACACCTGCGCCAGAACCGGCTGCGTCGACTGCGACCGAGCCTCCCGTGCCCATTGGCGTTCTAATCGGCGTGATGGCCGTGATTGGGCTGGCGGCGCTGATAATTGGGCTGCGAAGGCGATAAGCGTGGATACCAGGGTTAAAACCGTGCGCTGCACCAAAGACACTTTGCGGGTCGACCTGCTAGACGGACGCTCGATCATTGTGCCGTTGGCTTGGTATCCCCGGCTCCTGCACGCCACACTCCAGGAACGAAACAACTGGAAGGTCACAGGTGGTGGATATGGCATCCACTGGCCAGACATCGACGAAGATCTGAGCGTAGAGGGATTGCTGCGTGGGTTGCCAGCACCACGCGCTGCCGCTGAGGCGCTTTTAGCGGCGGCATAGGTGGCACTCATCCCTGTGTTAGCCAGCCAAGGTAACTGATCCTTTGCGAGACCCATCCCGAAGATCTCCACGCCGCCAGGAAAAAGCCGAGCCGATGCTGCTTGTGGCGCTGCTGTTGCTCGCCATTGCAGCAGGCTTGACGTTGGCGCCGCGCGGCCAGGTCGCCCTGGCGGACCTGCTCTTCCAGTCGCCGCCGACGAACACCCCTGATCCCAACTCGCCGCTGCCGACGCCGACCCCCAGCCCGACGCCGTTCCCGACGGACACAGCGACGCCGATAGTCACCCCCAGCGATACCCCCAGCGTCCCCCCGACAGCCACGCCGGTGGCGCTGCCGACCGATACGCCCATCGTCTTGCCCACCGACACACCGTTCGTGTTCCCCACCGACACGCCCTTCGTCTTCCCCACCGATACGCCCTTCGTCTTGCCCACCGACACGCCCTTGCCGCCGCCAATCGACGCGCCCACAGCGCCCGTCTTGGCGCCAGAGCCGATCCTGCCGCCGCCCGCGCCGCCGCTCACGTCGTCCCAGCCGATCACCGCGCCGCAGGCCGTCATCCTGGTCATACCGCCGCCAGACGAGCCAGCAGCGCCGGCTGAGGAAGAGGCTGTGCCGCGCCGCCTGGACGCAGCTCTGTTCATCGACAACCTGGTGATCGCCTTCGGCTACGTTTGGATGTGCTTCGGCGGCCTGGCGATGGTCGCTGCCGCGCTGGGTGGAAT
>JBAQCH010000347.1:0-5678 GCA_049294015.1 Anaerolineae bacterium
CGCCGGAGTTGGCGCCCTCGCGCGCCAGGAAATCCTCGGCCATGCGGCTGACCGGCCCCAGCGCCTTGGCCAGCGCGACCAGCGCGACGGCAGTGCGGGCGTCCTGGCCCTCGGCGATGTAGGCTTCCGCCAGAGCCAAGACCGACTGCCCCGGGTTGGGCAAGTTGAGCGGCGCCAGCGCGATCTGGGCGGCTTCGAGGTCTTCGCTCGCGCCGAACTGCTGCGCGATGGCCACGATGGCGGCGTTGCGCTGCTCGGCGGTCTGCGGTTGTGTGCTGGGGTTTGACCTGGATGCGCAGCCGCTCACGAGGGCTGCCACCGCCAGGAGGACAAACACGGCAACGCGGGCCCTCTTGGAGGATGCAGGTGCGCTGCGCTGACTAGGGGCTTTTACCATAGAATTGTAACCGTTCGGTCGCCAGGCTGCAACGCCGGCAGGCGTAGCAGCAAGGTCCAGCGCCTTTGGTTGTAACATAGAGAAGGGAATCGGACCGCAGGCGGCCAATTCCCTTTTCGCGTCCTTCAAACTTAGCTAAATCTTCGACTGGACGTATAATGGCAGCGTTTGCGGCGGCCAAGCCGTCCTATCGAGTGCCGAAGGTGGGAATCGAACCCACATGAGCGTAATGCTCAACGGTTTTTGAGACCGTCGCGTCTGCCTGTTCCGCCACTTCGGCAGTGACCAACGCGGGCAGTATAGCCGAACATGACCGTTTCGCCAAATTCGCGTTTTGCGCCCGTTTGCGGCCGTTCAGGCGCCGGGCACTGGGCGCAAGATCGAATCGCGCCGGCGCACGCACCGCTGCCACACACGAGAAACCTAGTGCCCGGCACCTACACTGAAATGGATGAACAAGCTTTGATCGACGCTGCATGCCGGGGAGAATTGGCAGCGTTCAACCGTCTGGTGCTCACCTACCAGGGCATGACCTACAACCTGGCCTATCGCATCCTGGGCAACGCCGAGGGCGCGGAGGACGCCGCGCAGGAAGCTTTCATCAAGGCCTATCGCAACCTGAACCAGTATCGGGGCGGCTCCTTCAAGGCCTGGCTGCTGCGCATCGTCACCAACGTCTGCTACGACCAACTGCGCCACGTGCAGCGCCGGCCGGCCAGCTCGCTGGAAGATCTCTCGGTGGATCCGGAGCACGCCGGCAAGCTGGTGGACCACGCCGAGGAGCCGGGCGACTACGCCTTGCGCCAGGAGCTGAGCCAGGTGATCCAGCGCGGCATCGAGCAGTTGCCGGCTGAGCAGCGCATGGTATTGACCTTGTCCGACGTGGAGGGGCTGAGCTACGAGGAGATCGCCGCGGTGATGGACACCTCGCTGGGCACGGTCAAGTCACGTCTCAGCCGGGCGCGGGCTAAGTTGCGTGATTTCCTGCTGGAGCAGCAGGAACTTTTGCCCAAACGCTATCGTCTAGAAGCCGACGAATAGATTGAGCCTGACAACTCATCCGCTAGCGGCCCAAACGGGTTTCGATACGGCGCAGACGCCTACTCAACCCACGCCACTCGACCCACACCTATCAAAACCATCTCCCCATGACCATCCACCCACCCAACGACGCCATCGACGACGAATTGCTCTCCAGCTACCTGGACGGTCAACTGTTGCCCCAGGACCAGCAGCGGGTCGAGGCGGCCCTGGCCCGCGACGCTGCGTTGGCCGCCTCGCTGGCCACGCTGCGCTACACCAAGACGATGCTGGCCGCCGCGCCGCGCCTGCCGGCCCCGCGGCCGTTCACGTTGACCGAGGCCATGCTGGGCCAGGCGCGACCGCGGCGCAACTGGTTGAGTTGGCTGCAGCCGGCCACTCTGCGCGGGGCAGCCGCCCTGGCTGCGGTGATGCTGCTGGTGCTGCTGGTCGGCGATGTGGGAGTGCGCACGGAGATTATCCCCGCCGCGCAGACTGCGCAGGTTCAGCCAGAACTGGGCGGCCTGACGTCTGACCAAGGCGACCCGACCGCCGTCATCGCCAAAGCGCCCACAGATGTCGCCGTGGCGGCGCCAGGGTTCCTGGGCCTGCCGCCAGGCGTGCTGCTGGCGCTGCAGATCGGCCTGGCCGTGCTGGTGGCGCTGCTGCTGGTGGGAGCCTGGCAGCTCAGCCGGGCGCCGTAATCTTGAGAGCCGCGCGCCGCACAATCGATAATCACACCCCCGCATCTTGGCAACAAGATGCGGTTTCTTTTCCAGGGCAGGGGATGACCACCAGCAACCGACTGCCGCATCAGAAAGGCGGCTGGGCCTGACGTTAATCGGTTGCGACGGAATCGATTTTGTACCGGGAAAGCTCCTAAGGATTGTGCGGATCTGAGATATCCATCACGATCAACCCTTCTGCTGCGAGAAAGGCATGCGGTCCGGCAAGCGCAAGGGCATCTTCGCGTCGGTTCGTATCATTGCGGCTCGGACCCAGAAGATTCAATGGATCCGACACGTCAAGAATAACCAGGTCGGTTCCACTCGCGGTGAATGCCAGATACTCGCGCTGTATCATGGCATTCGGAGAGAGTTAACATCCCGTCTCGATGAAAGCACGCGTCAGGAGCACCGAGCGAACTGAACCATAGCCGGGTTGAGCTGAATCAAACGGTCTTTCATCCACGAGTCGCTTCGGGAATCGTCGCCTTTGTTCACCAAGATGTGATCTATGTCATAGCGCTTCAAGGCAACGTCTGCTAGAATGATGCCAGGCGAGGCGGCCGCCCTATGGAGGTCAGGGCAAAGACCGGCACTGCATCGATGCCGGCCAGGCGAAGGGTATCGCTATCATAAGATCGGAGGTATTCTCATGAGACGCAAGATCGTTGTGCTGGTCGTGCTTGTGGTGATGGGCCTGGGCTTGCTCGCGGCGAGCGGGCTTGAGTCGCCGACGCTGGCAGCGGTCGGAGGCGGCCAGGCGGACGTAATCCTGCGCCACAACGGCCGCGGCTGGAGCTGGGTTGCCCCGCTCACCACCCCCAACCTGGAAGGTATCACAGTCCTCGACTCGTTCAGTGCCACGGCGGTTGGACAGAACGACGCGATGGGCCACTCAAAACCGCCGGTTGCGCCCACAGAGGCGCTGACAGTCATGCCGACTGTCACGCCAGCTACGCGCCCAGTGGTGAACATTACCCTGCCATCGCAGCCAACAGTATGCACCATCGATTCGTTGATCTGGGAAGCTACGGCATACAACCCGGCCGTGGGCACAACCAACGGCGCCGGTATCGATCAGGTTGTGTTCCGCATCTTCGACGATAACTACACGCTGGTCTACGAGAAAGTGGAGCGCAGAACGAAGTACTGCGGATTTGGCGGCGACGTCGACTGCTATGCCTTGCCATTGAGCGATGGCACCTGGCATGCCGAAGACAACAGCCAGACCGTGGGTGGACCGATCCTGGTGGGAATGACCTACAGGCTGCGAGCGACTGCGTACTCGACTCAGGTTGCAGGCGGTGCGTCCGCTAATAACAGCATCCAGGTCACCGTCCTGAACTGTCCCACGGCGACACCGACAAGCACATCGACCCCGACTTGGACTCCGACCGCTACTCTGACGCCCACCCCTACTTGGACCGCTACTCCAACCAAAACGCCTCTCGGCGTGCCGGACCTGTCGGCTTCGGTCAAGAGCGCCTCGCCGACGGTCGTAGCTTACTTCGAGGAGATCGCCTACACCATCACCGTGCGCAACACCGGATCAGCCGCTGCCCAGGTCGAGTTGATCGATCCACCGCCGCTATCCTACGTGGCCGGCAGCGCCACAGGGGGCATCTGGTGGGACGATGTCGCTGGACTAATTCGGTGGCAAGGCACGATTGCGGCTGGCGACTCGCGCACATTTCAGTTCCGGGTTCATGGCCCCACGCCGCCGATCGCACACAATACGATCTATACCAACCGCGTGATCCTGACGGACGGAGTCAATCCTCAGATCGTGCGCAGCATAGACGTATTGGCGAATCCGAGTCCAACCGCGACGTCAACGCCGACAGCGACGCCGACCAGCACGGCAACACCTAGCCAGACTCCAATCACGCAGCGCCAGTATCTACCTCTGGTCTTGAGATAGCCGTAGGAATTGGGTGCTATGAGAACGAGATGACGACCTGATGTGCCAATTTCGGGGGATTGCGATACAATACGCGCTATGCCTGAGCTACCCGAAGTCGAAAACACCGTCCGAGACCTGAAGCCGCTGCTGGTGGGCCGGCGCGTGTTGGATGTCCGAATTCTCTGGCCGCGCTTGGTGCATGGCAAA
The DNA here is from genome assembly GCA_049294015.1 of Anaerolineae bacterium. Classification (GTDB taxonomy): domain Bacteria; phylum Chloroflexota; class Anaerolineae; order JAAEKA01; family JAAEKA01; genus JAAEKA01. Next base: position 4,253 of record JBAQCH010000347.1, read on the forward strand.
TCGCCGGAGGCCTTTGCCGTGGAGCTGACCGGCCGCCAGATTGTCAACAGCGACCGCCGCGGCAAGTATCTGCTCTTCCCGTTGGACAACGGGCGCACGTGGGTGGTGCACCTGCGCATGACCGGCCAGTTACACGTCGCCCCTGCCCAAGTCGAGGTTGAGCGCTACGTTCACGCCGTGCTCGACCTTGACAATGGGCAGCAGTTACGCTACCGCGACTCGCGCAAGTTCGGCCGTTTCTACCTGGTGGACGAGCCCGAAAACGTGCTTGGTAAGTTGGGACCGGAACCTTTGAGCGAAGCCTTCACCCCCTTGGAGCTGTTCAACCGGCTGCAAGGACGCCGCACGGCGATCAAGACCCTGCTGTTGGACCAGCGCGTGGTGGCTGGGCTGGGCAACATCTATGCCGACGAGGCGCTGTTCAGCGCGAGGATCGACCCGCGCCGGCCGGCGCACACGCTGACCCAGGCCGACTGCAACCGCCTGCACGGCGCCATCCGCCAGACCCTGGCCACGGCGATCCGCGAGGGAGGTAGTTCCTTAGGCGGTAGCCCGTTGACCAACTACCGTCGTCCCACCGGCGTGCAGGGCAGCTTTCAGCGGCGCCACCAGGTCTATCGCCAGGCAGGCCATCCCTGTCCGGTCTGCGGCGCACCCATCGAGCGCATCAAGCTCGGCCAGCGCAGCACTCATTTTTGCCCGCACTGCCAGCTTTATGAGTTACCGGGCGTCACATCGTCCTGAGCCTGCCCGCCAGCCTTGAACTTGGTCTCGAAGCGCTTTTCATTACGATCATAATCGAAGTCCAACTCAAAGGGCTGGTTGAGCTTAGCCTTCCTGAATTTAGTCTCCAACTCAGACCGTCGCGCAGCCTCGGCTTCATAGCCGGCCTGCTTGACCTGCTCCCAGTAGGAAAGTGCATCGCTCTTGAGCTGCTCGCCGCTCTTGGGCGCCAGCAGCGCGGCCGCCACAGCGCCAGCCGTGGCCCCAACCATCACTCCACCAACGAAACGGAACAAACTGCCTAGCATGGCATGGTCTCCTTACTACAACCGATAAATCTTAGGTGACTGATCGACCTGGATTATACCCGGTTGGCCTGCGGCTGGCAACATTGGCCGCAAGGACGTGATGCGAGACACGTAATGCGTAACACGTAACCCGGAAAGGCATTCCGTTGACTCCGGGTTACGCATTACGTGTTACGCATTACTGGTTAGTCCTCCAACGGCGCCGCCAGCGCAGCGATGACATAGAGCACAATGCCCACCACGCCCCCGGTGACCACGGTGAACAGCACCCACGCCATGCGCACCACCAGCGAGTCGATGTCAAAATGGGCCGCGATGCCGCCGCACACGCCGGCCAACTGGCGGTCGTAACGGGAGCGGCGCAGCGGCAGGCCGGCGCCCGCCCGGCGCAGGTC
>JBAQCH010000348.1:0-2542 GCA_049294015.1 Anaerolineae bacterium
GGCCTATGTGCGTCGGGTGCTGGCAGCCCTGGGGGCTGCGCCTTCCCCTGCTGCAGCCCCTGCCCTCATCGCCAGCCCGCCGGCGCGCCCCGCCCTGGCGCCCACCGGCCGGACCATCCTGATCGACGGCGTGATCGAATCGCTGACCAACCGCGAGATGGACGTGCTGCTGCTGCTGGCCCAGCGCCTGTCCGACAAGGAGATCGCCGAGCGCCTGGTGCTCGCCCCGGTGACGGTCAAGAAGCACACCCTCCACATCTACCAAAAACTGGGGGTCAACAACCGCCGCGCCGCCGCCGAGATGGCGCGCCAGTTGGGTCTGGTTTAGCCGTTTTCTCCCAATCTACTCCCTTTCGGTCACTATTCAGCGGGGGCATGCTCTACTATACTGTGGTCGAGACTTGGCGCTATGACCACAGACACCTCTACGCCCATCTATCGGATTACTGTGCAAGGACGAGTGGACCATACGTGGTCAGAATCCTTGGCGGGTCTCGACATCACCGCAGATGAGACGTCGTATGCCTATCCTGTCAGTGTGCTAACCGGCCCGCTGGCCGATCAGAGCATGCTGCATGGCGTACTCGATCTTCTGTTCATGCTCAACCTGACGCTGGTCCACGTCGAGCGTGGCCAGGAAGCGGACCGGTAGATTGGTAGATTGGGTAATTGGTCGGACGTCGCCGCTCCCATCGTCCCACCCACCGACCGTTTGACCAGTCTACCAATTTACCACTCTACCAATCTACCAGTTTACCAATCTACCCCAAAGGACAAACAACATGCTTCGCAGAGACACCCCCCAACAGCGCCAAGAGCAACGCGCGGTTTTTGGCCGCGGCGGCAGCGCCACCCGCTATAAGATGCGGGAGAAACTGGTTTCCTTCGGCAACGATTTTTGGATCGAGGACGAGAACGGCCGGCGCGCCTTCAAGGTCGACGGCAAGATGCTGCGTGTGCGCGACACCCTCTTCTTCGAGGACGTGAGCGGCAACCAGCTTTGCAAGATCCAGCAGCGGATGGTGGCCATTCGGGACACCATGACCATCGAGGGCCCCAACGGCGAGTCGATGGCCACCGTCAGGAAGGCGATGATCACCCCGCTGCGCGACCGCTGGACGGTCAAGATCGGCGACGGCCCCGACTTGCAGGTGCAGGGCAACATCCTCGACCACCAGTACACCATCGGCGACGGCAGCAGCAAGGTCGCCGAGGTGTCCAAGCGCTGGTTCCGGCTGGCCGACACCTACGGCGTGTTGATCGAGCCGAGCCAGAACGATATCGTCATCCTGGCATTGACGGTGGCCATCGACATGATGGCGCATCCGTAAGGCCAGCGCAGACAAGGAGTCTATGAATGGTCATTGCGAGCCGTCTGCGGCGAAGCAATCTCGTGCAGGCCAAGTCGGGATTGCTTCGTCCACTCCGCTGCGCTGCGGGATGCTACGCAATCGGCGGCCTCCTCGCAATGACCGTTCAACCAGACTCGAACCTACCCAATCCATTTCACAGAGGAGAACAAACCAATGGCAACACTTACCGTCTGGAAATTCGACACCGCCGAGGGCGCGCAAGAGGCGCTGAACAAACTGATCGAGCTGTCCAAGCTGCAACTGATCACCTTCCAGGACGCAGCCGTCGTCTCCTGGCCGGAGGGCAAGAAGAAGCCCAAGACCAACAACTACGGCAGCATGACCGGCCGGGGCGCAGTCTCTGGCGCCTTCTGGGGCATGCTGTTCGGCCTGATCTTCTTCATTCCCTTCTTCGGCCTGGCCATCGGCGCAGCCACCGGCGCGCTGATGGGCAAGTTCGCCGACTACGGCATCAACGACGCGTTCATCAAAGAAGTGCGCGATCAGGTGACCGAAGGCACGTCGGCGCTCTTCCTGCTCACCACCGGCGCCGTGCGCGATCGCGTCGCCGAGGAGTTCAAGGGCATCTCGGCCGAGCTGATCCAGTCCAATCTGAGCAGCGAGCAGGAAGCTCAGTTGCTGGCCGACTTCGGCGAGTAATCACCCCGTCAAAAAGCGTAGTGAGGCGCCGGGCGCTTAACCCAGGTCAAGCGCCCGGCGCCTTGCCCAATGACTGTCTTCACGTAAACTGGAGGAATACAATGGCTTGTCTGTTCGCTATCATGGCTGCGTCTGCCCCGCGCCTGGCTCTGCTGTTCCTGTGGCTTTTCACCCCGCTGGTCAATGCGGCGTTCAGCGGCTGGACCTTTCCGTGGCTTTGGTCCATCTTGGGCGTCATCTTTCTGCCGTTCACGACGCTGATGTTCGTGCTGGTGGTTGGGCCGTTGGGAACAACCAACTTCTGGGGCTGGGTTGTTGTATTTCTCGGCTTTCTGATCGACCTGCGCGCCTATGCCGACGCTGCGGCCAATCGTGATAAGATCCCAGGGCTGGCGACGTAGAAAGTATTCATCCAACAATTCGTGCGACACCTTCCAGGAAGCGGCCAGCATAATACAAGTCGGCGGAAATCCCTCTTCAATTTGGAGTCGAGGCTTCAGCCGGGTTTCATCGCCCGACCGGCTGAAGCC
>JBAQCH010000349.1:0-8982 GCA_049294015.1 Anaerolineae bacterium
AGCCAGAGCCGGCCGCGAAGCCCGCACCCAAGCCCAAGCGCGCCGCCCCGCCTGCGCCGGCCGCCAAAAGCCAGCCCGTCGCGCGCGGCTTTAAGCTGGACGAGGTTACCAAGACGCCGGCCAAGCCGGCAGGCCGTGCAACGAAGGCCGTGTCGCCCAAGCCGGCGGCCAAGTCCTCCGCCGCTGCGGCCAGCAAGCCCACGCCCAAGTCCTCGGCCCCAGCGGCTAGCAAGCCGGCTGCCAAGCGCATCGCTGCCCCCAAACCGGTCGCCAAATCCCCTGCTCCAGCGGCTGGCAAGCCGGCCGCCAAGCCTGGCGCTGCATCCATACCGGCCGCCAAGCCGGCTGCCAAGGGCGCGGCGACGCCCAAGCAGGCGTCGAAGCCAGCAGCCACTGCCACGAGCAGCACGGCCAAGAAACCACCGACCGGCAGTTCGAAAGGCCGCCAATAGGCGCGCTTCGCATCCTTTCATTCTGAACCAAAGGGACACAGAGTTCACTGAGGAGACACAGAGTCCACAGAGATCCCGAAATCTTCTCTGCGCTCTCTGTGCCTCCTCTGCGTCCTCTGTGTCCCCCTCCGAAAAAGCACAAGTCCGGAGCATGGGCATTGGCTCCGGGCCTGTTCTAGTAGGGCGGGTGGGATTCGAACCCACACGGGTTGCCCCTTCGGTTTTTAAGACCGATGCGTCTGCCATTCCGCCACCGCCCCATGGTCTCGACACTTGCGCCTGCGCTCAGTGCAGGTGTACGGCGGGTTTCGATACGCCGCAGACGGGTTTCGATACGGCGCAGACGCCTACTCAACCCACGGCTACTCAACCCACGGAGAGTGCGCCTGGTAAACAGATGGCCTATAGCGGCTGGCGGGCCATGCGCTATAGGCCATGCTGAGAGGCGACGGCCGGATTTGAACCGGCGATCAGGGTTTTGCAGACCCTTGCCTTAACCACTTGGCCACGTCGCCGTCACTGGCCGCATTGTACCCGGCAAGGGCTTTCTTGTCAAGGCTGATAGTTTGAGCGAGGTTGCCGTGAGACAGGACCGATTCCTCTATTGCGCCAGTTGCAGCACCCAGTTTCTCTGGACAGGGATCGAGCAGCAGCAGGATGATCAGCCGCCGGCGCACTGCCCAGCCTGCCGCTATCTGCTGCCAGCCGCAGGCCGCCGCCGCGGCCTGGTCAAGTTCTACAGCCTGCGCAAGCACTGGGGCTTCGTCACCCAGCCCGACGGCGTGGAGCTGTTCTTTCACCGCAGCGCACTGGCGCCGGGCGAGGGACTGCCCCTGAGCGAGGGCGAACTGGTCGAGTATGCAATCGAGCAGTCACCGCGCGGCGCGCAGGCGGTCGATCTGCGCCGCTTGGCTCAGCCCGGTGAATGGAATTCACCGGCTGACAGCACGAAGCCGCGTTAGCGGCTGGGGACGGGTGCCCAGCGCCTGAGGGCGCTTGGTGGTGTCAGCCGGGGATTTCCAATCCCTGGGCTGCTACGGCGCAGCGCAGTCAGCGACGCTCTCCGCGACATTGACGACCGGCCGGCCGCCGCGCGGGTTCGGATTGACCATCGTGCTCTGGATGCAGGACGGCACCTGGGAGGACGCCAGGCCGCTGCTGAGCAGCAGCGCCGCCTGGCCGCTGACCAGCGGCGCGGCGAAGGATGTGCCCACCCAGAAGCGGTAGCCGGTGGTGGACTGCGTGGCCAGGCTAATCACCCCCAGCGCACAGTCGGGATCGCCCTTCTCGCACTCCTGGGCGCGCGGCTGGCAGGGATCGCTGGAGGCCAACTGCCCGTCGCCGCCCGGCGCCAGCACGTCGCCCTGGTTAGAGTAGCAGGCAAAATCGGGGGTTGGGTTGCTGGCTGCCACGCCGATCACGTAGCCCCAGTCGGCGGGAAGCTGCATGGGCCGCGGGCCGGCGCTCCGGTACGAGTCGTTGCCCGACGCGGCCACCAGGACGGCTCCACGGCCATGCGCGTTGCGCAGCGCCTCGTTCAGCGAGACGATCTGCGCCGGCCAGCCGGCTCGGGCTAAATCGCGCGGCTGATGCACGCCCAGGCTGAAGTTGAGCACCACGTTGTCCAGCCCGCCCTCCTGGCTGCGCTGGGAGGTGAACTCGTTGATGGCGTTGTTCAGCGTCCACAGGTCGCCGCAGCCGTACTCGTTCAGCACCCGTACCAGGTGGATCGTGCTGGCCGGGGCGACGGCATAGACCAGACCGGCCGCGAATAGCCCATGGTCGGCCACCGTGACCGGCATGGTGATCGCTCCGCTGGCGGTGGGCACAGGCGCCGGGGGCAGGATGTTCAGCATCGGCGGAAAGGCCAGCGTCAGGTTGAGCGGCTCGGCCAGCGGCGTGGGCTGTGCGCCGGGCGCGAAGGGCGACGTGTCGAACACCGCCACCGTTACGCCGTCGCCCGTCCACTGGCCCCGGCCGCTGCCGTCGGCGTGCAGGCCGATCTGCTCGAAGGCCCACTGTTTCCAGAACGTCCCGATGGCGGCGTCGGCCCCCTCGCCGCCGGAGCTGCCGCCCACCTCGAATGGACTGCCGCCAACCTCGAAGGGGCTGCCGCCTACCTCGAACGGGTCCCTTTCGATCGCGCAGGGGCTGGCCGGGTTGGCGTCATCCAGCGGGCCGGTCAGGTAGTTGGGGTCGGCAAAGACCAGGTACTCCCGCCCGATTTCGTTGATATCTACCACGAGCTTCTCTACGGAGCTCCCACGCGGCAGGCTGTACAGGCCCGTGGTCAGTTCAGCGCGCGCGGCCGGGGGGAAGTCCACCATCTCCGCCTGGCCGCGGCTGTTGCTGGATTCGCTCCATGGCTCGGCGGCCGGCTGCTCGGGCAGCAGGTGGTTCAAGCGGCAGGTTTCGATCGGCGCGAGCCCCGCGTCCTTGGCGTTCAGCTCCTTGACCACCTGCTCGACGCCGCTGGCCGGGCCGGTGATGATCACCTGATTGAGGATGTAATGACCGCCGACCAGCGCGAAGGCTGGCTGGTACTCTGGATCGACGGGATCGCAGACGTACCCGTCGCGCGCGGCCGGCTTGGTTGGCTCGACGGGAGGTTGGGGCGGCACTGGGGTGGCTGGCGCCACGCAGCCCAGCAGAAGCGCCAGCGCCGCCACGATGGCTAGCCCGGTGGTTGATAGCTTCTTTAGCCAATGAGAGTTCATAATTCAGCCTCCTTTGAGTGATGCTGAGAAAACGATACGTTATTGCGCCGCGGCGTCGCCGCCGATTGAAATCGGCGTCTGACACACCCGAAGCATGCTAAAGCAAGCTCAGGCATGCACACCAGCTTGCTTCAGCATGCATTGCAGGTATCAGCCTGCGGTTTCAAACGCAGGCGGCGCTGCGGCGAGTTTACCGGGATAAAATCTTACCCTTCATCAACCGCAGGCGGCGCTACAACGATCCGGCGTCGCCCACCAGGAAAAAGGGCGCCCAGAAGTAGGGATGGGCATAGGCGCGGTTCTGAGCCTCTGACCCCGCCCGACCGGCCTGGATGAATGCCAACTGGGCCTGCCGCAAGGCGCTGCCCTTGCGTTGACCCTGGGCCAGGCCTTGGTAGAAGCGCTGCATCAGGCTGGCCGTAGAGCGGTCCTCGACTGTCCACAGGGTTAGCACCAGGCTGGCGGCGCCGGCATAGAGCAGCGCGCGCATCAACCCCAGCAGCTCGTCGCCCCCGCCCAGCGTGCTGCGGCCGGTCTGGCAGGCGCTGAGCGTCACCAGCGACGCGTTGAGGCGCAGGTTGAAGATATCCAGCGTGGTCAACCAGCCGTCGGCCAGCGCCAGCCCTGAGAAGAGCGGGTTGTCGGGCCGGAAGTTGCCGTGCGTGGCCAGGTGCAGCACCTGGCGCTGGCTGGCTAGCTCGCGAAACCGGGCCGGGGTCGCCGCTTCCTCCACGTAAAGCTCGCCGCCGAAAATGGCATGGATCGCCGCCGCCTCGTCAATCGTATTGGGCAGTTGGCCGCCGAAGGAATGGCCGAAGGTAGCGGCGCCCGCAGCGGCCCGGCGCGGCTCCAGACAGTAGCGCAGCAGGCTGGCGCCGGGCAAATAGCTGATTTCGTGGCGCTCGACTACGTAGTGCGCACCGTCGAACAGCGCATGGAAGGGCAGATAGTGCAGCGGGCCGAAGGGCGCCACCATCCAGCGGCTATAGGCTCGCAGCGTGGCATCCAATGGCGCAACCAGACCCTGGTAGAGGCGCTGCAGCAGCGCCTGCGCGTTGGCCGTGAGCGCCGGCAGGCGCTCGGCCGTGCTGCGCGGCGCCGCGTCCAGGTTGAGCCGCAGGAGACGGTACAGGCTGTGTATGGTCTTGAGGTCGATGGGCAGAACAACCGCCTCGATGGACTGGCTGGTGACGACGAACGCCAGCACTACATCGCGGGCGATGAAATACTCGATCAACGCGGTCTGGTCGTCCAGATAGGGCTGGATCGGCTCGATCTGCACTCGCCACAGCGCCGCGTCGCGCGCGTAGTCGGCGTTGCGCACCAACAGTTTGTGCCACAGGTCGGTGATGCGGTTTTCGATCTCCAACACATCCTGTTCGATCAGCTCCCGGGTTTCAGCCGGTACGGCCGCGCCGCGCACGGCTAACTCCCGGTTGCCCTGCCAGCGTCGAACCATCTGGTCGCGTTGGGCGCGCAGGCGCAGCAACTCGTCTACGCGGCCTTGGTCTTCGGCGGAACGGGCTTCGATGCCCACGTCCAGGCGAAAGGCCAGCATGTCGACCAAGGTCCTGGACCTGGCCCGCTCGGCGTACTCCAGGCCGCTAAGCGGCCGGTCCAGGTCTACACACAGCAGCACCATGTCCTCGTAGACCGCAGTCTTGTCCTCCAGGAAATCGGCGCGGAACTCGACCATCAGGCGGCTGCGCAGGCGCTCCAGATGCTCGATGGCCATGCCATAGGACTCCAATGCATCGGCCTGACGGCCTTCCTTGTCGGCGGCGCGCCCCAACAGGTGGTGGGCTTGAAAGATGAGCGAGGCGATAGCCAGGGCTTGGCCGCTGGCCAGGGCGCGTGCGGCCAGGTCGTTGGCGGCGGCGAAGCGACCGAGGCGCAGCGCCGCACGCGCCGCCACCAGATGCGCCTGCGCCTCTTCGACAGGCAACTGGAGTTGTCGAAACATCTCGCCGCAGCGTAGCGCCGTGGCGAGACTCTGCTCCAATTGACCGCAGAAGCGCTGCACCGCGGCGACCTCTAGCTCTGTGGCAGCGATCCATGCCTGGTTGCCGATCTCGGCGAAGATGGCGCGCGCCTCTTCCAGTGAGCGAATGGCCCGCTCGTACTGCCCCAGACTGGCGTGAGCCATGCCCTCGATGAAGATGGCGCGGGCCGCCACGTCGTGCGCGCCCACTTCGCTGAACGCGCTGCGCACCTGACGGCAGGTGTCCAACACGCCGTGGTATTGGTGCAGTTGCAACAGGCAGTGGCTGACGTCCAGATCGACCAGCAGGGCATCGCGCTGGCGGCCGTCCCCGGCAAAGACCTCGCGCACCTGGTAGAAGCCTTGCAGCGCGTCGTTGTATTGGCCGAGGATGACGTAAGTCAGGGCCAGGTTCCACCGGGCGCGCGCCGCGGCCACGGTCTGGCCCAGATCCATCAATCCGTCAATGGCGGTGCTGCACGCGGCGATGGATGCATCGAACCGGCCCAGGTTGCGCAACACCAAGGCGCGGTTGAGCTGGACCCACAGCCAGCCGGCCCGGCCTGCGTCGCCAAGCTGGGCGTAAAGCTCGTCGGCCCGGTCGAATAGCGCCAGGGCCAGCGCGTCTTCGCCCATGTTGGCGTGCATGATGGCCAGGTTCATGGTCAGTGTGGCCAGTGGCTGCCACTGCTGGTGATCGGCCAGGACCTGGCCGGCCAACTGGCCAGTCTGATCAGCTTCGGCGTAACGCCCGAGGAACGAAAGCGCGCCCACCTTGCCTACCTGCGCGCGGGCTTGCTCGACAGGCAGGCGGGCAGCCACATAGATGGCGCTGGCCTCGTCGTAGAGCGCCAGCGCCTGCTGGTATTCGTGCAAACCGATCGCGTGTGCATTGGCCTCGGCCAGCAGCCCCAGAGCGCGATCTGTGGCGCTGCCAGTCAGAGTCGCCAGTCGCTGAATCAACTGCGCAACCTCTAGCGACCGCATGACGTCGGCGCGCAACAAGCGATCCGCTTCAGCTTTGAGCATTGCCGCGGCTGCGCCGTAATCTTGGTCAGCGCAAACCCGCAGAAGCTTCTCCTGACGGACGGGATCGCATTCGGCCAGCAGGCGCTCGATGATCTCTTGGGGGGGCATACCGGGCATCAGGGGATCGCCGGTCAGATGGCGAGGTCCTGAATGTAGACCTCGACCGGCTCATGGGTAACGAACATCTCGTATTGGCCGGGCGCCAGGTCGTCGATGGCGAAGTTGCCGAACATGTCCAGCGGAACGGTGCTGACCAGGTGTTCATCGCGCCAGAGGCGGACCACGGTCTCCTCGGTCTCCCATCCCAGCACCAGGCCGATGAGCGATCGGCGGCCCGGCTGTGGTTCCTCGTCCTGAACTTCGAGAACAATCTGCACGTCGCCGGCCTCATAGGTCAGCGGGCTGCGCTCCTCGCCGCGCAAGCCGGCCAGGGCCGGGGCCCCCGCAGGCTGGCCGAACAGGCTGCCCGCTTGCGGCCCCCTGGTCAAACGGGCTGCGATGACCTGGACGTTGCGCTTGATCACCTGCCACGGCGCAGGGTTGAGGTAAGGGTCGGCGCTGCTCAGGAAGGTGTCGAGCTGCGCCAACTCCTGCGCACAATGGAGGCAGCCAGCCACGTGTTGTTGCACGGCCGCGCTTCTGGCAGCGGGCAAGAGGCGCATGTGATGTTCGCCCAGCTCAAGGCTGGAGGGGCAGGCGGCCCGATAGAGACGGGCAACGGCATTTCTCTGCAAGCTGGCCAACTCAGCGGAGCGCTGTTGGCAGTGCGGGCATTGTGACACGTGCATGGCCACCTCCGGATCAGCCTCGCCGTCTAAGGCCATGAGCAACTCGACGTCGTCGAGCTGGGGGGTGTTGTGACAAATCATCTGCTTTGTTAACTCCTTCACCCTATTAAACGGGACTTGGTGGCTTTTTACACGTAGTCAGCGCGCAAGTTGAGCAGCTCAGGATCGCGCCGCAGCCGCTCCAGCACGTTCTGCTTGGTGCGGTAGACATCCTTCACGTCGTTGAACAGGTGGGCGTAACGCAGGTGCAGCTCGGCTGGCTTCATGGCCAGCACAAACGAGCCAAAGACCACCGCCTGTTCTTTTTCATCGGCCAAGCGCTGGTTAATCGCGCGCCAAAACGCTTGTTGTTGAGCGTTTTCGATGGCGTCGCCTTCCACGCTGACGTCGGCGGCCTGGCCGGCCAGCAGGGCTTCGCTGGGCGCCTCGTCTAGCCGGGCGTGCTGGCGGGCGCGCGCGTGATCGATCACCACGCTGTGCGTGCACAGCTTGAGATAGCTGAGCAGCGCCTTGAGATCGGCGAAGCGCTGGAACTTCTCCGGTGTCAGCGCGTGCCACAGCTTCTCGAAGGCCCGGTTGACAAAGTACTGCACTTCTTCGTTGGCGCCGGGGTAGCTGGGGTGGCGCTCGACCCAGCCCGCCACCAGGGGCTGATACTGCCGGTACAGGCAGTCGTACGCGCGCTGGTTGCGCTCATAGACCGCGCGACGAAACAACTCGTAGCAGTAGGCGGGATCGTACGCGGCGCGCTGGAAAAACGATTCGGTCTCTTGCGCGCAGCGGTGGGTCAGGCCGGTCAGGGTCAGTGCGTTGAGGTCGGAGCTTGAGGTCATAGGGTGGGGCTTTGGCTCTGCTGCGTCTGGTGTCGGGTCTATACTCATTTGAGGAGCACGCGTCCCCAGACGCCAGGTTCGCACGTGAGCGTGCGAACTCCTCAGGTTACGGTTGACGCAACAATTATACACAACTGGCGTGTAATTGTATAACGACGGCAGACGGGCAGGGGGTGCTGATCAGTGAACCGGCGCTGTAGGTTTCGTTCCGCGCGTTACGTTGGTCGAGTAGGCGTCTGCGCCGTACACCTGCACTGAGCCGCAGGCGCAAGTGTCGAGACCTCTGGGTTTCGATACGCTAGAGCCAGTTGACCTCATGCGAGTCGAGTCACCTCAACCCGCTACTCAACCCGCGCGTTAAGTTGGTTGAGTAGCCGTGGGTTGAGTAGCCGTCTGCAGCGTATCGAAACCCGCTGGCCGGGCGCGCAGCAGCCGCATGCCGTTGAGAATCACGAGGAGCGATGCGCCCACGTCGGCGAAGACGGCCATCCACAGCGTGGCTACGCCGGCCAGGGCCAGCGCCAGGAATACAGCCTTGATCGCCAGGCTGAAGGCGACGTTCTGCATGATCACCCGGCGGGTCTGGCGGCTGAGCCGCACGACAAAGGGCAGCAGGCGCAAGTCGTCGCCCATCAGGGCGATGTCGGCTGTTTCCAGCGCCTGGTCGCTGCCCGCGCCGCCCATGGCGATGCCCACGGTGGCCCGCGCGAGCGCCGGCGCGTCGTTGACGCCGTCGCCCACCATGGCCACTGCGCCGAACTCGGCCAGCAGCGCCTCGACTGCGTTGACCTTGTCGCCTGGCAGCAGGTTAGCGCGCACCTGGTCGATACCCGCCAAGGTCGCAATGGCCTGGGCGGTGCGGGCGTTGTCACCGGTCAACATCACTACCTGTTCGATGCCAACCGCGCGCAGCCCGGCCACCGCGGCCGCGCTGCCCGGCCGCACCTGGTCGGCCACGGCCAGATAGCCGCGGATGCCGTCGTCGTCGTGCAGCAGCATGGTAGTCTGGCCGGCCGCCTCGACGCTCTGCACCAGTCCACAGAAGGCGTCGTCGTGGCCCAGGTGCAGCTCGTGGATGTGGCGGTGGCTGCTGACAGCGACGCTGGCGCCGTCGATCTGGCCGCGCACGCCCTGCCCGGCCAGCGCCTCCACGTCTTGCGCTGTGGCATAGCGGCCATTGAG
>JBAQCH010000350.1:0-6014 GCA_049294015.1 Anaerolineae bacterium
TTCCAGGCATTGGCTTAAACAACTGAGAAGTGCGATAATCTCGACCATGAGCAACTGTGTACCTCCGGCTCCACAAACCAGAGCTTACACAGTTGCTCACATCAGCCTAATTTGGCGAAGGTATTGAGCATAGTAGATGTTTTCTCCAAAAGGCGGATCGGTAAAAATGTAATCAATGCAGCCCTCTCTTGCCGGTTGGGCATCAACGGACGCAGTGACCACGGCGGTTTGATTGATGCCACTTTTCAGCAGCCCGAGAACGCGAATAAGGCGATTGAGCTTTCCTTCTAGAACATACCACGGAGACACCTCAGCAATCTGCGAGGCGACATAATAGACACCCGTTAAGTATTGGTTGACTTGCGAGTAGCCTCTCGGCCGATACCGATTAAGTCGGGACATGGTCCAGATTGCCTGTTCCGCAAAGAACAGCAAGAAATGACGCGTTCTTGTGTCCTGGAATCGCTGAGCATGCCTCCACAGGAAGGCCAGACTCTGGGCCGGTCTCGCAAGAAAGAACTGCCGGATGCTTGATACACCAGTGGTCTTCATCCGCCCGACACGCGCCATCTGCATATCAGGCAACGACAATGATGGGACTTCCTGGGGCATTGGTTGCTCGTCAATCCTCTGAAGAATCGCAAGGTCGAATGCATCAGGCTCCTTCTCATATGCCTTCTTGCCAACAGTGTAGTTGATCAGCACTGGTCGCAATCGAGGTCGGCGACATATCTGCCTGCTAAACTGGTCAAGATAAGTGTCCAGTATGAGGTGTAGATCGTTTTTGGAAACCCGCGCCTCGCAGTGGGGACACGGAAACTCATCTCTCACAAAACCGGTCTCGCGATCCAGAGCCTCCTGCAGGAACACCAGCTCCTGAGAACAATTCGGACATACGAATTCTTCACTCCATACCGTATAATTGATCCGCGCCTTCACCCGCTGCGGATGCTCGCAGTGCGGGTGCCAGGTCTCGTACATCCAGCCCAGCTCCGCCTCCACCTCGGCCAGGATGCGCCGCGCCTCGGTCTCGAAGGCGGCCGTGTCCACCGGGGTGTTGTAGTTGTAGGCGATGAAGGTTGCGGCCGGCGACAGGTCGTTGAGCACGGCCTTGCGCGGGCCCAGGCGGGAGATGGGAAACGATGAAGGAGGAACGATGAACGATGAAGTTGGGAGGGGAGGGTGGTCGTAGATCAGGCCGTCCGCGTCCACGTGGTAGCCGAGGCTCTCGACGGCCTTGCGGTCGCCGCAGAGCTGCGCGGCCACGCCGGTCATGCCGGTGCCGCAGAAGCCGTCGAAGACGATGTCGCCGGGGTCGGTGTAGTGCAGGATGTAGCGCATGATCGCCTTGTGCGGCACCTTGGTGTGGTAGGAGTGCGCGTTGTAGATCGGGTCGTTCTTGCCCTCGGAGACGTCGGCCGCGAAGGGCTCGCGCTGGTACGCGCCGTTCTCCCCGTCAGCCGGCAGGCCCAAGGCCGCGCGCGTCTCCTCCCGCTCCCGCTGCCACTGGGCGATGATCTCCGCCAGGAAGGGGTTGGGGCACGCGGTGTAATAGGGCGGGTCGGACAGCGCCAGGATGTCCTCGTCCGCGCCGATGGGGAAGCCCTCGATCTGGCGGAAGGCGAGGTCTTGCAGGTGTTCGGCCAGGCGGTCGCCGAAATACGCGCGGCGAGCGGCGTCGTCGGGGAAGGTGATACCGAGGCAGGTCATCGGACCGCGGGTCTCGGCCTCACCATCATCAGAAAGGAGTGCCCGCTGTTGATATCCGTAATCGATCATTCCTCAGCTCCGAAACCTATCCATCATAGATAGTCTTCAAGTCTAGCGGGCGGCCTTCGTACGCCAGGGTAGCAGCACGCTGCAGCAGCTTGGACCGAGCCTGGACGAATTCCTGGTATGCAAGCTTGAGCCATTCGCAGTTCTCAACATCATCTTGTCCAACGGTGCCGCCGAGGGCAAGCTCGTCATGGGGGATCAGATGAGTGCGCAGCCTGTAACGCAGATCTTCTTCTCCAAGGGCATTGTTATCTGCTCGCTCCCGAAGGTAGTCCAGAGGATGCTTATTCGAGATTGTTCGATTGGTTCGCCAGGTGATCAGGGCACAGTTGACAGCTCGAAAGCGTTCACGTTGCTCGATCCCACAGTCCCTGAGCAATGAGTCAGGAAATAGGTGGTGGTACTCACGTTTCGTGATGTTCGTTGCCATCGCTACTGCGCCATCGGCGATATCCAGGCCGCCACATTTGATCTGCAACGCCAGAAGTCCACGCCCCAGAGTGGTTCGGCGTGCGGGCCAGTCTGCATAGGCAAGTTCCTCTGCCGTCGGCAAGGTGTAAAGAGCCTCGTTGAAGACCGGAATCGCTGTCTCATCCGTCGCTCCCAGCAAGAAGTCCCTTATGCCGCGAAAATCCTGAAGCGATGCGTTGGCAGTTGTTCTCTCATACCTGGATGTCAGAAACGCTCTCCAGAGGTACTTTCGTAGCACATGGAAGGCGTTACCCAAGGCGTCTGCCTTGGTTGGCAGATACTTCCATGCCGACGCGATCACAGGAATAGCGGGGTAAGTGGGCAACCGTTCCTTGTCAAATACGCGTTCTTGCTCCAAGAATTCCACCATCCCGGCTATGCCATCAATCAGGTCATCCCATTCTGAGATCATCCTTTTGAAGTCGATGCCCTTGTAGCCGGCATTGTTGGGAGTGCGGTTTTGCCTGAGCGCTGCAACGTCAAGAACCAGGTTTGGCAGATCGGCATATGAGTCGGCCCGCGGTACGCGTTCTCTGACCCGATCGACAAGCTTGTGAAGTGATTGACCAGCAGCCTCTTCAACCAATGCCACTACGATATCAAACATGGTGAGGCGCACTGAACTGGTGTTCATCTTGACGAACACTTCCAGCGCAACTTCACGCGGCGTCTCCACTGGCAGCGCCAGATAGGGAAGGTTAAAATGGCGAACTCTTTGCTGCAGGTCAACAACTGTATCAAACAACTCGTCTCGGTCTGCTTCGGCGCCGTTCGGAATAGCTGCCTTCACCCAACTGCGCACCTTGCTAAGCTCAGCGTCAGGATGGAGGACCGATACCGGGATGAATTGACGCTCCCAGCACCCCTGCGGAAAGTCAACCCACAGGGGATATCGCTGGCCATTCCGTTGCCACCGGGATTGGCCAAAGGCATATGGTCGCTTTTGTCCCTCGTGATTGGGATCCTCCTCAAAACCGATCAGGTACGTTCGGTCCTCATATTTGTCGTTAAGACTACGCCACAACGCGGTGAGACGCTGCTGACCATCAAGAAGCTGTTCAGTGACCCGTTCCCCGTTGGTTGGCGCGTCAATCATGGTGCGACTTAGGAATTTCTCCTGGTCTCCAACGGCCAGTATCAGAGTCGCTCCTGCCGGCAACTCACGAAGAACAGTTGTCAACAGATCAGCAACACCGCTATGATCCCAAGCTTCCAGGCGCTGAAACCGAGGCAGCGTCAACTGGCGCGTACGTATGCGCGTGAACCAATCTGCGACTGTGCGATCTAGAGCTTTCATCTCGATTGTCCTCTTGAATGGTCTTCAGTCGATGCTAAGCCGCGAGTTGCGCGGGTCGCAGCGGCTCATTGCCGCGGCCATGTGGTTGGGAAAGCGTTGGCGCAATCGCTCCATTGCACCCAAGGTGTTGCGCGTCATCCGGGCCATTACAGCATGCGCAAGAAATCACCGAGCGGCTGGAACACGGCATCATCCAGGGGCCAATAGCCAGCTTGGGCCGCTGTGCCCAGGCGTAAGTCGGGCTTGTAGCGCGTTGCCAGAAAGGCATGTAACTTGGAGATGCCCGGCTCGGCCGCTGGTGTTCCCTGAAACTGCTCTTGCAGCGCCTCAAACAGGCGCTCTTCCTGCCATTCCATGCCGGCCAGGAAGCTGCGCACGCGGGCTTTGGCCAGGTTCTGGCTGGCGTACGACGCACTCTCCCGCAGACAAACGAAGAACTCGTCGACGCACGCCAGCGCCGGGTCGCTTTGCACGGCTGCCAGACAAAGATCCTCCAACATGCCGGGCCGGACGCCATCGGGCAGGATCATGACCGTGATGCGGGGGTTGTCGCCCTGGGGGTGTTGGGGCGCCTCGGGCACTGGCAGACCGGCCGCTGCCAGCGCCGCGCCAATACTCTGAAAGGCCGCGCGCGGGTCGTTGTCGCCGTCCTGCACGATGCCCACCGACTGGATGGGAACGGCGCTTGGCCCATTGACCAGAACCTTCAATCGGTCGGCCAGGCGGCTTTTGCCCTCCATCGCCCGCACGTCGATGTCAACGATGCCCAGCCTGGCCAGCAGCGCGCCGAAGAACTCCTCCTCATCCCGACCCTCCACCAGCAACAGCTTGGCCTTCTCGATTGGTTTCCCCATGATCAACGCACCTCTGCGTCAACTTCCTGCGCGGCTCGCAACATGTCCAGGTCATAGGTCATGGTGCGCATATCTCCGTTTGCGCTTTCCAGCCGGTGCAGGGCGAAGCGCACGCCCAGGTCATCCTGAAACGCCTCCAGAGCCGCATCGATGCACTCCCGGCTGTGGGTCGTGGCGAAGATCTGCACCTGATAGGTGCGGGCCAGCGCTGCAATGCCGCGCCAGACCGCCGGCATGATGGCGTGATGGATGCCGTTCTCCAGCTCGTCGATCAACAGGATGCCACCGCGCGCCTCGGGGATAGCCAGCGCAATCTGCAACAGCCGCCCCGTACCCTGGCCCATCAGCGGCAGCGGAATCAGGCGCGGCAGATCGACGTCGCCGTAGATGACCGGGACGCCGCCGCGGTACTGCACCGCCAGCCGCTGCAAGCGCGGCTCGACGATGCGCAGGAAGCGCACGGCCTGATCCTCCTGCTTGGCCACCGCCAGATTGGCGAAGCGCTCGGCCATCTCCTCCAGTCCTGCCGGCTGTCCTGCCGGCAGGAAGATTCCGGTAGGCTCTTTGACGTTAGCCGCGCGCTCGAAACGGATCGCGTTGGGTTCGACGAAAGCCTGGCTGCGGATCGCCGGTCCTCCGCCCACAGTGAACTCGAAATCGACGCGCGCTGTGCTGGCCTCCGTGGACTCCTGGCCAGTGCGATCCGCCAGGGACTCTTGATAGCCATTGCCGCCGTTCAGCCCATCGCGCACAAACTCCAGGCGCGATCTGGTCTGCTCGCTAATGGTGATGCGTAGGGTGCGCGTGATGCCTCGCTCGTCCTGGCTCACGAACTCGATAGGCGCAGCCACGTCGAAATCGGCGAAAAGATCGTGAAAGGCCTCGAGGGTTTTGATCCTGGTCAGGCCGCGCAGAACGGACAACCGGATGCCCAGCTCAGGGTTGAAGTAACCGTGATGCATCCACAGCGCCTCGATCAGGGCCGTCTTGCCGACGTTGTTCTTGCCGGAGATCAGGTTGATCTGCGCCAGGGGGGCGACGGTCATGTCGCGAAAGCAGCGGAAACGCCGCGCCGTAAAAGATGAGTACATTGAAACCTCCTGCGTGGCCGTTGCAGCAGTTTGGTTAGGTTGGCGTGTGATGACAGCCCTACAGTTCACTGTGGGGACTCGCCATGCCTTACCACATCCGGCAGAGTTGAGACTTACCAAATCTGAACGCTCGCTGCTGCGCCCATCGAGTATAACACATCGGTCACGGCCCACCAAACACTTGATCGGCTACTCCTCCAGCGTCAACCGCGTGTTGCGCCCGTCGCGGCCGCGCATGGCCTGCTGCACGTAGGCGGCAAAGCGCTGGCCGAGCTGCTCCACGGTGCAAGGCAGCCCGCCAGCGCGCAGCGCCTCTAGCAGGTCATCTTCGCGCAGGCTGACGGTGGTGATGCCGCGCAACGCCTGGTTGGCGGCGGCCGCCAGGTTGGCCGGCAGTGCGGCGTTGGCCGGGTCGCTCAGCGCCAGGCACGCGTCTAGCGGCTGGCGCTCCTGGGCGGTCATGGCTGCGATGCTCTGCTGGGCGGTCTCGCTGCGCAGCGCGTCGGCCAGGGCCGCGTGCCACTG
>JBAQCH010000351.1:0-43207 GCA_049294015.1 Anaerolineae bacterium
CAGCGCGCTGCGCCACTGCTGGCGCTGGCGCCAGCGCAGCAGCGGCCGGCCCAGCACCAGCATGGCCGGGCCAGCCGTTGCCGGCGATGGAGCCGCCAGTTGGGCGGCAAGAGCTTGTACAGCGGCCGGTTGGCCGGCCAAGGCCTGCCGCAGGTCTGCCTCCGCCGCCGCGATCTCGACCTGCACGTCGGCGGCCTCCAGCATCAGCCCATCGGCGTTGCGCGGCACGGCGGTGTAGATATAGCGGCCGATGAAGCCGCTGATCACGACGACCACGGTTATCAGCATCACCAATCCCGCCAGGCCGTTGAACTTCCACGAGCTGTGCAGCAGCACCATGTAGGGCCCCACCAGGCCGGTGAAGATGTGGAAACGCAGCCAGGAGGCCGGCCGGCCCCAGCGCGCCAGCCGGCTCCGCTTGCGCAGCGAATAGAGGGTCTCGGTGGCCAGCATCAGCACGAAGCCAAGCACGCCGATGCCGTGGCCGAACAGCCCGCTGGCCGCTGGCACGCCTTGCAACTGGCGCGCCGCCAGCAGGTAGATGACGGTGATAACGACGATGGCGGCCAGGGCCCACCAGAGCTCGCGGGCGTTAGGTTTCATGGGTGAACGGTGAACGGTGAGCGGTGAACGGTGAACGGTGAACGATGAGCGGTGAACGGTGAACGGTGAGCGGTGAACGGTGAACGGTGAGCGGTGAACGGTGAGCGGTGAACGGTGATTGTGGACTATTCACAGTTTACCGGTCACCGTTTACCGGATGCCCTCGGCGAACCGGGTTAATAGCGCGGCCAGCGGCGCATTCGAAGCCAGTAGCTGGGCGCGGATGGGGGTGATGTCGGTCTGTTCCGAGATCAGGCGCTGTAAGGGGAGCGAGAGACGCTGGTCGCCCATGAGCACGGCGCCAATCAGCGTCCACGGACCGACCAGCAGGCGCAATCGGTTGACGGCGTGCTCGTCCTCGGCCACCAGCGCGCTGCCCAATTGCCGCCACAACTCGCTGTCGCCGCGAGCGATGCCCACCAGGTCGGCGTCGCGGCCGGAGCCGACCGAGCCGATGATGGTGGTGGTGACGCCAGCCAGGCGGGTGACGTTGAGCGGCGTCGGCTTGACGTAACGGATGCTGCTGCCGGCCATGTTCTGCCCGGCTACAGCGCCGTGGCTGCGCGCGCTGTTCCACAGGGTGTCCAGCAGCGCCTTGCCCACGCGCGGATCGTAGACCTGGGCCACGTCGCCGGCCGCGTAGACGTCGGGGGCGCTGCTGCGCAGGAACTCGTCTACCAGGATGCCGCGATCCACCTGCAAACCGGCGGCGCGGGCCAGCTCAGCGCGCGGGGCCACGCCGATCGCGACGGCAACCAGGTCACAGGGGATGCGCTGGCCGCTGGTGGTTAGCACGGCAGCCACGCGGCCGTGCTTCTCCTCGATGGCTGCCAGCTCGCTGCGGGGATGGATTTGCACGCCATCGGCCGCCAGCCGTTCCAGCACGATGCGTCCCTCGACTTCGTCCAGCACGTTGCTCCAGTAGCGCTCGCCGCGTAGCAAGTAATGGACGCGGCGGCAGCGTCTGTGCAGGCCTTCGACGATCTCCAGCGCCGTGATGCCGCCGCCCACGACGACGGCGCTGTGCGCCTTGCGCGCCAGCGTCAGGATGCGTTCGGCGTCAGCCAGGTTGTCCAGAGTGACCACCTGAGGCAGGCCGCTCCCGGGGAGAGTGGGGCGGACTGCAGCCGAGCCGGTGGCCAGCAGCAGACGATCGTAGGAAAGGATGGCGCCGGTGGTCAGGAGCAGGCGATGCCCGATGCAATCCAGCGCCCTGGCCTGTCCCTGCACGCGGGTCAAATTTAGTTGTACGAACTCCTCATCGCGCCAGGGGAACAGGTGTGCGCGTGAAATCTCGCCGGTCAGGTAATAGGCCAGGCCCGGCCGCGAGTAGTACCCGTGGGGATCGTCGGAGAGCAGCGTGATCTCGCCGCCGGCGTCGGCTGCGCGGATCGCTTCGGCGGCTGCTATGCCGGCTACACCTTGGCCGACGATAAGATAACGAGTTCGCATGATTGGCTTGAAGTGCCCGGCGCTTTGCAACTGTCCATGAATCACCTGGCGGGCTGGTTCGGTCCGGCCTGCTCCGGCGGGCCTCCGGGGTGCTGCGTAAAGACCAGCCAGGGCGCCAACTTGTTTCTGGACGGGTTACTTAGGCGAACAGCTCGATGCGGTCGAAGCGCAGAACGCCGCGCGGGCAGCGCGCTACGCACTCGCCGCAGGTCAGGCAGTGGCTCTCCTGCACCGGCTGGCCCAGCCAGGCGTGGCGGCGCACATCGATGTTGATGGGGCAATAGTAGGTGCAGATGCCGCATTGAACGCAGCGGCCGGCCTCCGGCGTCACCTGACCGGTGACAAGGGTAGTGCGGCGGGCTCGGTCGCGTTGAAGGAGGTCTCGTAAGGTCATGGGAGGTCAAAGTGAAGCAAGGACCCATGCGCCAGCGCATTGACTGGCCAGAGCACCACCTTGTTCTTGGACGGTTCCTTGCGGAGCATGATGGAAAGCAGCCAGCCCATTATAGCGCTGTCAAGCCTCCTCTGCAAGTAGGGTTGCCAGCGCTGCCGATCAGCGCTGGCCCCGTAGGTCCTGCTGGACTGACCAAGCCGTGGACGCAGCATTGTCCACGCTGGCGCAGCGCGGTATTTGACAGTGGGAGAATCTAAGTTATCATGCACTGAACTTGTTTCGTGCAATCTTGACTTGAGCTGGTTCCCGATCGACAGGTTTGCTATGGTTACAACTGACACAATTCCCCTGACCCCTGCCCCTGCCATCAGTTCCAAAAAGGCTGAGTGGGCTTATGTGGACGAGCAGAGCCGGCTGGTGTTGCCGCCAGAGATGGCGGCTAAGCTAGGCCTGGTCCCAGGCGCGCAGTTGCGGGTCGAGGAGATCACCAACAGCCTGCGTCTGCACCGGCCGTTGAACCACCTGGCCAAGGTCTACATCGAGCCGACCGACGCCTGCAACATCGAATGCGTCACCTGCTTCCGCAACTCGTGGGATAACCCCATGGGCCGCATGTCTGAAGCGACCTTTGCGGCCATCCTTGATGGTTTGGCGCAGTCGGATCCGGTCCCCACCGTCTATTTCGGCGGGATTGGCGAGCCGCTGGTGCATCGTCGGACTATCGAATGGGTGGCCCGCGCCAAGCAAATCGGCGCGCGGGTGGAGATGATCACCAACGGCACCCTGCTGGACGAGCAGCGCAGCCGCGCGCTGATCGAGGCCGGTCTGGACCTGTTGTGGGTGTCCATCGACGGCGCATCGCCCGAGAGCTACGCCGATGTGCGCCTGGGGGCTGAGCTGCCCGCGGTGATTGCCAACCTGGAGCGCTTCAAACGCTTGCGGGTGCTGATCAACGGCAACATCAGTTGGCACTCGCCCAAACCTGAGCTGGGCATCGCCTTCGTGGCTATGCGGCGCAACATCGCCGACCTGCCCCGGGTGCTCAACCTGGCCCGCCGCCTGGGCGCGATGCACTTCTCAGTCAGCAACGTGCTACCAGTCACCGAAGACCTGCAAGAGGAGCGGCTCTACACCAAGGCGCTGCGTTCGCTGGCCTACATCCCCTCCAGCCAGGTGCCGCGGCTCAGCCTGCCCAAGATGGACTTCGACGAGGTGACCAAGGACGCACTGGTGCAGGCCTTCAACAGCGGCTTCAGCGTCAGCTATGCCGGCAACAGTTGGGGCGGGGCGAACGACGTCTGCAACTACGTCGAGAACGGCTCCATGAGCATTGGCTGGAGCGGCGACGTCAGCCCCTGCTGGCCGCTGATGCACAGCCATACCAGTTATCTCCACGGCAAGGTGCGCCACTCGCAGCGCCACGTGATCGGCAACGTGCGCGAGCGCGGCCTGCTGGAGCTGTGGTTGGATCCCGCGTACATCGGCTATCGCCAGCGGGTGCAGAGCTTCGCCTTTCCGCCCTGCACCTTTTGTGGCGGCTGCGACATGTCCGAGGCCAACCTGGAAGATTGCTTCGCCAACGACTCCCCGGTCTGCGGCGGCTGTCTGTGGGCGCAGGGTGTGGTGCAGTGCCCATGAAATGGTTAATGGTGAACGGTTAATGGGTAACGATCAAATCGTGCGCATCTGCGGCGTTAACCATTAACCGTTACCCATTCACCATTAGCCATTCTCCGGAGTTCCCTTCATGCAAGTCAAAGTCTACGCAACCCTGCGACCGATCATCGGCGGCGCGTTGGTGCCGGCTGAGACCCTGGCGGGGCAGACCGTGCGCGAGCTGGTGGATGAGATGGTGACGCGCTGGCCCGCCTTGAGGCCAGAGATGGTGGACGAGCAAGGCCACCTCCTGCAGCGCATCCAGATCTTCGTCAACGGCCGCAGCATCGCTTTTGGCGACGGGCTAAGCACCGTCATTCCTGTCAACGCCAACATTGCCATCTTTCCCCCTGTGGGCGGCGGATAAGCCGTGCTGGTGCGGTTCTTTAAGCATATTTTCCGCTGGCTGCAAGGCATAGACACCCTGTCGCCCCTGCTGGACCGGATCGCCCCTTGCTTAAAGCTGGCGTCGAGCGCGCCTTTGCAGTTGCCTGATCGTAGTCCGCGTATCTTCCTGAACCGTGGGGGGTTATACAATCCAATATTGCTTGATCAAAAAAGGGATCGAACCGGCCAGAGGCAACGCAGCCTGTTTGATGCGCTCTCTGCAGCCGGGGAGTATTTGCCATGGACGTCACTACCTATATGGTACCGATACTGGTTGGCTATCTGATTGGCAGTTTGCCGATTGGCTATCTGCTGGGTCGCCTGAAGGGCATCGACGTGCGCGCGATCGGCAGTGGCCGCACGGGCGGCACCAACGTCTACCGGGCGCTGGGCGCAAAGCTCGGTTTGCTCACGGGTGTGTTGGATTTCGCCAAGGGCGCCGTCTCCGTCTTGTTGATGCGTGCCGCGTTTGGCGACGAGGCTGCGGCCGCGCTGGCGGGCGCAGCCGCCGTGGCCGGGCACAACTGGTCGCTCTTTCTGGGCTTCAAGGGCGGGGCGGGCGGCAGCACAGCCGCCGGCGCGCTGTTGGCGCTCAATCCGGTAGCTGGCGCCATCGTGGTGCCCATGTTCGTCCTGATCCTGTTCATCGGCCGCATCGCCTCGGTAGCCACGTTAAGCGTTGGCATAGGGTCGGTCCTGGCCATCCTGCTGCTGCACGCCATCAACCCGACCAAGACGCCGTTGGCCCAGTTGTTGTTTGCCATTCCCGCGCTGGTCATGATCGCCATCTCACTGCGTCCTAATCTGGAGCGGCTTATGCACGGCACCGAGCGCCGTGTCGATTTCAAGCATCCTAACCCAGGCGCACATTAGGCAGCCCGGCGTCCATGACGAACATTCTGGTGATCGGCGGGGGGGCGATCGGCACCCTGCTTGCCGCACGATTGGGGGCAGCCGGCCACGCCATCACCCTGCTGGACCGGCCGCAGACCGCTGCGGCGCTCCAAGCCAACGGTCTGCGCCTGGTCGAGGCCGATGGTCGCACGCTCGCGCCTGAGGTGCGGGTTGTGTCCATCGCGGATGAAGCCTTTGGTCACGCCTCGTTCGACCTGGCTGTGCTGGCCGTCAAGGCCTTCGATACAGCGGCTGCCATCGAGCCGTTGCGTCCCTTCCTTCCCGCAACAACCCCGCTGTTGAGCGTGCAGAACGGCGTTGGCAACGAGGCTTTGCTGGCCGAGCGCCTGTCCGGACCAATCCTGGCCGGCTCATTGACCACGCCGGTGGAAGTGCTGGCGCCCGGCCATGTGCAGGTAGCGCGCGCTTCCCACCGCTTCGCTGTGGCGCCTTGGCGCGGCGCGGGCCAGCCAGAGCAGGTCGCGGCGCTTTTCACCGATGCTGGATTCACCGTCCAAACCTTCGACAACGGCCCCGCTCTAAAATGGACCAAGCTGCTGATGAACATGCTGGCCAACGCCCAGCCCGCCATTCTGGGTCTCACCCCTGGCCAGATCTTTGCTGAAGCCAGCCTGGGCAATCTGGAGGTGCGAGCCTGGCGTGAGGCATTGGCCGTCATGCGCACCCAGAATATCACGCCCGTGCCGCTGGCCGGCTATCCCATGGCTCTGATCGGCGCGCTGGTGCGGCGAGCGCCGTTAGGACTGGTGCGCCCCTTCATGGCCCGCTTTATCGTGGGCGGCCGCGGCAGCAAGCCGCCGTCGCTGGTCTACGACCTGCAGCCTCAGCCGCGCGGCCGCTCCGAGGTGGGATGGCTCAACGGGGCTGTGGCGGCCAAGGCCATGGAACTAGGGCTGCCTGCGCCGATCAACGCCACCCTGACGCGTGTGCTGCTGGACCTGGTGGAAGGCCGCGTGCGCGTCGACGACTGGCAGGGAAAGCCTCAGCGTCTGCTGGCAGCCATCGCTCAAGAGCCCTCGCTTCTGTGAAATCTCCTCGACAACTCGACGCAAACCCGCCGGGACGCTTCGGCGGCCTCAGCGTGACACAGATGTAGAAACAAATGCCTCAGCGTGACCCGGATGTAGAAACAAACAAGCGGGAGAGAGCCACCAAGACTCTCTCCCGCTTTTCTCATTCATCCGCGCTGGGCCAGACCACCCGCTGCGCCAAGCCCAGTCAGCGCCTCCGAGTTCCCTCAGTTCCCCTGAGTTCCCTCAGTTCCCTCTGCTACAGAATCTCCAACTCCTTCAGCTTGCTCTCCGGCACCACGCCGTTGACCCAGCCGCGCTCGGCGTAGTACTCGGCCAGCATCAGGTCGATCTCGCTCAGGCTGCCCTCGGAACCCTGGCCGTCGGCCGGCACGGTGGTGAAGCGCTTGGGCAGGTAGTCGCTACCCTCGCGGAAGCCGTTCAGGTTGTTGTAATAACGCTCCAGGTTCCAGACCCGCTCGCCGGCTTTGAGCAGATCACCTACCGTCATATGAACGCCGGTGAAGGTGCTGTACTGCTCGGCGAAGTTGTCCAGGCTCTCGGCGAAGGTGCTGAACTTGCACAGGTCCAGGCAGTCGGTCATGGTGTGGACGTTCTGGAAGATCACCGTCAGCTTGCCCTTGCCCTCCCAGGCCAGGCGGTCGACTACCTCGGCCGGCCCCAGCACGTTGCCGACGATCTCGGCGGCCGGGGTGTAGGCACGCAGGTGGCAGGCGCCGCGGTTGCTGGTGGCGTAACCGATGCCCATGCCCTTGATGCCGCGCGGGTCATAGGCCGGGATAGCCTGGCCCTTGACGCTCATGGCGATATCGGGGTCGCCAAAGAGGACGGCGCCGCCGTAGGCGCCCTCGCCCAGCTTCCAGGCTGTGTCGTCCTTGCGGTAGGCGATGCGCTCGATCATGGCAGCCATGGCGTCGGCGTCGCCCCAGTGCAGGCCATTGCCGTTGAGATAGCCCTTCTCGGTGGCCTCCATGCACATGGAGAGCACGTTGCCAATCTCGATGCTGTCCACACCGAAGCGGTTGCACTGGTTGATCATGTAGGCGATGGACTCGCCGTCGCCGTTGAGGCAGTTGGCGCCCAGCGCCCAGCCCGGCTCGTACTCGAAACTCTCGCCCTTGACCTTCCACTTGCCCTCTTTGACCTCGTACTCCTTCTTGCAGGCCACAGGGCAGGCGTGGCAGGTGGGATCGTTGATGAGGATGTTTTCCTTGACCCACTCGCCCGAGGTGTTCTCGGCGAACTCGTAGGAAGTGCTCATCGAGTTCTTGGCCGGCAGAGCGCCCACGGTGTTGACGATGTTCATCAGCACGTTGGTGCCGTAGACGCTCAGGCCGCCCTTGCGTGGGGCCGTCACCACGGCCTCGTTCATGATCGCTGCCAGCGCTTTCTTGTCGGCCTCCTTGAAGGCGACGCGGTCGGCCGGCTTGGGCTGGTTCTTCTTACTGCCCTTGATGACGATGGCCTTCAGGTTCTTGGAGCCGGCCACCGCTCCCGTGCCGCCGCGGCCCGCAGCGCGCTCGTTTTCGTTCATGATGTTGCCATAGCGCACCAGGTTCTCGCCGCCTGGGCCGATGGCCATGACCGAGCAGTCAGCGCCGCGGTCGTTCTGCAGCGCCTTGATGGCATCGTCGGTATCCATGCCCCAATAGGCGGATGCGTCGTGGATGCTTACCTCGCTGTCCTCGACGTAGAGGTAGACGGGACTGTCGGCCTTGCCCTTGATCAGCAGGCCGTCGAAGCCGGCCCACTTGAGCTTGGCCGCGGTCCAGCCGCCCATGTGGCTGTCGGTGACGGTGCCAGTCAGCGGCGACTTGGTCACCACCGCCAGCCGGCCGCTCATCTTGACCTCAGTGCCGGTCAGCGGGCCGTTCATGACGCACAGCAGGTTGTCGGGTGAGAACGCCTCGACGTCCGGGCCGTTGTCCAACACATACTTGACGCCTAAGCCGCGCGCGCCGATATACTTGCGCACATCCTCAGGGTTGAGCTGCTCGTAGCTGATATCGCCTGTGGTCAGGTCGATGCGGGCTACTCGGTCGTTGAATCCAGCGATCATTGGGTTGACCTCCTTGTCGGTTGGTGGAAGGGTGAACTGGTAGATTGGTCGAATGGTCGGGCGTTGTCGCGCGGGCGAACATCGAGAGCGACATGAGAATCAAAAATCCGCTATGTCAGCATTGCATAGCGGATCACTGGTTGCGCCCTCTGTGGTCTGGTCTGTCCACAGCCGGCAAGCCTCTGCGCTTGTTCCGGTCATCGGTTCGGACATGACAATGCCTGCTGGAGGGCGGAGAAAGGTCAGGAAAACGACAGGTGGATTATACCGCACTGTGCAGAGATTGGCAAACCGGTCTGGCTATCGCCCAGCCAGCCCGTAGGTCACGCTATTAGCGTGACCTCAGCCCGTAGCCCGTAGGTCACGCTATTAGCGTGACCTCAGCCCGTAGTCCGTAGGTCACGCTATTAGCGTGACTTCAGCCCGTAGCCCGTAGGTCACGCTATTAGCGTGACCTACTTCAGAGCTGGCCACAGGCGTGCGGCTACCTCGGCCCACAGGGCCTGATAGGCCTTGGCGGCCTCGGAGCGAGGGGCAAAAACCGGCACCGGTTCGCGCTGGATGCCCATGCGTTCCACATGGGCTGTGTAGGGGATGGCCGCGGCCAGCATGCCAGGAAACTGCGATGCGGCGGCGGCCAGCTCGCGGTGCAGCTTCTTGCGCCGGTCGACCATGGAGAGAAAACCGAGAATCATGCGCTCCTTGTGGCCATCCTCGCGCGCAAAGGCTAGCAGTTGGCGGTGCGCTTCGAAGGAGAGCGTTGTCGGCACCAGAGGAGTCAATAGCCGGTCGGCCACGTTGAAAACATTGTCGGCCAGCAACCCAATCGTCGGGGGACAGTCCAGAATCAACAGCGCATAGCGTTCTTGCAGCGGCTCCAGGATCTGCGCCAGGCGGCGCTTGGAGTGGCTCATCTCCTCGAAGGCCAACACCAGATTGCGGTGGCTGATGTCGGCCGGCAAGATGTCCAGGTGGTCATAGATCGTGGGCTGGACGCTGCGCAGCACAGCCTTGCCTCCCTTGGCAAAGCTTTTGGCGCTGCCTTGCAGGTGCGGGGGGACGCCGAAGTAAAACGTCGCAGAGCTCTGCGAGTCCAGGTCACACAGCAGTGTGTGGACGCCAGCCTGGCCCGCCAGATAGGCGAGATTGACGGCCGTGGCCGTCTTGCCCACGCCACCTTTATTGCTGAAGACTGCCAGAACTGTCATGCGCGAGCCTGCCTTCCGGGTTAGGTCACGATCGGCGAGCAATGGAACTGCGGCGGTTACTACTCAGGCGCCGGGCTTTCAGCCCATACACAGCTAGAACAGGCTCGGCAGACATCGTTGCCGGTGCAGATTCAATACAGCCTCAACAAAGGTACTGCGCATAGGCGCCCGGCACTTTTGCGACGATTCGCCCATGGTGAAAGGCTCGGTTCAAGTGTCGGGCGCCTCAATTACTTCGCTTACAGTGTATTCAAGTGCCTAGCGCCTGGGGCTGAGTAGTTACCTGCTGCGATTATAGCCGTTCGTGGCGCGGCTGGCAAGTCAGCCGGATCGACCGGCGGTTGACAGCGCCGTGAAGTGGTGTTATTATTCACAGGTAGAAGGCGCTGGTCGTCGCTTCACGGACGCCGCACCTTTCTTTCCGATCAACCCACGTTTCTCTTGTTTCGCGTTGTACAAGGAGGTACACCATGTCTGTCATCAAGATCATCGACCTGGTTGGCGAGTCGCCCGATAGTTGGGAGGCTGCGGCCATGAACCTGGTCGCCGAGGCCAAGGCCACCCTGCGCGGCATCACCCGCATCGGCATCAAGGAGTTCGACATTCGCATGAAGGACAACGAGGTCGATGTCTACCGCGTGCGCGGCGAGGTCTCCTTCCGCATCGAACGCTAGCTAGCGCCGTTCCATTCAGTCCCTCTTTCACTGCCGTTTCGCCGGTCAGGTTGTCGCCGACAGCCTGACCGGCAGCTTTTTTAGCCCAGCACGCACAGGCAAGTCACGCCGCCGTCGGCCTTGGCGTATTCACTGAGGGGCACACTGAGCACCCGGTAGCCGCGCTGCCAGATCTGCGCTGCCGTGCGGGGATAGCCGGCCGGCACGAGGACCGTGTCGCCCAGGGCCAGGCAATTGGCGGCCGGCGCCTCCTCCTCAGGCACGATGATCACGTCGCAGCCGCTGAACTGGGGCAGCGCGGCGTAATCCGCCCAGGCCACCAGCACCGCGCGCTCGCCGGCCGGCCCCTGGCCCAGGCTGTTGACGCCGCTAAGCAGGTGCAGGCCGCGCAGCACCGGCAGCGTCTCGACCTGCAAGCCTAGCGGCTGGACGGCCGCGGCCACCTGCGCAGCGCCGGCCGCGTTGGTGCGTCCCGACTGGCCGACGTAGAGCGTGTCGCCGACGCGCAGCACGTCGCCCCACTCCAGCGTGGCCGGCGCTTCGATCGTCAAAACGGCCAGCTCCGGCGGCAGATGGGGGCGGAACAGCTCGACCTCAGCTTGACGCGAGGCTTCAGCCGGCCGCGCCAGAATGGCCAGGCCAGGTAATAACAGCGCCACGTCCTGCACGAAGCAGGCGTCGGGATGGCCGTGCGCAGCCGGCAGCTCGGTCACGGCCGGGCCGGCGGCGCGCAGCGCGGCCCTCAGCAGGCGGTGCTGCGCCTGAGCCAGCGCCACATCGATGGACTGCTGGCCGGGCTGCTGGCCCAGCGCATTCTGGAACGACGCGTCGGGCGGCCGGACGTAGACGTGGCGCGGTGCAGCCATCACGCCTCCTCAGCCAGCGCGCCGGCCGGCGGAGTCAGCCCGACCAGCGCGGCCAGGCTGTCGCCGCGCGTGTCCAGGATGTTGACTCCCTGCACGTTGCCGCTCTTGGCCGGCACCTCGTCGACGGCAAAGCGGATGATCTTGGCGAAGCCGCTGATACAGAGCGCTTCAGCGCCGTTGTGGACCCTGGCCGCACCCGCCAGCGCATCGCTTTTCATGATCGCTTTGCCCTGGCCGCCGGGCGATTTGTTGTTGGCAAAGCCGGCCATCTGGCGGCGGGTGCCCTGGCCGTCGGCCGTCACCAGCAGCACCTCGTCCTCGTCGCCCTGGATGCTGACCAAGCCGACCACGTAGTCGTCGGGCCGGGTCTGGATGCCGCGCACCCCCTCCCGGCTGATCAAGCGCTCGGAGAAACGATAGCCTAGCCCGCTGCGCAGCACCATCAGCACCTCGCTGTTGCCATCGGACAAAGTCAGCACGGCCGGCGGGCCGCCGCGCTTGGGATCGCTGAGCAGCGTGCCCGGCTGCAGGCGCGGGCCGACGTAGTTGCGGTGCAGCGAGCGCAGCCAGCCGTTCTGAGTGCCGATCAAGACGGTGTTGCGGGGGTCCTGCTCGTCGTCCAGGGCCAGCACGGCCGCGACCGTCTCCTCCTCGGTGAAGAGCAGCCGTTCGGGCAGGGATGCGCCGCGGCCTCGTACCTCAGTCAGCGGCAGGCTGTCGACGGGGATGCGAAAGGCGCGGCCGCGGCTGCTGAGCAGCAGCAGGCTGGCGCTGGCGCGCGTCACCGCGAGATGCGCCACCAGGTCGTCGCGCGTCGATTGGATGTCGAACACGCCGACGCCGCCGCGGCGCTGGGTCGAGTAGTCGTTGAGCGGGGTGCGCTTGGCCATGCCGCCCTGGGTAATGGTCAACACCATCACGTCGGCCGGGTAACGGACGGTGGGCAGCGACGCCGGGGCGGCCTCGGCTCGCGCTTCGCGTGCTGTTTCGGCCCGTTGGCGGCGCGCGGCGCCCTGGCGCAGCTCCAGCAATTCCTGGCGCAGGCGGGCGTTTTCCATCTCCATGGTGCGGATGTAGCGCTGCAAGGCAGGCGAGGCCTGCGTGATCAGCTTGTCGTAGTCGATGTCCTGCTTGAGACTGTCCAATGGGTCGCTGTCGGGCATAATACCTCCGGAT
This sequence comes from Anaerolineae bacterium, assembly GCA_049294015.1. Classification (GTDB taxonomy): domain Bacteria; phylum Chloroflexota; class Anaerolineae; order JAAEKA01; family JAAEKA01; genus JAAEKA01. Next base: position 12,422 of record JBAQCH010000351.1, read on the forward strand.
GATCGCTGTCAAGGCGCGAGCGAAGGCTTACTATACCATCGGAGCGGACGGGGGTCAATCCAGGGTTCACTGGAAACCAACGGTGGTCGGGTCTACGCAGCACCACTCGGCTCGATCACCAGGATCATGCCTGGCAGAGTCCTCCCTTCGGGTCTCGACGGCGCCTCGCCCACACGGCTGGCGCCCATCCGCCGATAAAAGCCCTCGGCATGCGGGTCGGAGACGATGGTCAGCCGCGATCCGCCCAGCGACCGTACGGTGCGCACCGCGTGCTCGAAGAGCCGCGTGCCGATGCCGGCGCCCGTGTGCTGCGGGTCCACCCACATGTGTTCTAGCTCAAAGGTGTCGCCCTGGCGCACCAGAGCGTAAAAACCCACGATCTTATCTTCCTGAACCGCGCAGAATACGGGATGGTGGTCGATGAACTGCGGAGTCACGGTGAGGTCGGCGTCCCACAGTGCGATGAGTTCGTCCGAATAGCCCCAGTGACGCTTGGCGGCGTGGGCGATGGCGGTCAGGCGTGGCGCATCCGTTGGACAAGCTGCCCAAATGTTCATTGACACAGGGTTGTTCTTCAGTAAGTGGCTGCTGTATGAACGCGTTCACGGGGAAGATCGCTTGGGGTGCGACTCTTGCTGGAGCTGGCCTACCTAAGAATGCTGCGAGGGTCGGGCTGGAGTCTCATGACTGGCTATGGCGATCCTAACAAGGGATCGTTTGCAAAATCACCGGAGGGTCGTGTTGCACTAACTTGGAGCCGGGTGGTGTGGCACTCACGAAACGAGGTGGATGAAAAGAACAACATCCAACGGTGGTAGTCGAATGCATGGGTCGAAAGAATGAACGCTTCGTGTCCAGGGTCGACAAGGGTTGGTCGGAAGACCCAATAGATCTTTGCATCAGTATAGCCCGGGACAGTCCAATGGGACAGAGGATAATAGGAATCGATCGTTGTTTGTGCTGGGTCTCGAGTATCGTTGCCATTCCCAAACTCAGAGGGATTACCAAGGGAATCCGTTACTACCGGAGGGGTAGGATCATATAGGATCGCGTACTTGGGATATGGGGCAGTTTTTTGGTTTCTTCCAGTGTTCTCATCCACGACCCACAAAACAGGCTCACAAAGTACATCAGACTCTACCGGCTCCCCGCCTTGATTGCTGACTGCAACTTCCAGTATGATCAATGAACTATCCCACCAGGCTCGATCAACACGGATGTCGACGTCGCCTTGTTGATAGAGTACAAGGTCCTCCGGGATTTGCGGAAGCATGCTTGAGAAACCTGGCTGTGGCGAAGCGAGAGGAACGACTTCCCGCCGAAAATGCAGGAGTCCAGTCTTCAGGATGAGTCTGGGAGCAGGCGCGTTGGCAGGCATCGAATAGCGAAACGAGACTAACAGACTGCCTCCGGGCGGCACCATTGTCTCTGCACCTCCGTTGTACTGCAGGCTGTACTTGTATCCTTTGGCGTCCTCGATTTCAGGAGTCAGATAACCTGGGTCAAACTGCTGTACCTTCCCAGTAGAATTGCGAACACCAATCGAGATCGCACCGTTCTCTTTGTCCCACGAATCGTAGTACACATCCCATGAGCTTGTCAGCCGGTTGACACCTGTTGTCAATGAAGCGCAGGCGAACACCAAGACAATTAGTCCGGCCGTCGCAGCAATGATCTTGAGGCGAGTCATGGTTTGTTCTCTCCTACCCATTCAGCTTCAAAGGCACGAAGTTCGGGATTCACGGCTTCAGCAGTCGAACAAAACCGGCCTGCCCAAAGTGATGGTCGGTCGTGAGTGCTTCGGTGATGCCTCGCTGCTGCATGACGACAAAACTGGCGCAGTCGACCAGGCTCCATTCTTTGTCCGTTCGCTGCTTGAGTAGTTGCCAGGCATTTTCGTCGATTTGCACGTCGACATGTATCACTTTGACGTAGGGTGAAGTTCGTATCCCGTCGACAATCGAGATGATTCTCGTGCGCGGTAGACGCAGCGGGCTAGACAGCAGAGCGACCAGTTCGGTAATCACATAGTTGGTCGTGATCACTCCCCATCTCTGTTGGCGCTTGTTGCGATACAGTTCAGCAGCGACATCGTGTTGGGGTTAGGTCTTGTCCACCAAACTGGCCCACCCCGACGTATCGACAAAAACCTCAAGAGTCGGCACGGTAGATTTCCTCGGACTCGCGCAACTGCACCATCAGCCCTTGTCCAATGTACTCGTCGTGTCGATCGGCCCAATCAGGCACGTTGCTGCTGAAAGCACCGATGAACTGCTCGAAAGGATCGTCTAACATGCCTTCCGTCGCGGTCACCAGCCAGTGCACAGCTACAGCTTCCGGATGCTGGCCCTTTCGTTTGGCCATCTTGACCAAGGTCTCGTAGACTTGTTCTGGCAGTTCCAATGTCATGGCATGTGTCATAGTTGGCGCCTCCGCTTTCACTTCAGATTGATTCCAGTATATGCCAATCGTCCCGCTGAGTCAACACCAGGTGCGAAAACGCCACCGTTCTACGCTATTAGCTTTCGCCAAATCCCTCTCCCTGCCGCCACCGTCTCCGGCGCGATGTCGTACACCGCCTGCCCGGTCAGGTCGGCCTCGATGACCTGCGAATCGTAGGGCAGGTAGCCGATCACCGGCAGCCCGTCGGCTATCTGCTCGATGAAGGACTCGTCGGCCGCGCTGCGCACTTTGTTGCCCACCAGGTAGAGCCGGCGTAGGCCGATGTCGGCGGCAAGGCGGCGGATCTCCTCCATCACGCCCACGCTGCGCCGGCCTGGCTCCACCACGATGATCATGGCGTCCACGGACTGCGCAGTGGCGCGGCCCAGATGCTCCACGCCGGCCTCCATGTCCAGGATCAGCACTTCGTCGCGGCGCATGAAGAGGTGGGTGGTCAGCGCCTTGAGCAGCGCGTTCTCTGGGCAGAGACAGCCAGTGCCGCCGATCTTGATGGTGCCCATGCGCAGCAGGCGGATGTCGCGATAGGCGGCGCTGAAGCGTTCCGGGATATCGTCCACCTGGGGGTTGAGCTTGAAGAAGCCGCCCACCGTGCCCGGTTGCGCGCCGGTGCGCTCGAAGATCAACTCGTCCATCTCGCTGACCGGGGTGATGGCCGCGGTCAGCTCAGCCGGAAAGCCCAGCGCGTTAGCCAGCCCGGAGGCCGGGTCGGCATCGACGGCGAGGACGGTGTAGCCAGCCTCGGTGTACATGTAAGCCAGCAAGGAAGAGAGCGTCGTCTTGCCTACACCGCCCTTTCCGGTAATGGCGATCTTGTTCATAGTGGTTAGATTGGGGATTGGTAGATAGGTACACCGTGATCGCGTTAGAACTAATCGATGAACTGCCGGGCGGCAGCCATCTTCTAGTCGTGGGACAGCAATCTGGTGAAGCCTGCTTGGGAGAAGTGATGGTCTGATGTGAAGGCGAGCATCAGACGCCGTTCGTTCATGACGGAAAAGCTGATGCAATCGGTCAGACCCCAGGACTTATCTTCTCGCTGGCGATACAGCTCCCAACCTGCAGCGAGCAGATCCTCGCTCACGGGGAGGATAGTCAGCATAGGAAGGCGTCGCAGGCCATCGAGGAATTGAATCGTTCGCGCGCGAATGGATGATGCACACAGCGCGTCGGCCACTTCCAGGAGGATGAACTCGGTAGTTGTGAGCTGTGCATGCTGACCGCGTAGTTGCTCCATGGTACGGCGCGCGGGTTCATGTAGGTCGTCACTGGTGTTGATCAACGCGAGCCACGCCACGGTATCCACGAAGACCTCACTCATGCCTAGCTCTCCGCCGGCGAGTGATGAAGATAGGAGTCATGGCGATGCGCAAGATCGGTAATGCCGGTTTCTACGGCGCATGAATCGACCAGTTGGCTGAGCGCTAGCCAGGCATCCTCGGTCTCGTCTCGAGAAACCACCTCCGTTGCCACCGGCTCTTCGAGAAAAGTGATGATGACTGGTTGCCCTTCCCGGCCCCGGATTTTGTGGATCGGTCGCGCCCGACCTTGTTCAAACACACCCTTTACGGCTAGCATTTGTCTCTCCAGATCAGATTCACAGGATTGCCGTCCGGATTGTAGCACGCGCAAAACAAACAGACAAACGACTGGTAGATTGGTAGATGGGTAGATGGGTCAGCAGGCCAGATAGGTGCAGACTCCGACCCGCCGCTGCGGCGCACCGGTGTGCCGATTTACCAATCTACCCTGCCAGACTCTTCGCCACCGGCCGCGGCAACCCCGACTCGTCGATCAGTCGCGGCACGATCTCTTCCCAGTGAACGGCCATGATGTGCATGCCGTCGATGCCGGGGGTGGCCTTGAGCTTTTCGATCATCTCCAGGGCGATGGCGACGCCGGTCTCCTGTTGGGCCACCTTGTCGTCGCCCGCAGCGTCCATGCGCTGGACGATCTGCGGCGGGATGTAGACGCCGGCCACCTCTTCGGCCATAAAGTGCGCAGCCTTGGCGCTCTTGAGCGGGATCAAGCCGGCCAGGATGTAGACCTTGTCCAGCAGACCGCGCTGGTCCAGCGCCTCCAGCCATTCCAGGAAGCGGTTGTAGTCGAAGATCGGCTGGGTCTGCACGAACTGCGCGCCGGCGTTGACCTTCTTGTGCATGCGGATGGCCTCGAACTTGGGCGGCGCGCCGAAGGGCGAGGCGGCCGTGCCCAGGAACCACTGCGGCCGATTCTTCATCTTGCGGCCATCCAGGTAGATGCCCTCGTCGCGCATCCGCCGCAGCATCCACAGCATCTGTACCGCATCCAGGTCGAACTGGTCGGGCTTGGCCATGGGGCCAGGGCCGGCGCTGTGGTGGTCGCCACTCAGGCAGAGGATGTTGTGGATACCCAGCCCGGCCGCGCCGATGGCGTCGGCCGCCACAGCCACGCGGGTGCGGTCGCGCGCCTGCAACTGCATCACTGGCTCCAGGCCGTCCTGCAGGGAGCGGACGCTGGCCGCCAGGCTGCTCATGCGCGGGGTCGCCGAGGCGCTGTCGGTGAAATTGGCCGCGACCACGTAGTCTTGCAGGCAGCAGACCTTCTTGTCCTCGACCGCGAAGGAGGCGTCCAGCGGCGGGGCGATCTCTGCCGTGACGGTGAAGGTTCCCGTGCGCAGGTTGGCCTCCAGCAGGGAGAGCGGCTCGCTGTAGGCCGGCGGGTGGTACTCGCTGTCGCCCTGCCACCAGTCGGGCTGGCGGGCGGCGTAGAAGATCTCATCCCACTTCTCGCTGAACTTCTCCTTGTCGCGCACGAAGTCCAGCGGGTTCAGCCGTTCCTCCTGGTCACGCCACAGCCGCACCACGTCCAGCCAGGTCTCGCGGCCGACGCGCGCGCCGTCCAGCGGCGCGTTGATCTCCAACAGCCTGTCCTCGCGGCCCAGCCGCTCGGCGCGTTCGTAGATCACGTACCAGGTGCAGGGCCGCGACGGGTCGACTTCGCAGCGCTCCGGCGTGGCGCCGCCGCACAGGCCGTTTCGCAGTCCCTTTGGGCAGGTCATCGGGCAAACAAACGCCGTCTCCTGCAAGATACAGTTGCCGCACATGCGACAGCCGAAGAGCGCGCTCTTTGTAAATTGCTCGAAGCCGGTGAACAGCCGGATGGGAGCCGACTCCTCACGTTTGTATGGTTTGAACGGCGCCTGGTAGCGTCGAGGGGAGAAGAGGGACATGGTTGCCTCCTGAGGGTGAAGGGTTGCAGGTTGCATGTTGCAGGTTGCAGGTCAGAGGTCGGGCACTTGCCACTTGCCACTTGCAACTTGCCACCTGCAACTCCTTATACCTCCAGATATGAGTCCGTATAGATCACGTCGTTGTACAACACCTGCGCGGTCTTGAAGATGGCGACTTGCTCTGGATCGCTCCAGTCGACGTCGTCGGCGTCCAGCTTGTCCATCGCCTCGGTCTTGTCGTGCAGGGTCAGCAGCAGGCGGCCCTTGCCGGTGCTGTCGTCGCGGTTCTGGACGATGTTGACGAACTCCCAGAGCTGCTGGTCCAGCGGGTTGGCGATGACGTAGTCCACGCCTGCGGCCATCAGCATGACCAGGTAGGTGTTGTTGATCAGCGGCCGCATATGGGCCGGCACCTGGTTGCTGACGTTGCTCAGGCCCACGTTGACCATGGGCGGCGGGTCGCCGGCGAACTTCAACATGCGCACGGCCTCGATCAGCTCGGGGCAGTACTGCTGGCAGCCGCTGACGGTCAGCACCAGCGGGTCGATCAGCAGGTCGGTCAGCGGCATGTCCAGCTCCATCGCCCGCGGGATCAGCGACTCCAGCGCGATGTTGACCCGCTCGTCCGCGCCGACCGGGATGCCGCCGCTGCCCATGGTCAAAGCGATCAGCTTGGCGCCGAACTTCTTGGCCACCGGCGGCACGTTGGCCAGCCGCTCCTCCTCGGCCGAGGTGGAGTTGATGATGCAGGGCACGCGGGCCACCTCCAGCGCGGCCTCGATGGCGTTGAGGTTGGTGGTGTCCAGGCTCAGCGGCACGTCCACCACCGACTGCACCGTCTCCACCAGCCAGGGCAGGATCTCGTGGCCCAGCTTCTTCTGCGGGCCGACGTTCAGGTCCAGGATCACCGCGCCGTGCTGCACCTGCTGGAGGGCCGACTCCTGGAAGTAGGCCGCATCGCGGTTGGCAATAGCTTCTTTGACCTTGGGCGAGATGATGTGGATGTTCTCGCCGATGATTTGGATAGGCATAGAAGTGATCTCCTTAATCCAGATGGGATTGCATTTTGTCAGCCAACTTGCGTACGTCGGCCTCTGTTAACTGTCCCGACCGGTCTTGGACCACCAAGTGGAACACCACATTGCCCGCTCGCCAGTAGAAATAGTAACCTGTTTCTAATCCTGACTCAGAGTCGAAAACGGTGGTCCTGCGTAATGCCTCATCTCCCAGCCCTTTCACGATCTCATCCTCACTGCTCTCTGCCATCTCCTCGTTGAATAGCCAGTTCGCAGTGGCAGAGTCTGGAAAGACCGACACTATGCAACTCACAGTGTATTCTTCATCGCCCTCATAGGCACGTCCCGATACGGCTTTCAAGTTGTCTCTGAGAAATACCTCGACATCCTCGTCCATGATGCTTTCTTTGAAGAACTGTTCGGTGTCATCAAAGGCATAATACGTCTCCGGGGACGTAAATGGAACTTCATCCTGTTGCAAAACAAGCCATCGCGGGTCATCAGATCCTAGAGTTGTCGTGCCGCAATACTTCCATTGGCCATCTTCTTTGACCATTACCCAGTCTTCGTCGAGTGCCTCCGACTCGACCATCAAACCCAGTGCGGTTCTTACGTCGCCCCTAACATGCACAATTGCCACATAATCGGAACGTTTCGTGGTCTTTGCTTTCACATCAGAAACATCCATAGCAACGCCATCACCTAAAATGGCATTGACAATTGCGCCTAAAGCGGTGAAGATGACACCCTCCTTGTCGTTCTGGGATTTTTGTGCGGCACAAGTAAGCTGATCCCAGGCTAGGCCATCCTGGTCAGCCAGCGCCTGCAGCCAACCTTTGGCTGCTTTATCAGGCGAGTCATTTGAGCTACACCCTACGAGAGTAGCAGCGAGACAAGTGCATATGAAAAAGAGCATTGCGAGTTTGGTCATGGATGTTCCTTTCATGAATTGTCTTGATGTTCAGGTCTTTGAACTACCGGGGTAGACCCTCAGACACATCAAGTCATCTCAAGGTGACCAGGCATCTGGCGGATAGGATGAGATTGGCGTAGAGCACACTCTCGCTTTGTCAGTCAATCACGGCCCGTCAACTTGTCTTGACTCTGATCACCGCTTTGCCCGTAGGGCTCATCGGCATCTTCCCTGAACACCTGCAATAAGGTCTTGGCATATCCATAATCTTCCATGGGAATCGGAGTGCGTTTCGGTGGAAATGACACCTTGGGCAATGGATTCAACTTCTCCTGCTGCTTCAACGCAGCAAAGATCGCTGGCAGTTCATAATTGAAGCGCGCTGCATGTTCCTGTCGCGCCTTTCGCACCTCCGCTACGATTGGATCATCCTTCATGGTTTAGTCCTCCATCAATTCCAGCGGCGCACAGATGATCGGCGGTTCATAGCCGTTCAACCTACAGGCACGCTCTATCTGAAAACGAATCGTCGCGTTGGCAAGGTGCTTGAAGTTCCAAGTGAGCAAATAGTCCATGCCGTTGACCGTGGCCACAGCCAGATGAAGGGCATCTTCTGCGGCCTTCGGCGGCAGGGGCCCTTTCGTCACCAACGCCGTAGCCAGGCTGAGCGCATCCTCGCGCAGTTCAAGCAGGGGAATTCCCTGCAACACCTGCTGGCGTTGCTGAGCCAGCATCGGATCTCCAGAGCTGATTTCTTGCGTGACCACCTGCGACACAAACAAGTCGAAATACTGGCGTCGAGTTCGCCACCACTCTTGGGTGGTTTGCTGATTTGCTGCAATGATCAGGTCTCGGCTGGGACGTGAGACGAGATAGCTGATAACGGACGTTTCGAGATAAACTTTGGGATTCATCGCCAATCGACCCACTCCAGACTAATCTGGACGATAAACGGCTTCACCAAAGCCGCCCACGAACTGTGGCAGATCGGCATGGCCCAGCATCTGCCGGATGGCATGGGCCTCGCCGGTGTGGAACCAGTAGTGGTAGATGTTGCGCAGCAGCAGCGTGCCGACGGTCTCATCCATCGGCTCGCCGCGCCAGAGAAAGCGGGTCTGCAGCACGTCCTGCGTCAGCGTGTCCAGGTAGACATCGGCCGCGGCCGTGACCTCGCGCCAGGTGGCCCACATGTCAGCCAGCGGCGGCGTGCTGGCCGGCTGGCCAAAGCCGACCAGTCGGCGCAGCTCCGGCGCCAGCGCCTTGCCTTGGGCCAGGTAGACCCAGTAGCCGTTCTCCTGGTTGGCCAGGTGGCCGACGATCCACGAGATGCAGTTCATCGGCAGCAGACGCTTGACGCCGTCCTCCTCGGACACGCCATCCAGGCAGCGCACGAACTCGCTGCGGGCAAAACGGAGTTGGGAAACCAAAGGGTGAGTCATCACTGAAAAGCCCTTATTGACCGTATCTCAAACGCCAGTTCAGAGCGAAAGAAGCAAACATCAAAGGCCTGGAAGAAGTTAACCTGGCCCAAGATCAGGGGAACGTCGGTGCTCTGCGTCCATGCAAAAGCCTGTGTTACCGGCGCGAAGGGTTCGACAGTAGCCAACACCAGCAGCGCTCGGGCCTCGAGTTGTGCCAGGTTACCAGATAGATGAACGACTACCTGCTGCTCCTCCCAACGGGCGCCCAATGCCAAACCAAGATGATAGGGCATCACGTTCACAGTAGCGCCGGTGTCGAGCAGTCCCTCTACCACAATAGATCGCTCCTGCCGCGCCAGCCTGACCGATAGCATGGGACGATAGCTCGTGTCGCCCAAACGAGGGTCGATAGTCGAAAACGAAACTCGCCTAGCTTGCTTCATAGGGCGCGCCCTCTTCACGAAGCACCTGCATCAAGGTGGCTGCTGCCTCATACGAGTCGTAAGGTGACCAAATCGGATAGGTTGCACCATGTGTAAACGGAACGCCCTCCTCTTGTGCAAGTTCCGCAATCAGAAACTGCACAGTGCGCCACTTGTCAGTTCGATCCAATTCATGGAGTTTCGGCAGGATTTCGGCTAGACTCATTGCTGTGTTACTCCTGTCCTGGAATTGTCTGGGGTCACATTACACGTTGATAGTACCACAGGACGCGAGTCACCACAACTACCCAAACAGAATCCGATCCGCCAACGTCGCCACCGCTCGCCGCGCCGCGCTGTCAGCCGGCAACTGGGCCAGCGCCAGCCCCTCCGCGTCGTACTGGTTGACCAGCGGATCGGCCGGGATGACGCCCACCAGCGGCGCGTCGTAGCGGTCCAGCAGGGCCTGCACGGCCGGCGGGATGCCGCTGCCGCCGTTCTGCGGGCCAGGCACGCGATTGAGCACGATGCCCTTGCGCTTGACGTCGATGCCCAGGTCGTCGGCTATGCGGATCATGTGGCCCAGGGCTGTCACGCCGCGCACCGTCGGGTCGCTGACCAGCAACAGCCAGTCCACGTCGCGTGTCGTGCGCCGGCTGAGATGCTCCATGCCAGCCTCATTGTCCATGACGACGTAGGCGTAGCTCTCGCTCATGATGTCGACGATCTGGCGCAGCGAGTGGTTGACCGGGCAGTAGCAGCCGGGACCCTCCGGCCGGCCCATGGCGATCAGGTCGAAGTCGTCGGCCTCCTCCACGGCCTGGCGCACCTGCACGTCCAGCATCTCGCGCTGCGACACGCCCAGCGCCATCTGCGTGCGCTGCACGTCGGCCAGCAGGTCCTCGCGCAGGTCGCCCACGGTACGGGTCAGCGGCACACCCAGCGCCAGGTTCAGGTTGCTGCTAGGGTCCGCATCGATGGCCAGGATCGGCCCCGCGCCCCGCTTCACAAGAATATCGACCAGCAAGGCCGCCACGGTGGTCTTGCCCGTGCCGCCTTTGCCAGCTAGTGCGATGGTTGTTGTCAATGTGAACTCCTTTGCAGGGGGTTGGTGATTAGGTGATTGGGTGATTGGGTTAGTCGCCCAGTCACCCAATCACCCAATAACTGCATCACCGACGGAAACAACGTGATGTCCGTATGCGGCAAAAACAGCGCCGACGTGAACTGCTCGTAGAAGCGGTTGTCGGCCGACAGCTCCAGGTAGGTCATCTTGCCGGCGATGTCGCGCACCTCGGCGCGCAGGTCGCGGCTGAGCAGGGCGTAATAGGCCCCGCGCAGCGACGTGTTGCCCAGGTAGCGGAAGCGCGCCCAACGGTCGGCGCCGTCATTGTCGCCATCGATGGCCAAATCGGGCAGCAGGCCGATCTCGACGGCCTGCTCCACGTTGATGTGCTGGCCGAAGGAGCCGCCGATCAGCAATTCGTCCACCATGGCCAGCTCCACGCCCACGGCCTCGGCCAGGCTGCTGAAGCCGGCGTAGATCGCGGCCTTGGTACGCAGCAGGTTGTCGATGTCCACCTTGCTGATGACGATGTCCTGCCCGGTCGCCGTCTCTTCAGCCCAGGCCACCACGTACTCATCGCCGTGCTCGCCCCGGCGCACTCTCCCTCTCCCCTCTGCGCCCCCTCTCCCTTCTGCGCCCCCTCTCCCCTCCGAGGGGAGAGGGCCGGGGTGAGGGGTGAAAGCCGGCCGAACCACCAGATTCCCGCTCTTATCCACCACGCCCGCCACGAACATCTCCGCCAGCAGCGAGATCAGGCCGGAGCCGCAGAGGCCCTTGGGCGGCAGGTTGCCGATGGTGCGATAGGCCGGCTCGTGGGTCTCGGTGTTGATCCACACCTCCTCGATCGCACCGGCCGTAGCGCGCATGCCATGCTGCACACCCGCCCCCTCGAAGGCCGGGCCGGCCGAGCAGGCGCAGGTGATCAGCCAGTCGGCGTTGCCCAGCACCATCTCGCCGTTGGTGCCCACGTCGATGAACAGGCGCAGCGCCTCGGCCTCGTGCAGGCCGCTGCTCAGCACGCCGGCCGTGATGTCCGCGCCGACGTAGCTGGCCACGCCCGGCAGGCAGTCCACCGTCGCCCGCGGGTTGATCTCAAGGCCCAGGCTGGCCGCGCCGCCGGGCAGGCTGGGCGTGTGGTTGACGGTCGGAATGTACGGCGCCAAACGAATTTGCTCCGCAGGGATGCCCAGGAACAAGTGCATCATGGTCGGGTTGCCGGCCACCAGCGCCTTGTAGATCTGCTGCGGCTCGATGCCAGCGCGGCGGCAGACCTGTTGGATCAGCTTGTTGATAGTACCGGCCACCAGCCGTTGCATTTCGGCCAGATTGGGCAGAACGCCGGCCGGCTGGCCATCGTCGCCCTGGCCGTTGCGGGCTGCTCTGGGCCGCTGGGAAGCATAGATGATGCGGCTGATCACGTCCTCGCCGCGGCTGATCTGCGCGTTGTAGTCGGCCGAGCGGGCCGCCACCTGGCCGGTCAGCAAGTCCACCAAGTACAGGCTGACGGTGGTTGTGCCGATGTCGATAGCCACGGCGTATAGCGCATCGGTCTGCCGGCCAGGTAATAAATCCACCAGCCGCGGCGGGCCGGTGGGCCGGTCCCAGGCGTCAGTCTCGACAATCGCGGTCACCTCCCAATCAGCCGCGCGCAGGGTCGCGCCCATCTCGCGCAGCAGCGACAGGTCGGCGGTCAGGCCCTCCATGCCGTAGTCGCGGCTCAACGCAGCCTGCACCCTCGACCAGTCGTCGGTCTGGTCGCCCAGGTCTGGCGGGTCCAGGGGTAGAAAGAGGGCTTGCAGCGGCTGGTCGGCGACGTTGTAGCCGGCCGGCGGCTGAATGGCGACGGCCGTCTTCTCGCTGACCAGGTGGCGCGCGATCTCCTCCTGAGGCGGCACCGTGATGGACAGGTCGCCCAGCACCACCGACTGGCAGGCCAGCGCGTAGCCGGCCGCAATGTCGGCCGCAGACAGGCGCATGGTCGAGCGTCGCCGCACGTTGCCGTTACCGTCCGCGACGACGACCGCGCAGCGGCCGCAGCGGCCCTGCCCGCCGCAGGGGATGTTGATCTCGACCCCGCAAGCCTGCGCGGCTTCCAGGATCGTCCAGCCCTCGGCGGCCTCGATCTCAAGGCCGGCCGGGGCAAACTGAACTTTCGGCATCGATGCATGCCCTCGCAGATCCATGCGGTGTTGCTAAGCACGCAGGAGCTGCATGGTTTAGATACGAACGCAGCCCATTCAAGGCAGGCCACGAATTTCACGAGTGGGACGAATTTTGATCATTCGCCTTCGTGAAATTCGCGTGATTCGTGGCTGGCAGCCTCAGTAGTACTCGACCTTGCGCACCAATGGCAGCATCAGCACGTCCACGTCAAAAGCCTCGCCGTCCTCGGTCATAAAGTGGTCGGGGTACTTGAACATGCTGACGAAGCCCAGCGACTCCAGCATCTTGATCACCTTGACCTGGTTGGTGGTGACCTCGCCCAGGATCTGCTGTAAGCCCATCTTGCGGGCGATGTCGGTCAGGCTTTCCATCAGCAGGCGCGCCACGCCGCGCTGGCGGAACTCCGGCGCAACGTAGATGCGCATCCAGGCCAGGTGGCGATGCGGACCCTCGCCCACATGCAAGGTCGCGTCGCCGACCACGTGGTCGGTGACGATTGCCAGCAGCGGAAAAACGCTGCGCAGATCATGGCTCGCAAACCAGCGCTCAATCACACCGGGATCGGTTACCTTCTGCCGCAGGAAACGCAAGTCCTCGCGCGGCGCCTGGGCGAACAGGTCTGCCACGCCTTGTCGGTCAGCCGGCTGCATGGGACGCAGCAAGACCCGCGTGCCGTCGGGCAGGTTAGCGACGCGCCGGAAGTTGGCCAGTTGATCGAGCATGGCATGGGTTCTTTCAGCCGCGGCAGATGCAGACATGGCTCACCTCATTGCATCTTCAGGAATCCCGGCAGATCGACGGCCTCGCGCGGGCCGACTTTGATGGTCCAGCCGGGCAGCTCTTCCTCCAGCTCGCCCATCAGCACAGCCGTGTGGCCGGGGATGATGACGCTCTGGTGGTTGATCTTGTCGGCCGCGCCCGATTCCTTGACGGCCTTGGCGATGCGCTCGGCATCGAACTTGCCGGCCGCCCAGGCGGTCAACACGCTCATGCCCTCCGCGTCGGCCACCAACAGCCAGCCGGGCAGGCCGCTGCTCTCGACCTCGTTGGCCACGCTGAAGTAGGTGATGCTGAAATTCGTGGTTACCATCAGCGGGTCGCCGGGGCCGGGGTTGTTGATCGGGTAGACGCCCGGCTCGACCTGGATCGGCTTCTGCGGGTCGGTGTAGACGTTCTCGCGCAGCACCAGCAGGGCGTAGGCGCTGGCCAGGGTGAAGTGGCTGAGCACTACGATGCCGGCGTACTTGGCGATCTGCTGGCCGGCCAGCACCACCTCGTCCAGCGGGCTGGCCGCGCCTTGGCCAGGGAAGGTGATGACCGGATAGCCCAGTGGGCGGAAGTTCTCCTTCAACGCCAGCCGGCGCACGGCCGTCAGAGCGGCCAGCGACTCGTTGAAGCCGCGCACGCCGGGGTCCAGCACCAGGTCCTCGACGCCGAACTTGGCAATCTCCTGGGTCAGGTTGGCCAGCGCCTCGAGGTTGCCATCAGCCACGCGCACGGCCAGCGGGACCTTGGCGGTCTTGGCCGCCAGCGCCACCCGCCGCCAGTTCTCCGCGTCGGCCGCGTAGACCAACGGCGTGCGGCCAGCAGCCGCGGCCAGGCCAGCCTTGAGCGCGGCCGGATCCTCGGCCAGGAGGATCAGCAGCTTCTGGCTGGCGTCGCAGATGGCCTTTACTGTCGAGCCGTAGTTCTCCGCGTCGCCTGACGTGCAGGCCACGGCGAAGCCGTCAATGCTCAGCGGCATGCCGACGTAGTCCACGTGATACGCGTCGACGGCCCTCACGGTTTGCAGCATTGCGTCCAGCCCGTCGCCGTCGTTGACCTGCACGAAGAGGCCCGGCTTGTGGTAGAAGGTCTTCTCGTGGCGGAAGAGCACCGTCTCGTTGCCCACCTCCAGCTTGTGACCGTTGGCGCTGAGGGTAACGAGGCGGATGGGCGGCGCGGCTGCGTCGGACAGCCTGGCGGCCGCTTCGGCGCTGACGTACTGGCAGGCCGACAGCTCAGCCTGCTTGGCCGCCAGCTTCATGGCAAAGGCCAGGCAAGTCGGATAGCCGCACTCTTTGCAGTTGGCCTTCGGGTGCGGCGGCTTCTGGCCGCCGGGGAGCAACTTGTAGATCTCGAGACCGGAAAGGGCCATTGGGTCGTTCCTTTCGGTAAATTGGTAGATTGGAGGACTGGTAGATTGGTGGCAGCGGCACGGATGCAGACGTCGAGTCCGGTTCCGGACTCATCATTCATCATTCTGCATTCATCGTTCTACGCCAGCGCCTGAATGTACTCCAGCTCCGGGAAATACTGCTTGCACGTCTGGCCGATGCCCATGGCCAGCGTCTGCTGGGACATGGGACAGCCAACGCAGGCGCCTTGCAGGCGCACCTGCAAGGTCTTGCCGTCGTAGCCGACGAACTCCACCCAGCCGCCGTGGGACACCTCGATCTGGTGGCTGATGGCTGCGATGAGCTCTTCGATGGTGAAGTCGGGCTGGGTGGTGGGTTGATCGTTCATAGAAACACTCCTGGGAACTTGGAGGAACTGGAGGAACTCGCATGGGCCGCTACAGGATTCCTCGGAGTTCCAGTGCCGTATCTCCTTGCTTTGGATCGGCGGTTGTGCTAGAATCAGGCATCCTGATCGAAGACAGTTTTGTCATAGGAGTATGCGATGACTCAGACAGTAGCGGATATGCAGACGGTGGTTAGTAAGCTAACCTTTCTGGAAGGGCAGCTTCATCAGTTGCGTGATCTGGTGTCTGCACAGCTAGGACCATCCAGTGCCAGTGAAGCTCCAACCAGCCATCGATACATCACCCGAGTTGACGGCATCCTGTCCGGTGAGCCGATCATCGTCGGCACCCGCACGCCGGTGCGTGCTGTGGTCGAACACTGGAAGTTCGGCGACTCGCCGGAAACGATTGTGCGTAAGCTGCCACATCTGCGCCTGGCCCAGGTCTTCGACGCCCTGAGCTATTACGACGACCATCGAGACGAGATCGAGCAGGCGATTGCACGCAATCGGGTGCTGTTCGATGACTGACGGGGCTGACCAGGATCTCCTGGTGCTGTACGTCCGGCTGTACTTTGACGAGGATGTCTCGGCGTCTATCGTGGACAACCTGCGCCAGCGCGGTTTCGATGTGGCGAGCGCTCGTGACGTTGGTCGCCTGCGGCTCGACGATGCCTCGCAACTGGCCTTTGCCGCAGATGAGGGCCGGGCCATTGTCACGCACAATCGCTTGGACTTCGAGCGGCTTCACCAACGCTACTTCTCCGAAGGTCGGGAGCACCACGGGATCATCATCGCCAAACGACGTCCCAGCGATACCGCCGTTGTCGTCAAGCTGTTGACTCTCCTCAACGAAGTGACAGCCGACGATATGATCAACCAGCTTCGCTACGTCTGAGTTCCTCCAAGTTCCTCTCAGTTCCCATTCCTTCCCGGCGCCATCAACCTGTCGATCACCGCCTTCACTTCCGCCACGCTGGCCGGATGGCGCAGCACGACGATGTCGGCGCCGGCTTGCAGCAGGGTGGTGGCGGTCAGCACTTCCCAGGTGACGGCCCGCTCGGCCCAGTCTCCCCAGCTCTCCGGGACGCCCTCGCCGACCTTCGCCTCCTTCAGCTTCCAGCCTTCCTCGCCAGGGGTGACCAGCATGGGCTGCTGGGTCATAGAGTCGCCAGCCAGCGCGGCCACGCGCAGCCGCTCCATGACGCTGTAGCCGTACTCGATGCCGTAGCCCAGCGCGCCAGTGCTGGGATCCATCAGGATGCGCTCCATGGGCAGGCCCACGTCGCGCGTCAGGATGATGAGCTGCTTGGCCAGGTTGACGTCCATGGGCGTGCGGCTGTCGACCAGGTGGCCGTGGGCCATGGCCGCCGCGACGATGGTGCGGTAGTTCTTGTCCTCGCAGACGCCCAGCACCAGCCGCTCGCCTGCCGCCTCCTCGGCCACCGCCACCAGCAGATCGTTGTCCAGGTCGGCGATGCCGGGGCCGAAGACCATCAGCGGCAGGCCCGTGGCGTTGAGCACCGCGCGCACCGTCTTGCGCGCCTCGGCGGCGGTCGGTTTGGCGCCGCCGGGGCCGCGCTGCACCGGGCCGGTCAGGCGTAATAAGATCAAGTCCGCGCCGCTGGCCTCGGCCGCCCTGGCCCAGGCCGCCGGATCGTTGGCCGCCTCGCCCCAGGCCTCCTTCAGCAGGGGCGACCAGTCCACCGGCCACTGGTCGGCGATCTCCACGGCCACTACGGGCGGGTGGGGCATGGCGCCCTCGTGGAAGAGGAAGGGCAGCGTCGACTCGCCGCCAACCGTCACGGTTTTGCTGCGCGTGCCGCCCTCGGCCTTGGTGGCGCCGATGGTCACCTCGCGCACTTTGCCAGCATACTTGTTTTTTGGGATGGTAACAGGCATGTGGGGGTCTCGCTCCTTTGGGAGAACAGGGGAACATCACAGCGGATTAAGACAGCGGATGGGGATTTGGATGCTCTTCCGACATCCGTTGTTCCCATCCGTTGTGAAGTCTCCGGTCACGTCATTCCATACCGATGTTTGAACAGATCCACCGCCGTGGGCCGCTCGGCGCCGACGCCGACGCCGGGGGCGCGCTCCATGCCGGCGATGATGCGGCACACGTCTTGCAGGGTTATCACCGCCGCCGGGTATTTGATGCCGCCGGCGTGGTGGGTGACGAAAAGCTGCTGCAGGCCGCGGTCGAGCATCAGGTGCGCGGCGGCCGCGGCCGGGATGTCAGGCAGGATCTCCGGCACGTGCTCGCGCATCACCTCGGCCGCGGTCAGCCGGGCGTGGTCGCGGTCGATGGCCCGCGCCAGGTGCTGCTCGCCCAGCCAGCCCACCATGTTCGCGTCCTCGTCCAGGACGATCAGCGCGCTGACGTTGCGCTCCACCAGCAGGCGGGCGGCGTCCTTCAGGGGCGTGTCCTCCCGGCAGGTGGGCACGCCGACGCGCATCAGGTCACGGACGAGGGTGGTGGGCATGAGTTAGACGTCACTCGTCGTTGGTCGTGTAGTCGGCCTTTGGCTCGGCAATGGCAGGTGTCATGGTGGATTTCAGCGTCTGCAGCATTGCATCGCGTGCTTCGAGCCGACGCTCCAACTCGGCGCGGCTGATGGTCGGCTGCTTGCGGCGCTCGGAGATCAACCTCCAGAATTGGTCGCTGGTGCTCAACTGAAGTTGCTCTTCGTCCATATCAGCAACACCAATGACAATCGCAACCGGTTTTCCATTCTGTGTCACGATAACTCGATCTTGTTGGGCTTCACTAACCGCTGACTCCAAGGTCGCTTGATACAAGTTCATCTTCACCATAAGATATCCTCCGTTGTCCTGTCGGGCGGCTTGAGGCGGATGGCCTGCACCGTTACCACAAGACCCTCAACGTCTATGTCGTAGAACACTCGAAAGTCACCGATTCGTAACTCCCAGACGGGCAGTATTCCCAGCCATGGCGGCACCAATCCGAAGAGTGGCTTCTTGTTGCGGGTCTGCCGGTTTGGCTCATGAAGCAACTGCTCATCGATCTTGTCCAGAAGGAGAGATCGCTCGTAGGCGCGCATGGATGCCAAGTCGTCTTCAACGTTGTCAGTGTAGTCGATCACGTAACGTTTGCGCGCCATCGTCCGGTGTCTGCCTGCCACATCAGGTAACTGAAAGCACTGCTAGCCCGCCAACGCGATGCTAGACAAGGCGGTTCTCAGCCATTGGAGAACTCCGCATCTATCTGGCTCCAAACATCTTCATGCTGCACGCCGCCTGTAGCTCGGATGCGTGCCTCTGCGTCATCCAGGATCGACCGCAACTGCTCCGACTGCGCCAATCTCTGGCGCTCGGCTTCATCCTGGGCATCTTCGGTCTCGGCGACCTCACCGACTTGGTACGAAACGCGTTCTTCCCTGACCAGATGTTGCCTCGCCTGAGCCAGCGTGATCTCCAGGGATGCACCGACAGCTTCGGCGTAGTTCCTTAGCGTTGACAATCGCACGTCATCGGCGTGGTTCTCCATGCGGGAGATGGCCGATTTCTTCGTTCCAAGGCGGCGCGCCACCTCGTCCTGGGTCATGCCGGCCGCCTCACGCGCCTGGCGCAACAACACGCCGATCTTGAAGTCCTCGTAACCGGCGTCGAAACCGGCCGCGAACTCAGGATCAATGGCTTTTCGCTTTTGTACATACTTGCGAACGTCGCTCATGCACTTCTCCGTGCCACGTAATCGCGCCTTCGCTGAATCGCCAGAGCAATCTCTTGCGGCGGTGTTTTCCGCGTCTTCTTGGCAAAGGCGTTAGTCAGGATGATGAGCTTTGCTCCATCGAAGAAACCCAACAGCCGAAAGATGTCGCTGCCTAGCTGTACTCGCACTTCCCAGATGTCTTCAACGCCGGCCAGCTTCTCGAAGTATTGACCAGGTACCACCGGCAAGTCTTCGATCAGTTGCAGCACCCAGGCCACTTTCTGCGCCTGCTTGCTGGTGAGCAGGTTCAAGAACTCTTCGACCGGACACCGACCTGATGCTGTGCGATAGAATTCGATAGTGCGCATGAAGCATGTTAACACAAATGTGAACTTTCGACAAGTAGACAAGCCGACAAGCGATTCAGGGCGTTTAGATCATATCCTTGTAACGTGCTCGCGCCTGCATCCAGAATTCGTCACTTGACAGCGTCCTGCCAGCCTTGACGGTTTCCTCTGCCTGAGCTATCAACGCCCGAAAACGCGCCCATGCTTCTGGGCTGAAGCGCATACTATCGTCATCCTGACCGATTTCCTGCGCCTAGATGACATGGCTCAGCGCCAAGCAAATAACTCGCTCTGAGATCATTCATTGCGCAGGTCGCCGATGCCATTCAGTATCGTAGCAATACCGGTTGACGCAGAAGCCACTGCGCCCCACGTTTGTGTTTCTGGTGTGACGGGAAACTGGATCACGCCAATTGCTAACGCGATATTCGCAACGGTAAGTGCAGTGCCTTGACATAGCTGGCCCAGGCCCTTAAACCAACGTCGCGACTTCTTAGGTTGGACATTGGTCTCTGCTTGGCCTATTTCCTTGGATGCTTCCGGGAGCACTTTGTGGTCCTTTTCAAGTTGTTCTACCACAGAGCGCAGTTGATGACTGACCGTCCCGCTACGCAACACTTGATCGGATGATGCACGCCATGTTTTGGCGCGCTGCACGAGGATGCGAATCTCGACATCAGGATTCAGGCTGCCCATCTGTGTCAGCACTTCCTTGTCGACTCCTGGCAAGTGATTAGGGTGCAAGCCAGCGAGTATCTCGCGAGAGTACTCCTCGAAAATGTCTATGAAACCGGCCTCCTTTGCAGCTCTGTTACTGAACTCTAGACTATAGCGCGCGTCAGCCACAGTGCTGAGAAGCTTCTCCTCAGTGAATGTTCTGTAAACATCTTTGTCGTCGATGCAATAGCTGTCGATATAGCGCAGAACCTGAGCGGCACGTTGAACTTGATCCAGATGATAGTTCCACTCGTCCTCGAGGTGATGGTGGAAACGATGACGGACATGCGGGATGCGTGGACGCACGTACTTTGCGAACAAGAAATCCAGAAACTCGATGTATTCGTCATTCGTCATGGATGGTTGTTGCCTCCTGGTTCTGCGCGACTTGATGTATCGAAGCGAAAGCGCAGCGATGGTGGTTCGGATGAATCGCTCTTTTCGCTGCGCCTTCGCGCTAAACCGCTTCAATTAGAAAATCGGATCCATAAACAACGCCGGATGCTCGTGCTCCTCCATCCAGGCCATCAGGCCGTCGACGTCGGTGCAGATGGTCTCGTCGGCGATCTTGTCCAGCAGGTCGGGGTCGCCCTCGCGCTCGGCCACGGCCTTCCACTCCTCGGCCATCGACTTCTTGAGCACGCTGCTCATCCACACCACGCGCTTGAAGCCGCCGTCGGCCGAGATGAACTTGGGGCTGAGGAGGTAGAACTTGCCCACGCCCATCACGCCCGGCGTCTGCAGGCCGCCGCCAGCCATGCCGGCCAGCGTGCTGAAGGTCATGCCGGCCGGGGTCATGCTGGTGTCCTCGCGGCTGACCACCATCACGCCGTTGGCCTCCGGCACCAGCATGACGATGCACTCGAAGCAGCCGCAGGCCGTCATCGGATTTTCCATGATGCTGTACATCGCGACTTCATGGACGGTGCCCTGGCTGTTCTTGACCGCCACGTCGTTGGTGCCGGTCCAGTAGCCCTTGACCGGGTCGATGGTGTCGCCCAGGCGGATGGGCTGGTTGGGGCCGGTGGGGTTGATCTCGAAGCTCGCCTTGCAGTCCAGCCAGTTGTACGCGCCGCACAGGCCCAGCCGCTCCGGGCTGACGATGCAAACGTGGGTCGGCGCAAAGCTCTGGCACAGGGTGCAGGTGTAGAACTCCGGCACGCTCTCGTCCACCAGAGAGCCCATGCGCTCGTTGCGCTCGTTGTAGGCGTCGCGGGCGTGCTGCAGCCACTCGGCGTGCAGGGCCGGGTCGGTGATCACCTTGACCTGCACCTTGTCCACGATGGCGCCGAACTCGCCGTGGAAGCGGGCGTGCAGGATCTTGCCGAAGTGCTCCAGGGTGAAGCCCTTGTCGGCCGCGGCCTTGGCGATGCGGATCCAGGCGATGTCCCGCTGGCCGATGTGCTGGATGCCGCTGGCCCCGTTGATGAAGTAGTGTACCTGGCGCTCCAGCACCGGCTCGAAGTCCTTCTGCATCTTACGGCCGGCCACCTCGATCAGAATCCCCAGGTCCAGGTAGCCGCCCTCTTCCACCTCGGCGAAGCTGGGGCCGATCACCTGGACGCGGCCGTCCTCCACCTGCTCGGCCGGGACCATGCGCAGGTACTCGAAGGCCCGGCTGTACTTGCCGCCGAACTCGACGCGCATATCCTTCTTGCGCACCACCTCGCCCTCGAAGGCCGAGCCGTAGGGCACCGGCACCGGGACCTCGGTGATCTTGATCTTGACGCCGCGCGTCTCGATGCACTGCTGCACCAGCTTCTCGGCCCGCTCCAGGTCGTCCGTGGCGTGGATGCTGTTGAAGGGCAGCGACACCACGTGCTCGTGCTGGGTGACGCCGGTGGGCAGGATTTGCGGGATGACGGTGTCGGCGATGACCGGGAAGCCGTAGTTAAGCGCGCCGGCCGCGGCCGCGTATTTCAGGTCGTCGATCTCGCCCAGGGCCAGCACGAAAGCGAAGACGCGCGCGCGGTTGTAGAGCAGGATCTCCCTCGCCTGGCCGGCCTTGAGGCCACCGAATGTCAGCGCCGAGCGGGTGGCGAAGCCCAGCGCGTAGATCGCACTGAGGGTGTCCAGGCCGAAGGGCACGATGTAGGTGTCGTAGCCCATTTCCACCCCCTCCTCCTGGAGCTGGTGGATGATGCTGCGGCCGTTGACGTTGCCGCTGAGGAAGATCAGGATGTTGCGCCGCTGCAGCTCGCGCACGATCTTGACCGCCACCTCGTTGCTCTTGGCCGCGCCGACGATGGCTGCAAAGCCGGGCATGCGGCCGTCAACGAGTTGGATGCCCCAGGAGCGCAGCTGCACGTCGTCGATGGGGCCGTTGAGGAAGCCGTTGCCTCCTTCTCCCTTCTGCCCTGTGGGAGAGGGGCCGGCGGTGAGGGTATCGGGGCTGGTGAAGCTGCCGCCGGTCATGTGGAAGCCGGGGATGCGCTGCGGCTCATCGCCCTTGACGAAGCGCAGCGCCTCGATAGCCTCGGCCGCGAACAGCGTCGCCATGCCGCTGTCCAGCGTCTCGCCCAGATAGGGCATCCAGCGGCAGTCGCTGGGCATGGGGTGCAACAGGCTGCGGGCGTGCTGGAGCACCGGCTCCAACTGACCCACCGTCTCCACCTGAACCCCCATCATGCCGTTGATGGTGGGCAGGTAGTAGGCCGTATTAGGAAACGCGACCGGCGCATCCGGCCCGACCTCGGCGATGGTCTTAGCCAACAGCGCGTCAGCCTCGTTGACCAGCAAATGCGCGCCGCGGATAGCTCGACTGGCGATATATCGTGACATTTCGTTACTCCTTAACGGGGGAGGGCCGGAGCTTACACAGAGAGCGCAGAGGAGACACAGAGGGCGCAGAGAAGAAGCTTGGAACCTCTGTGAACTCTGTGTCGACTCCGTGTACTCTGTGTCCTGCTCCGAAAGCGCAGAGGAGGCACAGAGGGCGCAGAGAAGAAACTAGGAACTCTGTGAACTCTGTGTCGACTCCGTGGACTCTGTGTCCTGCTCCTTTTAGGCCGGCACGCCGTACATCAGCGCCTGCTGCTCTTCCATCGGCAGCTCGAAGTAGTCCTGCAGTCCATAGTCGCCGCTCTTGCCGTACTTGGTTGGGTCGTAGACGGGCAGCTTCAGCTCGGCACGCTTCTTGTCGATGTGGGCCAGGCTGCGCTGGACGATCTCCATGGGATCGTGGATGAACTCCATCTTGCCGCCCATCATCTCCTCCCAGCCATCGGACATCAGGCTGGTCACCTCCTCGCTGAACTCGATGGGCGAGTCCACGCCGAAGAGCACGTAAGCGCCGGAGGCCGCGGCGTAGGCGCCGATGGCCAGCGCCTTCTCGCTCATCCATTCCGGCGCAATGCCCACGGCCGGCAGGTCGCTGATGTCCTCGCCCAGGCCGCCCTCGGTGGCCATCTGCGTCAGCACGGTCAGGATGCGGCTGTTGTCCACGCAGGAGCCCATGTGCAGCACGGGCGGAATGCCCACAGCCTCGCAGACCTCGCGCAGGCCAGGGCCGGCCATGCTCATGGCGGCCTCGCCCAGCAGCATGCCGAACTTGCCGGCGGCAATCGCGCCGCAGCCAGTCTGCACCACCAGCACGTCGTTCTTCAGCAGCTCGGCCGTGATGTCGATGTGTTCTTTGTCCTGGGTGCTCCTGGGATTGTTGCAGCCGACCACCGCCGCCGCGCCGCGGATGCGGCCCGACATGATGGCGTCGTTCAACGGCCGGAAGGAGCCGCGGTAGCTGCCGCCCAGCATGTAGTTCAGGTACTCGTGGCTGAAGCCCGGCACCACGTCCTCTTTCACATCGGGGATCAGGATATCGCCGCGGTTGGGGTAGTTGTCGATGGCCAGGCGCACGATGTCCCTGGCCACGTCCATCGCATGGTGCTCGTCGAACTCCATGTGCAGCGCGCCGGTGATCTTGACCTTGGGTGAGGTGGTGATGATCTTGGTGTGGAAGTTGTCGGCCAGGTTGGGCAGCGCCTGCATGATGCATTGCACGTCCACCACCATGGCCTCGACCGCGCCGGTGAGGATGGCCAGCTCCTGGTGCAGGAAGTTGCCGGCGCTGGGGATGCCCTGCCGCATCATCACCTCGTTGGAGGTGCAGCAGATGCCGGCCAGGCAGATGCCGCTGGCCCCCTTGCTCTTGGCGTATTCGATCAGTTCCGGGTCCTGCACAGCGCCGACGATCATCTCGCTCAGGGTTGGCTCGTGGCCGTGCACCACGATGTTGACCTGGTCGGTCTTGAGCACGCCCAGGTTGACCTGGCTGACCTTGGGGCTGGGCGTCCCGAAGAGGATGTCGCTGATATCGGTCGCCCACATGCTGCCGCCCCAGCCGTCGCTGAGGGCCGTGCGGATCGCGCCCTTGAGAATGTGGGCCGGGTCCTGGTCGTCGCCCATGTGGGTGCGGTGCAGCGTGTCCACCACCTCGCGGTCGATGCCGCGCGGCGACAGGTCCAGCTTCTTCCACAGTGCATAGCGCTTGGCCGGCGCGCTCTTGAGGTAGACCAGCTCGCCGCGCTGCTGGCCGAACTCGCCTAAGGCCTTGCGGGCGATGTCAAGAGCCACATCGTTGACCGGCCGCCCCTCGGTGGGGATGCCGACGCGATGGGCCACATCCCACAGCTTGGCTGTGTCGCGGATCTTGTAGCCGGGCGCCTCGCCCTTGGCCACTGCCTCCAAGGTAAAAGCCAGGTCGCGGCCGTGGTCGGAGTGGGCGGCCGCGCCTGAGGCGATGGAGCGGGCCATGTTGCGCGCTGCGATGGTCTCCAAGGTTGCGCCGCAGACGCCTACCTGGCCGTCCTTGGTGATGCGGCAGGGGCCCATGAAGCAGTTCTTGCAGCACATGCCGCTCTTGCCGCTGCCGATGTTGCACGGCGTCATGTTCTCGGCCCGGGTGAAAGCCGTCCCAATGCCCAGCGCGTCAGCCCGGATCAAGATCGCCTGCGCCGCCGGGTCCATCGAGCGCTCGCTGATGTCACGTCCTTTTTTTGCCATGGTTGGTCTCCTGGGAGGGTAAGTTGGTACATTGGTAAATTGGTAGATTGGTCGAGCCTCCGCGTGACGCGCTCTGCACCAATTTACCAGTCCCCAATCTACCAATCTACCAACTAATACTTCCGAAACTCTCCCGACATCGCCATATCCGCCGGGTGGGTCTGGATGGTGCGCATGGCCAGGGCGGTCCAGGCTGGGTCGGTCTTGCCGGTGGACACGGGGACTTCGGAGTGGCCATTCTCTTCGAAGCCGGTGGGGGGATAGTCGGCGGCCATCAGGGCCTTGACGATGACCTGGGCCGAGGTGCGACTGGGGTCAAAAAAGACGCGCACCGTTTTGAAGGCTGAGCTGGCCTCGACGTTGTCGACGCCGGCCAGGGCGAACAGGGCGTTGCGCACGGCAAGCACGTGGTGGTCCGCCCACATGGCCGGCACACCGAAGACGAGTTCTTCCATCGTTGGTTTCTCCTGTTGAAACTGTCTGGCCAGTTCGGATACAGCCGCGGCGTCGTAGCGGCGATGCCCGCCCAAGGTCTTGGCCGTGGGCAGCAGGCCCGCGTCAGCCCAGCGGGTGACCGTGCTGGGCGAGACGCCGAACATCGCGGCCACTTCGGCGCGGCTGAGGAGGCGGCTTTCGG
The DNA here is from genome assembly GCA_049294015.1 of Anaerolineae bacterium. GTDB lineage: Bacteria > Chloroflexota > Anaerolineae > JAAEKA01 > JAAEKA01 > JAAEKA01. The sequence continues at coordinate 37,974 of JBAQCH010000351.1, forward strand.
GTTGCGTCTTGAACATAATTTCCATCTCCTGGTGGGGTAACGCAGACCTCCGGGTTCAAAAAAGAAAGCACACGCTCGCCTGGCGACGCTGACAGGTGGCGAGTGCACTGTGAATTCTGTTGCAATGTGAACGTTTTGAGCGTTTTGCACGTTTTTGATGTTACAGTGCTAGTTTACCCCAACAGTTGTCCCAGTGGAAGATGTAAACAAATCATTTGCGCTAGTGCAAATGGACTATTTCCCCCCGAACTTGCCCCAAATCCTCAAGGCTGCCAAAAATCTCGAAAGCCAAATCGTGCGAAGCGCCGCGTTCGCCAGCTATCAACTTACCAGATTGTGCTCAAAAGCATAGGCCACGGCCTGGGCGCGCGTGTGGACTTGCAGCTTCTGGTAGATGTTCTGGATGTGGTTGCGTGTGGTGGCCTGAGAGATGGAGAGAGCCGCCGCCGTCTGCTGGGTGCTGTTGCCCTGCGCTAACAGTCGCAGCACCTCAAGCTCGCGTACTGTCAGGTTGTCGGGCGACACAGGACTGCGCAGCGCTGCCGGGCTGGCTGGCTGATGCGGCTGCAGGTTTTCGACCAGGTTGAGCACCTGCCGCGCGAATTGCTCGCGCTGCTTCAGGGCGCTGGCGTCGCGGAACAGATGTAGGATGACCGGTGCATCGGCTTCAGGCGTTTGGAGCGCCAGGATGCTGATGTTTATCCAGCGCAGCTCCCCTGACTTGTTCGTGGCGAGGGTATTGAAGGTTTCTACGGGCTGGCCTGCACGCGCCTTGGCGGTCACGGCACAGTTGCCGCGGCACCACACGTGATCGTGGTCATCCCGGCCCCGGACGATGTCGTAGCACGACCGCCCCAGCACCTCGGCCGGCGCGTAGCCCAGCATCTCCTGGGCTGCCCGGTTCCAGTAGACGATGCGCTGGTTGTTGTCGATTAGAAAAGCGCCCTCTGCGGCCCGGTCGAGCGCTGCCACAATGGTCTCCATACGCACCTCCTGGGGCGGTCGGGCCTGGTGCAAACGCATCAGACAATCCTACTCGTTGGCCTATTGTACCATCCATGCAGCCGCCAGGAAAATCACCCACCGCTCATACCGGCCGCAGCCTGCGCGGCCGCATTCCACCTTTCCCTTCCTTCTCTCTCTCCATCCCCATCCGTCCTCTCGCCACCTCCAGCGCCGCGCCGACGAACAGCGGCGCCGGCAGGCTGGCCATGATGCCCAGGATGTCCACAGCAGTCGCCTGCTCGTCCAGGAAGCGCAGGATGCGCGCTGCCGGATTACGGCTGAACAGGGCGGCAAAGGCCGGCGCGATGGCCTCGCTGTGGTCGCGCATCACCCGCAGCATTACTGCGTCCAGCCAGCGGTAGGAGGCCGGGCTGGCGGGCAGGGCATAGGGATGGCTGTGCGCTAACAGCGACTGCACGATGGCCTCGCTGTCGGCCTGCACGCGGCTGAAGGCATAGCCGCTGCTGGGTTTGATGCGGCCGCCGTTGACGCCGATGGCCAGCACGCGTTGGCCTAGCCGGCGCGCGCAGGGCGCGTCGGTGATGGGCAGGCAGCCGCCCTCCTCCGCCACAATACGGAATTCATCCACACCCAACACCGACTCCAGGTAGTTCGTCATCGCCTGCTCGGTCTCGTTGTGGGTGAGACGGGTCTTGGTGAACAGGGTATACTCCACCAGCGCCCGGTTGGGGGCAAAAGGCAGCACGTAGAAGAAGCGCACTGCGCCGTCCTGTGGCGTACGAAAGTCCATGAACGTGGCTGTGTCAGGGTCAAAAGCGGCCGTCGATGTCTCGATCTCCCAGCCGCGGAAATGGAGCTTGAGCTGGGTATAGCGGTCCGGAACGGCCCGGCCGGCGGTGCGTGGAGGCCGGCTGTCGAAGACCCAGGAGGCCGTAATGGCCTCGCCGTCGACCAGCACAGTGACTGCATCAGAGCCGTCGTCGATACGCTGCACATGGCCGCGCCGGAACTCGACGTTGGCGTGCTGCGCCAGCCGCTGTTGGGCGTGGCCGTAGAAGTCCAGGCCGCGGATGGTGTGGTAGCGATAGTCGCCCAGGTCCAGGTCCTGCGCGCCGTCGGGGCCGGCCACGCGCAGGCGATGCCACGAACGGCAGATCGCCGCGTCGAACGGGCCAGGCTGGTTGCTCCAGAAGCTGAAGGTGCGATCGTTGCGCGCCTTAGCGTCCTGCTCAACGATCAGGATCGAGTGTTGGTTGAACGCAGACGTCTCGGCCAGCCGGCAAGCCAGGCTCAGCCCGGCCAGGCCGCCGCCAGCGATCACGAAGTCGTAATGGATCATGATAGATGCGTCCTCTGGCCCGGCCAGGCGTTTGTTTCGGCGGCTGTAAAGATTGCGGCCGGCACGGCGAACGCCGGCAAGGCGGCGACGATAGATAAGTGCTGCGGCGCGCCGCATGCAGGGCATATCTCACGCGGCGGAAAGTGGATCGCTGCACAGGCCGGACAGCTCTCGCTGTGCAAGCTGTAGCGTTGTTTGCGCAATCGCCAGGATCGTGTTGCGGTCATGATGCACCTCGTCGAACGCTGCTTGTATGTCTATACGTCAGTCTAGTGCGATTCGTCACACAGCGCATCGGTCAGGGGATGGGACTTGGCATAGCCGCGCAGACGGCCTGTTCCCTGGCCACATGGACAGGACGTTGCGGCAACTGTGAGCGATTTCCCAGACGGCGAAAGCGGCGGTATGATATCAATCGAAAGAACATCGGCGCAAGCCCCATCCGACGAGGAAAAACATGACGACTCAACAAACGAAGATCGCAACTGAAAAAATCATTCCTGCCGTGCCCGGCCGGCCCTTCATTGGCAGCTTGCGCGAGTTCCAGCGCAATCCCTTGGGCTTCAGCCTGGAGGTGACGCAGAACTACGGCGACATTGTGCGCATGACCCTGCTGGGCGAGGAGTCGATCTTCGTCAACGACCCCGACGCCATCCAGCATATCCTGCAAACCAACGCCCGCAACTACGACAAGCAGACCATGGACTACCAGTTGCTCTATCCGCTGGTGGGCCACGGGCTGCTGACCAGCGACGGCGACGCCTGGCTGCGCCAGCGCCGCTTGATGCAGCCGGCCTTTCACCGCCAGCGCATTGCGGCCTTAGGCCAGATGATGGTCGATGAGGCGCAGGCCGCGCTGGCGCGCTGGCAAGGCTCGGCGCAGCAAGGCGCGGCCATCGCCGTCGACCAGGAGATGATGCGGCTGACCCTTTCCATCGCCGGCAAGGCGCTGCTCAGCGTCGACCTGGGCGCCGAGGCCAGCGAGTTCGGCCAGGCTTTCAAGCGGGCCAATGCCCGCTTTGGCTACGAGAACATGCTGTCGGTCATGCTCCCTTGGCTGCCGACGCGCCAAAACCGCCAGTTCAGGAGCGCCATCCAAACCATGGACCGCCTGGTGTACGAGATTATCGCCCGGCGGCGGGCTGAGCCGGGCGGCCATGACGACCTGCTGACCATGTTGCTCAGCGCGCGCGACGAGGAGACGGGCCAGGGGATGACCGACCGCCAACTGCGCGACGAGATGATGACCATCCTGCTGGCCGGCCACGAGACCACCGCCAACGCGCTGACCTGGACCTTCTACCTGCTGTCGCAGCACCCCAAGGTAAGCGCCCGGCTGCACGCCGAGGTGGATGGCGTGCTGGCTGGCCGTCCGCCCGCCATCGACGACCTGCCGCGCCTGCCCTACACCCGCTGGGTCTTCCAGGAGGCGCTGCGCCTTTATCCGCCTGCCTGGAGCATTGCCCGCCGCGCGGTCGAGGATGACGAGCTGGCCGGCTACCGCATCCCGGCTGGCAGCGTAATTCACATCAGCTTGTACGCGTTGCACCGCCATTCGCGGTTGTGGGACACGCCCGACGACTTCCAGCCAGAGCGGTTCGCTGACGACGAGGTGGAGAAACGCCACAAGTTCGCCTACCTGCCCTTCAGCACTGGCCCGCGCAAGTGCATCGGCGACCAGTTCGCTATGGCCGAGGGACAGTTGATCCTGGCCAGCGTTGCACAGGGCTTTGACCTGACGCTGGCGCCCGATCAACGCATCGACACCGCCGCGCTGATCACGCTCAACCCAAAACATGGCATGAGCATGATCCCGCGTCTGCGCAGGTAACAGGTAACAAGTTGCAGGTTGCACGTTGCAGCTTGCAGGTCTTCGCCATTCAAGGCACCTGTCACCTGCAACCATCCTTTACGGAGGGGAGCCCCGCTAGCACGCCCGTTGATTGAGTAGGCCGCCGTAGCGAAATCAACGGGTGTGCTAGCGGCGCCGTCGCACCAAGGATTTTTAAGGTTTCTGGGGGCATGAACGCCACATTAACACTTGACAAACCAATTCTGCGCATGTTATACTGAAAGCGCTTTCAGAAAGCCTTTTCATAATTCCCCTAAGGCTTTCGCCGTCGCGCAGAATCCTGCCTCCCTCGTCTCCTGATCACCATCGGACACCGCCGTGATTGCTCAACGCTCGACTAAACGCGCTACCATTTCTGATGTCGCCAAAATGGCGGGCGTTTCCATTTCCACCGTCAGCCGCGTGGTCAACGAGACCGCGCCCGTGGCCGGTGAGACCGTGCAGCAGGTGCGCCAGGCCATCGAGGCGCTGGACTACACGCCGCACGCCGCCGCGCGCTCGCTGGCCGGCCGGCGCACAGGCACCATCGGCCTGTTGTTGCCCGAGATCAGCGGCGCGTTCTACGCCCCCATGCTGCGCGGCATCGAGGCCGGCGCGCTGGAGGCCGGCTTTGACCTGCTGATTCACGCCTCCTCCGCGGTCCTGCGGGAGCGCATCAATAGCTCCTTGCCGCTGGGTGAGCACAACGTCGACGGCCTGCTGGTGTTCACCGACCGCTTGACTGACGACGAGATCAGCCGGCTGGCTCGCCGCGGCTTTCCGCTGGTCCTGCTGCACCGCACGCCGCCGGCCGGGCTGGACATCCCCTGCGTGACCTTCGAGAACAAGGCCGGCACGCGCCGCCTGATCGAGCACCTGATCGTGGCGCACGGCTGCCGGCGCATCGGCTTTCTGGCCGGCCCCGCAGGCAACGAGGATTCGCACTGGCGTGAGCTGGGCTATCGGGAGGCGCTGGTGGCCCACGACATTCCCTTCGACCCCAGCCTGCGCGCCGTCGGCGCCTTCGACGAAGAACAGGCCGAGGCCGAGGTGGCCGCGTGGCTGCGTGGCGGCGTCGAGCTGGACGCGGTCTTCGGC
>JBAQCH010000352.1:0-5810 GCA_049294015.1 Anaerolineae bacterium
CCCCCCACGGCAGGACGTGTGGGATCAGTTGCTTCTCGTCAGGAGCGGCAGATAGATCTCACGCACCACCGGGGTGGCGGTCGGCGTGATGGTCGGCGTGTTGGTGGCCGTGGGTGTTGCCGTCGGCGTATGCGTAGGCGTCGCCGTCGGCGTGTTGGTGGCCGTGGGCGTCGCCGTCGGCGTGTTGGTGGCGGTCGGCGTGGCGGTCGGCGTGGCGGTGCGGGTCGGCGTCGGCGTATTGGTCGGCACGGCCGGGTCATACTGGCGCACGTCTACGAAGTGGATCCACTCGTTGCCGTCCTTGACGCCGTCGCTGTTGCGCGAGTCGATGGCGAAGTCGGTGCTGCCGGGCAAGCCGTCAGCAAAGCGCGCGTCTTCGACCAGGAAGGTTACCTTGCGGAACTGGTTGCTGTTCTGCTTGGTCAGCGCGGTGTTAGTGGTGCCCTTGATGCGGGCGTACTTCGGCCCGGTGGTCGACTCGTACTGCAAGCGCAACTGATCGGTGCCTTTGTCCCAGTACGTGACGGTGATGTCAGCCGTGTAGTTGCCGCTGAACATGTAGCCCGGGTCGATGTCGAAGTACATGAAGTTGTTGTTGGACGCCTGGTCGGTGCGGCGAATGACGAACGACTCGCGCGCTGTGGGCAGCTCGGTGTTGTAGGCGTTGGTGTAGCACGGATAGTTGAGCGGTCCGTTGCTGGTCGGCGGGCACAAGCCCAGGCTCGGGCGCAGCGAGCCCTGCAGCGACGTCTGGATGAACTCCAGGTGGGTCTCAGGGATCGTCTTGCCACCTGAGACGTCGTCCTTCTGGTACAGCCAGAACTCGTAGTTGCCCAGCGGCGGCCAGTAGCTGGAGAACTCGCAGTTGCCCCGGCTCCAGTAGCAGATAGGCGTCATGTGATCGCGCATGGCCACCCAGACCGACGGCGTGTAGCGCGTGCTGGCGCGGTCCAGGGTGGCGCCAAAGTAAGGCTTGGCCCACAGCATGATGTCGGTGTAGTCGCGCACCGGCTGATCGTTGGGTCCCAGATACCAACCGGCATAGCCCGACATGCGCACGTAGTCGACGTGCTTGTCCAGCGCGTTGAGCACGGACCAGTAGAAGGCGTCTGCCTTGTTGCTGCCGATGCCCAGACCCACCGAGTCGCCCACCATATAGCTGTAGGTCTCGAAGGCGGTGGCCACCCGGTTGCTGTGCTGCAAGATCGGGTCGTAAGCGCCCAGCCCGCGATAGCTCGCCGGCGCGTTGGGATGGATCACCGACTCGGCGCCGTTCCAGTCGTAGTACAGGCCGTTGAAGGACAGACCCACATCGCGACCGGCAGCATAGTCGGAGAACTCCTTGCGCTCGGCGACCTGATATTGGAAGGGCGCGTATTGGAGCTGCAGAACCTTGCGCGGCGCGCCGCCAATACTGAAGGCCAGGCGATACATTTCGGTGATCTGGTTGACGGTCGTCACCCAGGAGTTGATGTCGTTGGGCAGGCCGCCGGCGATGGTGGCCGGTCGATCCTCGACGCCGGTAGCGCGCGTCTCACCAAACTGGCCGGTGCCGATGCCGATGAACTCCAGACGATCGTCGGTGCGATAGCGCGCGCCCAAGGCGGCGACAAATTGGTTGTAGAGACTCTGATAGGCTGGGTCCCAGTACTTGGGAAGAATCGGCTGGACCTCAGCCTTGACATCGTCCACAAACACCGCCGTTGAGGTGGCGTTGCCGTCGTTGGTCAGCGAGAAGCGCACGGTGGCGTAATGGCCGTCGTAGGGCACCAGGTTCAACGTCACTTGCTGCCAGCCGCGCGTGCCGATGTTGTTGACGTTGAGCACCTGCACCACCAGGGCGCTGCCGTCTAGAATCTCGACCTTCAAAACATCGCCAGGGTCGGCGATGTTGCCGGTGGCCTCGGAGCGCCACCAGAAGGAGAAGGTACCCGCGTTCAACACAAAGGGGATGCGGACGCTGTATTGCTCCAGCAGGTCCGTGCCGCTGTAGGGCACGCTCTGGCTGCCCATGCGCATTGCGTTCGGCGCGCTGTTGGGGTTGGCGGTGGTGATGGCAACCTGGCCGGCCGTCTCCCAGTAATCCAGGTTGTCGGTGAAGCTGCCGTTTCTGACCGAATTGGTCAGCACGCCGTTGATGGTGGTGCCAGGTGTGGCGCGCACCCAGGCCGGCATAAGTTTAGCGCCGCCATCGCCACGACCATCGTAGGTCGTGAGCGCGATGGCAGCCTTCTTGCCGGGCTGGCCAGGGCCAGGCGCCAGATAGTGCTGGGCGATGAATTGGTCCAGCCGGTCCCAGTTGAAGGAATTGGGGCCGCCATGCAGCTCAGACCAGCCCCAAAACTGCATTTCACCTGAGTGATTGAACTCAGCCGGCTCCAGGCTCTTGCTGCCGACCAGATAGAAGCCCGGCGCGGTGACGAACTGGTTAGACTCCGGTTCAGCCTCGCTCTGAGCGGGATTGCCTGCATTGGCCAGCGATGTAGCTAAGAGGGCTACGATCAGCAAGGCCAACAGCGAGACCAGCGCACTTTTGCGTCTCATGTTGGTGTTGTTCTCCTTTGCCGCAATGACTGACCATTCAACTCATATTTCAAACGATCTATGTGGCGACGTCGAGAGCCGATAGGTGCAGTGTCCAATTCTACGATCTTAAGATTAAGATTGCATGAAATCCGGGCGCTCGACAGATGTACGTTTTGTCAGGTTTGCGGCATTACACCGCCGCAGCCAGAAGTTGGCTGCGGCGGATGTGGGCGATAATAGCATACTTGGCGCGCTTTGGCAAACCGCTGCGCTGCTTTGACCGCGGTCATGTCCGACCGTATACCGCCATTCAATAGGTCTTGCGGGCAGCCAGCAGGATGGGGGATGAGATGCTGGCAGGCAGCCAGCGCCGCAACTGGTTGATGGCCAGCGAGCGCTCAGCCGCCCCGGGAATGCCGCGCAGGTCCAGTATGTGCATCCCCAGATCACGCAGATGACAGGCAATGTCCAGCGGATTGCACAGCCACACGGCGTCGTAGTCGGCGCCGTAGCCCAACTGGCGGTAGCGCTCCGCGTTCTCGAAGTCGGGCTGGCGCAGCCGAAAGCGCGGCCGCTGGCTGAAGCGGCTCTCGAGCAGCGCCGCGCTGTTGCGCACCAGCAGCGCCAGCGATTGGGCGGCGCTGTCGCCGCTCTCCGGGCCATAGCGGGCTCGCCGGCGCCGCGCCACAAAACGCTTCAGCGGCCGCAAGGGCGTCAACAGGTTGGGGAAGGTCAGGACCAGCAGGCCGCCCGGCGCTAGCACCCGGTGCATCTCCCGCAGCGTCCTGGCCGGCGTCGCCACATGCTCGATGGTATTGACGGCGACGACAGCCCAGAAGTGATCCGATGGAAAGGGGGTCATCGGTCCGGCATCCAGGGCCACGAAGGGCAGGTGCGGATAGCGCGCCTGGGCGCTTTGCACGAAGGGCAGTGAGATGTCAGCCCCCACAGCCTGGTAGCCCGTGCGCGCCAGAATCGACGTCAAATCTCCCACACCGCAGCCATAATCCAGCGCCTGGCCGCCCCTGGGCAGTTGATAGCGCTTCAGCGCGCCCAGCACCGCGCCGTATTCCGGCCGCCAGCCAGCATCCTCCAGCCTTTGCAGGTAGCCGGTCGATTGATTATAGAAGCGGTAGGTTTGGTTCCTTATAGTCGTGGTCATGAGTAGCGGAATTATACGGTAGCTTGGGCAACCCGTCAAACCGTCTAAAGCGGCGGGCTTGACAAGAGCTATAACAGCGATTATAGTAGGCCGACCTTTACTGGAGAGCACCATCGAGCTATGAGCACCATCAAACCGATCAAGATTCGCCTGGAGGCCTCGTCGGCCTGCCAGTTACGCTGCCCATCCTGTCCCACGGCCCAGGGGATCATTGCCAAGAGCGCCGTAGGCGCCGGCCTGCTGAAGTTCGAAGATTTCAAAGCGTTGGTGGACCAAAACCCCATCGTGCGCGAGATCGGGCTGTCCAACTGGGGCGAGGTCATGCTCAACCCGCAGTTGGTGCAGATCCTGGCCTATGCGCACGAAAAAGGGGTCAAGATCAACCTCAGCAACGGCGTCAACCTCAACACGGCAGCGGACGAGGCGCTGGAGGCGCTGGTCAAGTACGGCGTAGAGGAGATCACGGTCTCCATCGACGGGGCCAGCCAGGAGACCTATGAGCAGTACCGCGTGCGCGGCCACTTCGACACGGTCATCGGCAACGTGCGCAAAATCAACGCCTACAAGCGCCAGTATGGCAGCCAGCAGCCGCGGCTCAACTGGCAGTTCGTCATCTTCGGTCACAACGAGCATGAGATCAATGCCGTGAAAGCGCTGTGTCAGGAGCTGGACATGGCTTTTCGGCCCAAGCTGAACTGGGATCCCGACTTCTCCCCCGTGCGCAACAAGCAACAAGTGATGCTGGATGCCGGCTTGTCAGCTACGACGCGCCAGGACGACTGGGAACAAACCCACAAGTTCCAGCAGTGCTTGCAGCTTTGGAACGATCCGCAGATCAACTGGGACGGCAAAGTGCTGGGCTGCTGCGTCAACTACTGGCAGGACTTCGGCGGCAACGCCTTCAGCGATGGCCTGGAGACGGCGCTCAACGGCGACAAGATCAGCTACGCGCGCGACATGTTGATGGGCAAGGCCCCTGAGCGCGCCGACATCCCCTGCACCAACTGCACCAAATACCAGCGCATGGCCGAGGAGCAGGTGTGGGTCAAACAGAGCGATGTGCTGATGGACAAGCGCTGGATGGTTCGCCTGCGCCGCGTCCCGCTGGCCTACCGCGCCGCTCGTTTTGTCGTCAACAGGGTGGGCTAAGCGCCCCACCCCTCAGTATATGCCAGATTCAGAAGGGCCAACGCCTGACTACCGTCAGGCGTTGGCCCTTTGCCGGCCCAGAAGTTCGACTTCTTGGAGAAGTCGAACCTCTTCACTCCATGGGGAATCCGATCTGCTGCCAGGCTTCCAGGCCGCCCAGCATCGCTGCCACGTTGCTATAACCCTGATCCAGCAGGTATTGCGCCGCACGGGCGCTTGATTCCTCGGCCGGTCAGGTGCAGTAGAACAGGATGGCTTTGTCCTTGGGCAGCTCGGAAAGGCGCGCCGGCAGCTCATTCAACGGCAGCGAGACAGCGCCGCGCGCGTGGCCCGCATCGTAGAATTCCCGGCCGCGCACGTCGACGATCAGGGCGTCGCCCGCCATGGCGCTCATGTGCGCCTGCTCTGCTGCGACGCGCGCCACGTTGGGATAGGGGATGTCCTGGCTGGCCGCAGCAACGGTCGGGATGGCCACAGCCACAGCGGGCGCTGGCTGTCGCGAGTTGTTGAACCACACCAGCGCTGCGGCCGCCGCCAACAGCAGCACAGCGACGCCCAGAGCCAGCCAAAGCTTGCTGCGCTGGGCGGGTTGAGTCTGCGCCGGTTGGGCCGCCGGCGGAGCACTGGCGGCCACGGCAGCGCCACAGGTGGTACAGAAACTGGCGTTCGCGCGCAGCGGGGCCCCGCACTGCGCGCAGTGAGCGGTCGATTTGTCGGGCGGCTTATCTGGCATAGCGTCTTTACCTCCAGGGATCGGCCGCAGCTCGCTGGCTTGCGGCGAGTGCGCATTGTGCCTTGAGATGCAACGATGAGCAAATTCAGTACTTCACGATTTTGGCCCACGTCAAGGCGCAAAGACCGCGAGCAGCAATTCCAAATATGAACTCTGCCAACGCGGAGTCGAGCCTTTAGGCGGGTTAGAGCGCCTGATTCGCACCGGCAAACCCGGCTGAAGCCTCGACTCCGTGCCAAA
>JBAQCH010000353.1:0-4327 GCA_049294015.1 Anaerolineae bacterium
GCACTGCGCCGCCGCTGCGCCGGCCATCCAGCTCGCCAGACACCGCGCTCTCACCGGCCTGCACGTCGATGGCCTGCTTGCCGGCCACGTCCCAGCCGCTGACCCGCAAGGCGCTACGCTGGTGGGCCAGATCGGCCAGCACGGTGAACTCCAACAGCCCCGCGCCGTAGGTCAGGCTGACCGTGCCGGCGTTGCGGCGGCTGCGGGCCTGCACGTGCAGCGTGCGATCGTCCAGCCACAGCTCGGCGTCCACCGCGGCCGCGCGCTCGCGCAGGAAGGCCAGGTCGCTCTGGTTGACCTGGGCCAGCACCCGGTGGGTCGGCCCGTCCACGTCGACGTCAGCGCTGAGGCCGTGCTGCGCAATGATGGCGCGCAGGGCGTCGGCGTCGCTGCTGTCCTCGAAGGTGCGGGTGCGGCGCTCCATGCGCAGGTCCTGGAAGCGGTCCTCGGCCAGCACCGTCAGCTCCGGCGGCCGCTCCTTCGGGAACTGCGCCTCCAGCCCGCTGATGCGGCCCTTGAACACCCGCCGCGTCCCGCCCGGTGGCCCCAGTTCGACCTCGATCTCCTTGCCGAAGTCCACGATGCGGCCGTCGAACAGGTAGAAGTCCACCCTATCGCCCTGTGCGCCCCAGTTGGCGAAGCGCGCCTCACAGCGGAACAGGCCGAGGGTCGTCTCCTCGATCAGCAGCGACTGCAAGAGCCCCTCGCCCAGCTCGCGCTGCTCCACGCCGTCGACCTTGAAGGTCGGGCGTGAGGCGTAGAATTGGGAACGGGTGTCGGTGGTGGGTGGCATGGTTTAGTTGGTGATTGGGTGATTGGGGGATTGGTAGATTGGCAAATTGGTAGATTTGGTAGATTGGTCAGAAATCACGCCGGTGCGGCGCTCATTCGTGTATTCGTGGCCGCATTCGTGGATGGCCGCTCAGTCCGCCCACACGCGGGCCAGGCGCTCCTGTTGGCGCTGGATGACGCGCACGATCTCGTCAGGCGTCAGGCGGGCGCTGGATGGCGCTGGTGCGGGCATGGACGGCTCCGGCGCGGCAGGCGGCTCGACGACGATCTCGGTTTCGTTGATGATGACTGGCATGATGCGCTCCAGAACAGCGGATTTTCAGAAGGCGCGGATCAGAATGGGCCTGCGCCCGATAGTGGTTGTACTTGACAAATGCGTTTGCCCATGACCATCTCCGATCCGCGCAGCCTGCCAATCCGCGGTTCTCACTGATCCGCACGCAGCCATCTCCGATCCGCGCAGCCTGCCAATCCGCGGTTCTCACCGCACCGACGCCTTCGCATTCAGGTTGACGCGCGCGCCGGCTTGCACGCGCAGCGGATCGTCGATGCCGTTGGCGCTGGCGATGCCCTTCCAGTCCGCGCTGGCGCCGATGCGGGCCGCCATGCTGGCGATGCTGTCGCCCGGCCGGGCCGAATCCAGGGGCGAGGTGGCGCCGGTGGCCTTGCCCGCGCCGCCGCCGCGCGCGCTGCCAAACAGGAAGACGATATCGTCGCGGCTCATGCTCAACGACACGGTAGCACGCAGCGGCACGCCCTCCTCCGAGAAGTACTCCAGCGTCTCGTCCATGGAGTCGATCACGCCCTCGAAGATGAAACTGCCCCATTGAAAACGAACGTTGGGAGGCGTGCGCTTCTTCTGTGGGTCGTCCTGCTCCTTCGCCATCACGAAAAAGGCGACCTTCTTCGTTTCGGCGCGTACATCGGCGCCGGTGGCGGTGGTGTCGAACACCAACTCCAAAGACAACTTCGACGCGCCGCTGCCCACAAACTGCTTCGACGAGCCGCCCGGCTGGTCACCGCCGCTGTTCTGATTGGACAAAGTCAGCTTCAGGGACTGCGGATTGAACTGCACGTCAAGCTGGTTCTCCTTTTCCGCCTCGCTCAGTGTACCCGAACTCCCGGAGAACTTCTTGATTTCGACAAACTGCGCCCTGGTGATGTTGCTGGTTGTCATGGGTGCCGCCTATCCAAACCCTATCGATGCTGACGCCGAGAACGAAGCCGATGCGCCGACGGAGGCCGAGGCCGAGAAGCCGATGCCGGCCGACAGGCCGAAGGGCGGCTGCGGCTCTTCAATCTCGAAGTAGCTGTAGGCCAATTGCATCTCCTCGATGGCCAGCAGGCCCTCCTTGGCGTTGAGGGCCGGCGCTTTCATCTTCAGCGGCAGGCAGTCGTGTACCTTGAAGCGCACCTGTTCGCCGCCTTCGCCGTTGCGCATGATGATCAGCGCCTCGCCGCGCGCGCTGCGCGTGTCGCCGCTGACCGACTGGGTAAACCACTTCCACAGATCGATGTTGCTGGTCATGCCGCGCTTGAGGCTCAGGCTGCCGTAGCTGACCGGGCCGACCAGGTGGATTTGCTGGGTGTTGTTGCCGCCCTCGCGCACCGTCTTCGGCTCCATGGTCATCTCCAGCCCGTCGCACTCGGCGAAGGCCGCGTTGCACAGCGGGTTGGTCAAGCCCAGCACGCCCGGCACGTTGATCTGCACGTCGAAGCGAAAGGCCAAAAAAGGTCGCTCACCGCTCATGGTTCACCATTCATCGTTCACCGTTCATCATTCATCATTTCCGGCCGGCCTAGGCCTCCAGCGCCAGCAGCACGCCATCGCTGGCCCGGCTGAGCAGCACGGTGATGAACTCCATCGGCTGGCTGGGCGCCACCTGCACCTGGGCGATGAAGCGGCCCTGGTCCATGCTCTGGCGGGTGTTGACCCGCTGATCGGTGACGACGCGGAAGGCCTGCTGCGGCGTGCGGCCGGCGAACGCGCCCCGCTCGAACATGAAGCGCAGCAGCGCCTCCAGCGTGGTGCGCACCGCGTCGCGCAGCCGCTCGTCGTTGTTCTCGAAGGTCCAGGCCATGCCCCGTTCCAGCGCCACTTTGCGAAGCAGGATCATGAGCCGGCGCACGGAGAGCTGTAGCAACTGCCGATCCTCGCTCAGCGTGTGGGCGCTCATGGCGCGAAAGTCATCCGGCTCGCGGCGGATCAGGTTGAGCTGCTCGGCGAAGAGGTCGGCCCAGTCGTCCACACTCATGGCCGGCAACAGGTCCAGGACGCCTTGCAACGGCACATTGGCTGGAGCCACCCAGACCTGGCGCTGCCGCTCGCGCGCCGCGATCATGCCGCACACCGCGCCGTCGGGCGGCGTCACCCGCAACACCTGGCCCGTGGGTCCAGTAGCCGTGGGTTGAGTAGGCGTCTGCGCCGTATCGAAACCCGTCTGCAGCGTATAGAAACCAGCCTCCTCGCCCATCACCAGCCAGGGATGGTAGACCGCCAGGTAGCTCAGGTCCACGAAGTCGGTGACGCCGTCGAACGCGCTGCGCTGGCGGGGCAGGCCCAGGCGTTGGCGCAGCGTCTCTTGCCACTCGACACACTGCCGCTTCTCGAAGTGCAGCGGCAGGCCGAGCACAGCCACCACATCGCGCCGGGCCTGGCACAGATTGACCAGCGCGTGCTGCACGTCCAGTAGAGCCTGGCTGTCGTAGCTGGCGGCCGGCTCCAACAGAGGCAGCAGGCCGGCGGCGGGTGAGACGACGGGCGGCGGGCCAGGCGGCGCGGCCTCGTCCACCGGGCAGCCCTGGAAGCTGGTCCAGTCGGGCAGGACCGGCGGCGGGTCAGCCGGGGGCGGGTCGGGCGGAACCAGCTCCGTGCCCCAGGGCCGGTGCACCGCGTCGGGCACGGCGACCAGCGCCACCTCTGGCAGGAAGAGCAGGCTGTGGATGCCGCGCAGCCGCCGGTTCTGCACGTAGTAGCGGTTGAAGGCGTCGGCCTCCAGCCCGCTGCCGGAGCGCGGCTGGATGGCCGGATTGGGGACCAGGGTCGGATCCACGAACAGACCGCTGCCGAACGAAAGGAGGCCGTCGCTGCCCAGTTCGGTCGGACCAACCACGTCAGCCTCGGTCGCAACGGCCGCCATTCCCAACGGCAGGTAGGTCAGCCCGGCCAGCGCCTCATCCACCGGGGCCAGCAGCGCGGCCAGGGCCTGCGCGGTCGGGTCGCCGCTGCGCTCGGTGGGAATGGCTGCGGCCGCGCCCGGCTCGTTGCGCCGCTCCGACAGGATTTGCCGGTACAGCCGGGCGATCTCAGCCGCCTCGGCGCCCTGGCCGTTGGCCTTGGCGCCGCGCAGCAGGCTCGACTGGGCCACGGCGACCTCGCCCCAGAAGCGGGGATGGCCCGCGCCCAAGGCAACCTCGTCGATGGCCGGCAGCCGCGTCGCGCCCAGCCACAGAAGCTGATCGAAGCGCAGCCGGTCGATCTGCGCCAGGGCCGGCAGGCTGGCCGGCAGCGGCTGGCCCGGCAAGGCCAGCAGGC